>VGAL01000003.1 GCA_016870715.1 Actinomycetota bacterium | reverse complement strand
GGTTGAAATTGATAAAAGGTTAGCTGAACAACTTCCCAAGACGATGGATGCACATCTTCCAGAGCGAGCTTCGAACTTGCACGTCATCAATAAAGATGCGCTCACTATCACCGAGATTCATCCCACGCCAACTGCGTTAGTAGCGAATTTGCCTTACAACGTATCGGTGCCGGTCTTGCTCCATCTCTTGGAATATTTCCCCACAATCACTCGGGGTATTGTGATGGTTCAGGCTGAGGTCGCCCAGCGGTTGGCAGCGCAACCTGGATCAAAGTCTTATGGAATCCCGAGCGTTAAGTTGAAATGGTGGGCAGATTCGCAGATTGCCAGCGCAATTTCTCGCGAAGTCTTCTGGCCAGCCCCGCGCGTTGATTCACTCCTACTCTCGTTCGTGCACCATCACCATAGTGATTTACATAACGAATCGCTCCGAAAGCGCACCTTCGCAATTATCGATAGCGCTTTCGCGCAACGTCGAAAGATGTTGCGCTCTTCCTTAGGTACTTTCTTGGGCTCTAGTGAGCGCGCTTCTGAACTCTTGATTGCCGCCGGAGTAGACCCAACCAATAGAGCAGAGAACCTGAGACTCGAGGACTTTATTGCGATTGCGCGAGGCATTTCACTCCCGAGTTGATTAGGGTAGAACCATGACTTTGGTCAAAGCCCCTGCAAAGATTAATTTGCAATTATCTGTGGGGGCAAAAGGCGATGATGGTTATCACGACCTAGCTACAGTGTTCCAAGCCGTTTCGCTTTACGATGAGATCAAAGTGGAACCGGGCGAGAGTGGCTCTGGAATCACACTGCACTTCTCTGGTGATAATCCGCATATTGCTAACCTTCCTACCAACAATAAAAACCTTGCGTACAAAGCTGCACAGTTATTTGCTCAACGGAAGAAAGTTCCATTAGACCTCGTTATAGCGATTAAGAAACAGATTCCGATTGCTGGCGGCATGGCAGGTGGGAGCGCGAATGCTGCAGGAGTTCTTGTTGCACTCGATGCGCTCTACGAAACCAAAATGAGTAAAGATGAATTGATTGGCTTAGCACGTCAATTGGGTAGCGATGTTCCATTCTCGCTGACAGGTGGGACCGCGGTAGGTACAGGTCGCGGCGATCGCCTTACTCCAGCGCTCGCGCGTGGAACTTTTCATTGGGTCCTTGCATACTCGTCTCAAGGGCTATCTACTCCGGCAGTCTATGAAGAGTGCGATCGATTACGGCAAGGTTTTGCTCAGCGAGCGCCACGAGTGAGTGAAGAGTTGATGCATGCGTTAAGTAGCGGCGATCCCATCGCACTGGGAAAGTCACTAGTCAATGATTTACAACCGGCAGCCTGCTCACTCCGACCCGCGCTGAAGTTAGCGCTCTCTGCTGGCATGGATTCGGGGGCAATTGGCGCTCTCGTCTCTGGATCTGGCCCAACTGTTGCATTCTTAGCAAAGAGTGAAGAGGCGGCAATCGATCTTGCAGTAGCGCTCTCCTCAACAGGGGCGGTCTCACAGTTGGGACGAGCGCATAGCCCTGTGGGTGGTCCGAAAGTTATTTAATCGGAGGAATTGCGCTCTCAACATGCTCGAGCATCCGACTCAATAATCCAGCCAAGTCATCGCGCTCCTTGTTCGGTAGCGATTTCAAGAGTTCCTTCTCCCGATTAAGTAAATCAACAAGTGCCGCATCGACAACCTTGATGCCTTTATCGGTGATTCGGACCAAAGTACCCCGCCCATCGGATGGGTCGGGATGGCGTGCGAGAAGTCCATCACCTTCTAAACGATCTAAACGGTTGGTGATAGTTCCACTCGTCACTAAGTTTTCATGAATGAGTTGGCCGGGAGTAAGTTGATAGGGAGCACCTGCGCGACGGAGCGCTGCTAGTACATCAAAGCCCCAGGTTTCCAAACCATGTTCAGCAAATGCAGCCCGTCGAGCAATATCTAAGTGACGCGCGAGTCTGGTGATTCGACTTAAGACTTCAAGAGGTGCGCTATCAAGATCAGGGCGCTCACGTCGCCATGCAGAGACGAGCTCTTCAACCTCATCTTTTCTAACAGAATAGCTCTGCCTATCTGTCATGGTTTCGTCGACTTTCAAAGGAGAGACGAGGGTGCGCCTCGAGGTCGCTTAGTCCATTCCATGCAAGATTGACGATGTGTGCGGCGACCTCTTCTCGAGTAAACAATCGCGCATCTAGCCACCATTGACCGGTTAGAGCAACCATCCCTACGAGCATCGAGGCGTACATAGGTGCCATCTCCGCGGAAAATCCACGGGATGCCAATTCTTCGATGAAGATATGTTCTACTTGCGATGCAACTTCACTCAGCAATGTGGCAAATGATCCACTCTGTCCGCCGACTGGAGAATTTCTCACCAATAATCGAAAGCCAGCACTTCTAGTTTCGATGTAGGTAAGGAAAGCGAGCGCAGCGCGTTCAGCTCGTACCCGCGGTCGACCCGTCTCCAAGGTGCTCGAGATAAGTTCCAAGAGAGCACGCATCTCGCGATCCACGACAACGGCATAGAGCCCCTCTTTACTCCCAAAGTGTTCGTAGATCAGTGGCTTTGAGACCCCGGCATTAGCTGCCAACTCTTCGACGCTTGTTCCCTCAACGCCGCTCTCGGCGAAGACCTCAACCGCTGTTGCGATGATTTGCTCTCGGCGAGCAGCGCTACTCATTCGCGTTCGGTTACCCCCTGAGGCGGGAGTAGATGCTGGAGCAGATCGTGGGGAGGGTGCGCTCATATCCGCCAAGGGTAGTGGCGCGCCTGTGCAAATAAAGGCGCAAATAAAGGCTGGTCGAAACCGGCGTGAAAATGCGAGAGAATACGGGTTCCGCCATGGTGTAGTGGCTAGCACATGGGCCTTTGAAGCCCAGGGTCCTGGATCGATACCAGGTGGCGGAGCGCAGGCACCGCCTCAACTGCAACTGCAAGGAGGGAGTACGCCTTCCAATGGCGCTGAATCAACCGCAGACGATAGCGATACTCCTCGCCGCCGGTGAAGGTACGCGGATGAAATCTGACGTACCAAAGGTGCTTCATTCGATCCTTGGCCGAACCCTAATTAGTCACGCCCTTACTGCAACCGATTTATTGGGCGCGAATAAGCGCGTGGTCGTCGTCGGAGCAAAGAGTGAACAAGTAATCGAAGAGATAGGCGCACACGACAGAGCAATCACAACAGTCTTACAAGAGCGACGTGGTGGCACAGGACATGCGGTGCGAATCGCGTTAGAGGCAGTAGAAGTTCCTGACGATTCAGTCGTCGTGGTGGTTGCCGGTGATGCGCCCCTCATCACGGGCGTAACACTCAACCACTTGGTGCAGGTATCTCAGAATGAAAAGGCAGGAGCGGCAGTGCTCACTGCTGATGTCGATGATCCACATGGGTACGGCAGAGTTATTCGCGATCCCGAAAATGGAATTGTGAAAATAGTGGAAGAAAAAGATGCCACCGATGAGGAACGCGAAGTTCACGAGGTAAATTCCAGCATCTACGCCTTTGATGCTAAAGCGCTCAAATCAGCGCTCGCCGAGATAAAACCAAATAACGCGCAAGGGGAAGAGTATTTAACTGACGCTATCGAAATCATCCGAGCACGTGGCAAGAAGATAATTCCAGTTGTGGCAAATGATTATTTTGAAATCCTTGGTGTCAATGATCGAATTCAACTCGCTGAAGCAACTGCAATCATGCGCGATCGAATCAATCTTCAGTTGATGTCCAACGGAGTAACTTTGATTGATCCACCAACAACTTTTGTTGATGTTACGGTCAGGATTGAACCAGATGTGACTATCAAGCCCGGTTGCCAAATCGAAGGCGCGACCACCATCGGACGGGGCAGCCTCATTGGCCCCGACACTCGCCTCTTCAACTGCACCGTGGGTGCAGATGCGGTCATTACCAAGTCTGAATGTGATGGCGCCAGCATCGGTCGCCACGCACATGTTGGTCCATATTCCTTCCTGCGACCGGGAGCGCATCTGGGCGATGGGGCGAAAGTCGGCTCCTTTGTCGAGGTCAAGAATTCAACAATTGGAGCAGGCTCCAAAGTGCCGCACCTGTCGTATATCGGCGATGCCACCATTGGAGTGGAGAGCAATATCGGGGCGGGCACCATCACGGCCAACTATGACGGGGTCGCCAAACATCAGACCATCATCGGTGACCACGTTCGGATTGGTAGCGACAACATCCTGATCGCTCCGGTCGAGGTGGGCGATGGGGCCTACACCGCCGCAGGTTCGGCCATAACAGAAAATGTGCCACCAGGGGCAATGGGCGTGGGAAGAGGGCAACAACGGAATATTCTCGGCTGGGTAGGGCGCAAGCGAGCAGGAAGCGATTCTGCGAAAGCCGCAGATCAAGCGAGTAAGAATAAATAGGAGTGAAGTGAGCGAAATCCGACTCTCCTCTGAGAAACGTCTTCGACTTTTTACTGGTCGCGCCTTTCCTGAGTTAGCTCAAGAGGTCGGTGACGAATTAGGTATACCTCTCACACCTACCTCTGCTTACGATTTCGCAAACGGTGAAATTTTTGTGCGCTTCGAAGAGAGCGTCCGAGGTTGTGATGCTTTCGTCTTGCAAAGCCATGCAACTCCGGTGAATAAACACATCATGGAGCAATTAATCATGGTGGATGCGCTCAAGCGAGCATCTGCCAAACGAATAACGGTCATTGCACCTTTCTACGGATATGCCCGGCAAGATAAGAAGCATCGTGGTCGCGAGCCAATCTCTGCCCGTTTGATGGCTGATCTCTTTAAGACTGCTGGAGCAGATCGTTTGATGGTTGTTGATTTACACACCTCGCAGATTCAAGGATTCTTCGATGGTCCAGTCGATCATCTCTTTGCGTTACCACTACTTGCCAACTATGTCGGAAGCAAAGTCGATCGCTCACGATTAACGATTGTCTCACCAGACTCAGGTCGGGTACGCGTCGCAGAGCGCTGGTCGGATTTACTTGGTGGATGCTCAATCGCCTTCATCCATAAGACTAGAGATCCTCACGTTCCCAATGAGTCGAAGACCGGACGCGTTGTCGGTGATGTTTCGGGACAGACTTGTGTAGTCATCGATGACATGATCGACACCGCAGGAACTATCACTAAAGCTGTCGATGCCCTATTTGATGAAGGTGCACGCGAAGTAATTGTTGCCTCTACTCATGCTGTGCTCTCTGGTCCAGCGATTGATCGACTAAAGAATTCGCTAGTGAGTGAGGTTGTCGTCACCAACACCCTGCCGATACCTGAGGAATCTCGATTTGATCGCCTGACTGTCCTGTCGATTGCACCGCTTCTTGCACGGGCAATCCGCGAGGTCTTTGAGGATGGTTCGGTCACCAGCCTCTTTGATGGCCACTCCTAACCAGTAGATAGCCAGATTTTTCAAAGTTAGCCTTCCTGGGCTACTCTTCAACCCTTCCGGCGAGGGGATGACAGTCCCGTCATCGACGGCTTGCTCTAGGGCCCGCCTCGTGTCTTGCTGGAAAGTAACCGAGAACAGCGGGGGAGCAGATGGCCGAAATCAAGATTGCAGCGAAGGTTCGCTCTGAATTTGGAAAGGGCGCCGCACGTCGTGCCAGACGTGATGGTCTAGTGCCTGCAGTTATCTACGGTCATGGCGAGAAGCCAATCCATATCGCTCTTCCTGCGCGCGAAATCGGCGTTGCGCTGAAGACCTCAAACGTACTTCTCGATATCGATTTAGGTTCACAGGTTGAACTCACCCTGCCAAAATCCGTTGTCCGTGATCCGATTAAGGGAACTCTCGAACATATCGATTTGATTCTGGTCCGTCGTGGTGAGCGCGTGGTGGTCTCGGTTCCTGTCCATGCATTTGGAAAGTACGACCAAGATGGAATCTTGGAGCACGTACATAACTCAATCGAGGTTGAAGTTGAAGCGACCTCTATTCCAGCCCACCTTGAACTAGATATGGAGGGACTAGTCGCAGGAGATTCTCTCTATGCTGCTAACGTCAAACTTCCTGATGGCGTCACCTTGGTGAGCGATCCAAAGATGATTGTTGTTCACCTGAGCGTTCGTTCTGCTGTTGAAGAGGTTGTTGCAGCTCCTGCTGCTGAAGGCGCTGCCGCTGCTGAAGGCGCTGCCGCTGCTGAAGGCGCTTCAGGCGAAGCCACAGCAAAGAGTTAATCAATCGCTAGATTTATTGCGAAACAGCCATGAATGCCAATGTGTCGAATTCATGGCTAGTCGTCGGGCTTGGTAATCCGGGGGATAAATATGCCTCGACTCGCCACAACATCGGCTTCCTTGTTGCAGATGAATTAGCAAAACGCCTTGACGGAAAGTTCGGATCACATAAGTATCGAGTACAGGTAGCCGAAGTCCGACTTGGCGTAGGCAGCCAGGCGCCTCGTTTAATCATCGTCAAGCCGCAGACCTATATGAATGATTCCGGAAATGCTGTTGCACCACTTGCACAGTACTTCAACTGCTCTCCTGAGAACATCATTGCAATTCATGACGAATTAGATATCCCGTTCGAGGCTATCCGAGTAAAAATCGGTGGTGGCGATAATGGGCATAACGGCCTCAAATCTTTAACGCAATCACTAGGTACTCCGGATTACTTCCGGATTCGCATGGGCATTGGTCGCCCAGTGACTCAGCAAGATACCGCTGACTATGTCTTGGATAAGTTTGGAAAGAATGAGCGGAATGTAATCCCCGATTTGGTGGTGCGTGGTTGTGACGCTATCGAGTCTCTCATTACTAAAGGACTTGAACTCACCCAACAAAATTTTAATAAGTAGAAATTACCCCGTATTACGGAGCCCCGCGGCGATCCCGTTGATAGTAAGCAGAAGCGCTCGATTTAAAACACCATCGACCTCTTCACCATTACGCACCCGCTGTAAGAGCGAAACTTGGAGCAGCTGCATGGGACGGAGATAGACATCACGAATCGCAAGAGTCTGGGCAAGTATTGGTTGATCTCCAAGAAGTGCGCTCTTTTTGGTGAGCAGGAGAATTTCATCGACTGTGAGTTGATATTCACGGGTGATTTCCTTGAAGAAATGTTTGAGCTCGTCATCGACAAGTGAATTAACGTAGAGCTCTGCGGCATGTAAATCAGTCTTTGCAAGAGTCATCTCCACATTGCTGATGAAAGTCATGAAGAAGTGCCACTCATCAAACATTTGGTCCAGGATTTTTCCTTGCCCAGCCTCGCGAGCAGCTTTGAGTCCGCTTCCTACTCCAAACCAACCAGGGACAATCTGTCGTGATTGGGTCCAACCAAAGACCCACGGAATTGCCCGCAAGCCAGAGAGCCCCGCATCGGAATCAGGTCGACGTGATGGACGCGAGCCAAGATAGAGATTTCCTAATTGTTCTACAGGGGTAGATTGATAGAAATATTTGGGCAAGTCTGGGTGATCGACAAGATTGCGATAGCAGGTCATCGCCGCGCTACTCACTAAGTCCATGCAGGAATCCCAATTAGCAAGGTCGCGAACGCTCTGTCGTGGCGCACGATTTAATACGGTTGCTTCAAGGGCTGCAGCAAGAATTAACTCGACATTCTCACGCGCAAGCGAGGGTAACGAGTATTTATCAGAGATGACCTCGCCTTGTTCGGTCATCTTTATCTCTCCAGCAAGCGAACCCCACGGGAGCGCCAAAATCGCATCATAAGTTGGACCACCACCGCGTCCAACAGAGCCACCTCGTCCATGGAATATTCGTAAATGAATCCCTGCTTTGCCTGTGAGATCACGTAATTTCCGTTGGGCGCGATGTATCTCCCATTGGCTAGTGGTGATACCTGCATCTTTATTGGAATCTGAATATCCCAGCATGACTTCTTGAATATCACCGCGTAGCTCGACAATCTCCCGATATTCAGGGATTTCAAGTAGTTGATTAACAATTTTATCTGCACTTTGTAATTCGGCTACGGTCTCAAGCAAGGGAACGAATCCAATATTTGCTCTTCCGCTCCCAAGATCTACTAAGCCAGCTTTCACAGCAAGCACCACCGCTGCAAGCAGATCGTTGGCGGATTTGGTCATTGAGACTATATAACTTTCTATTGCTTCGTCACCGAATTTATCGATTATTTCTCCAATTACAGTGAAGGTATCAAAAGTCTGTTTTCCACGTGAATCCAGCTCTTCACGATTGATTTTTTCGCCATTTCGCAACTCCGAGACCAACAATCGCATTCGGGCTTCTTCATCGAAATCAAGATATCCAGTAATCCCTTTTGCGCTGAAATATTGATTGAGCACATGGTGATGCTGATGCGAATGTTCGCGCACATCAAGTGTTGCATGGGTCAAACCAAATGCTGAAGCGGTTCGAATCATTTGCTCCAATTCTCCTGAAGCAATCAATTCACCTTTATGCGCTAAGAGCGAGTCCCGCATGAGCAATAAATCATCTAAGAGTTCTTGGGTGTTGGCATAATCACGACCAGGGACATGCGGCCCTTGGTTAGCATGGCGTTTCTGGGTGAGCATCAATTTGTGGCGAATAGCAGTTGCTTTGAGGCGATACGGCTCCTCCACATTAAGACGTTTAAAACGATCTTCAAACTCAGGAAGGTTTTGCAGGTCCTGCTCAATCGATTTAACCAGCGCATCACTGGCTCCTACAAGTCTGGCTGAAACGGAGAGAGACTGACGTAAAGCATCGAGCTTTTCAAGTAGAACTCGAACGGCATGCCCGACTTGTAGAGCAATGGTTTCAGAGGTAATTGCAGGCGTGACATTTGGATTGCCATCGCGATCACCGCCAATCCAACTCCCAAATGAGAGAGGGCGCGCCAATGGATCGAGTTCGATTCCATATCGAGAAAGTTCGAAAGAAAAATCATCGAGGACTTGAGGAACGGTATAACGATGTAAATCATCGAGGTAATAGAGAGCATTTGTGGCTTCATCGAGCGGCTCAGGCTGTTCCAGTCGTAATTCATCAGTCTGCCAAAGGAGTTCTATTGCCTCTGCAAGTTTCTTATCTCGCTCTCGCATATTTTGCTCATCAAGTAAATGTGCGACGGTCCCTAATTTACTTAGTACCGATCTGCGCGCGGCTTCGGTCGGGTGAGCAGTGAATACAGGACGAACCGAGAGCGTTGCTACTGCTCGTGCCAATTCATCGGGAGTTATCTTTGCCTCGCCAATTTTATGAAAAGTTTGTTGCAACCACGATTGGCCATTTACACGACCTTCATACAAAGCGCGAGCGCGGTGAACCTGCTCTGCGATATTTGCCAGATGGAAGTAGGTGCTAAAAGCGCGAACTAATTTAATACTCTCGTTTACACTCACTTTTTCTAGGATATTCGCGCCTAGGGGTGAATCTTCGCGCACGGCTAACCGAACAGATTCAACTAAATCCAAGAGCGCTTGGCCTTCTTGTCGCACCAGCGTCTGACCCAACAATTCCCCTAATCGACGCACATCTGCGCGCAGGTTTGTTGCCGAGGTTTGCATGGTCATATCTTGGCAGAGCGAGCGCGGTAACATTACCCAGCATTACCCCGTCGAAAGACGGATATGACCGAGCCCCCCGCCTCCGCGGAAATTTGGGGCTCTTTGGCCATGTTTAAAGAGAGGGGAGCGAGTGGATCTGACCCACCTTATTGATGTCCTTGATATATCCACCTCAGACCGCGCCCTTAGTTCTGGCGAGATAGTCATCGCACCACTGCCTTCTGCCGGAGTGCTCATTTCATCCCACGCACAACTTTCGTCGAGAAGGCAGACCGGGGCTCCAATAGTCGTGCTCACAGCTAACAATGGCCAAGAGCTCTTTGAGGAATTGAAATACCTTCTTCATCAAAAGAGCGTTCATCTATTCCCAAGTTGGGAGACGTTACCTCATGAACGTCTGAGCCCACAGAGCGATACTGTCGCATGCAGGTTTGAGAGTTTGCGAGCAATCCTCAACAATCGCTGCGACGTAGTAGTCGTACCTGTCCGTTCATTCATTCAACCTTTCATTAAAGGATTTGGTAGCGCAGATGTGCCGCTATTTCAGGCAGGTGTTCAGATCGAAATAGGCGTTGCAATTAAAGAATTGCTTCAGCTTGGCTATAGCCGAACTGATCTTGTCGAAAAGCGTGGTGAATTCGCGCAACGCGGTGGCATCATCGACCTTTTCCCGCCGCAAGCTCAACACCCTATCCGCGTGGAATTCTTCGATGATGTAATTGATGAAGTTCGCTACTTTTCCGTTGCAGACCAGCGTTCGTTGGAAGTTTGCGGAGAAGGTCTTTATGCCTTACCTGCGCGAGAGATTCTCATTACCAGCGAAATTCAGGAGCGAGCGCGAGAATTAATAGAGATAAATCCATCACTTTCAGAGATGTTAACGCGAATTAGCGATGGAATTCCTATCGAAGGCATGGAGTCTTTGATGCCAGCCCTAGTTAGCGAAATGGAGACTCTTACCGATTTATTGGGAAATCATTCGGAGATTATCCTGGTTGGACCGGAACTGATTCGTAATCGTGCAGCGGAGTTAATAAAGACTGGCGAGGAGTTTCTTGAAGCTTCATGGCTCAATGCCGCTGCGGGCGGTCGCACGCCAATTGATTTGAGCACCTTGCGCCATCATTCATTTCGAGATTTCGATGAGGAATTGGAGCGCGCTCAAAGCTCTGGACATACTCTTTCGTCAATTGCTCCTTTTGGTGGAGGTGAGGATGCGACCGATTCACAATTACGAGGAGTAGAGCCATTTCGAGGTAATTCTGAGCGCCTGATCGACTATCTGAGAGCGAAAATCAATGAACAGTGGTCGATATTAATGACTGCTACTGGCCATGGCACTGCGATGCGATACGAAGAAATGTTACGAGGTGAGGGAATTCCCACTTCTAACTCATTACTCACTGGTGGAGTTTTTATCACCACTTCACCAATTCGCCATGGTTTTATCTCCGAACCAACAAAGTTCGTTCTTATAACAGAGCGGGACTTTGCGGGCAGTAAAGCGCAAGATGGTGAAAAGAGCTCACTCGCATCACGGCGGAAAAATCGTATTGATCCACTATCCCTCAAGGAAGGAGATTTTGTCGTTCACCAGATTCATGGAATCGGAAAGTTCATCGAGATAGCTGAGCGAGAAGTGAATGGGACCAAACGCGAGTATCTAGTTATTGAGTACGCATCGAGCAAGCGGGGCCAATCTGGTGATCGCCTCTACTTACCTACCGATTCACTTGATCAGGTCAGCAAATATGTTGGGGGTGAAAATCCGACAGTTCATCACATGGGTGGAGCGGATTGGCAGAAGGCAAAAGGTAAAGCCCGAAAGGCGGTAAAGCAGATTGCAGCCGAGCTCATTCAACTCTATGCCGCCCGCACCAGTTCACCAGGATTCGCATTTTCGCCAGATACTCCTTGGCAACGTGAATTAGAGGATGCTTTTGCTTATGTAGAGACGGTAGACCAATTAGCAACTATCGGTGAGGTAAAGCAAGATATGGAAGCTCCATATCCGATGGATCGCATTGTCTGCGGTGATGTTGGCTTTGGCAAGACTGAAATTGCCATTCGCGCAGCATTCAAAGCAGTACAAGATGGCAAACAAGTAGCTGTGCTCGTGCCCACAACGTTACTTGTCCAACAACATCTGACAACTTTTTCCGAACGTTTTGCTGGATTTCCGGTGAAGGTCGCCGGGCTCTCCAGATTCGCAACTGCTGGAGAAATTAAAAAGAATCTCGTCGAACTACAAGAAGGTGGAGTCGACGTAGTAATTGGTACGCACCGGTTGCTTTCCGGAGATGTTCAGTTCAAAGATTTAGGCTTGGTAATTATCGATGAGGAGCAGAGATTTGGAGTAGAGCATAAGGAAAAACTAAAGCGTTTTCGCGCTCACGTTGATGTACTTTCCATGTCGGCGACGCCAATTCCACGAACTTTAGAAATGTCCATCACTGGAATCCGAGAGACGTCAATAATGGCAACTCCTCCCGAGGAGCGCCATCCGGTTTTAACTTATGTCGGTGGATACGAAGAGAAGCAGATTACTGCTGCAATTCGTCGTGAGCTTTTACGAGATGGTCAAGTCTTCTACATACACAATCGCGTCAACAGTATTGATCGCTGTGCATCTCGAATCTCAGAGCTTGTGCCTGAAGCAAGAATTCGAGTCGCTCATGGCCAAATGAGTGAGAGCGCTCTTGAAGAGGTGATTCTTGCATTTTGGGAGCGTGAATTTGATGTGTTAATTTGCACAACAATTATTGAAAGTGGCATCGATATTCCAAATTCAAATACGTTGATTGTTGAGCAAGCTGACCGAATGGGGCTATCCCAACTCCATCAACTTCGTGGACGCGTTGGCAGAGGTCGTGAGAGGGGTTATGCATATTTCCTCTTTGATACTGATAAGCCTCTCACTGAAACTGCTCATGACAGGTTAGAGACCATTGCCGCTAACACTGAATTGGGTTCGGGAATGCAAGTAGCCTTGAAAGATCTTGAGATTAGAGGTGCAGGGAATCTTTTGGGTGGAGAACAGTCTGGCCACATTGCTGACGTGGGCTTCGATCTATATATGAGAATGATTGGCGAGGCTGTTGCAGATTTCAAGGGAGAAAAACATCAAGAGCAAGAGTGCAAAATCGAATTGCCTATCGATGCTTACCTCCCGCATGACTACGTTGATAGCGAGAGAGTTCGACTTGATTTGTACCGGCGCTTGGCTGGCGCTACCCAAGAAGAGCAGATTGATGAGGTCGAACATGAACTCATCGATCGATTTGGTCCATATCCTCAGCCAGTGGTCAGCCTTCTCAAGATTGCGAAGGTACGAGTGCGCGCCAAAGCTCTCGATTTGACCGAGGTAGTGGCACATGGAAGACATCTCCGGTTGGCGCCAGTAACGCTGGGGGATTCGCTGGCAGTTCGGATGGAACGGCTCTATCCAGGGCATATATACAAGGCGAGCCAGGCTATTTTGCTACTACCCCTACCTGCGCCAACTGGGGTGGCATTTGAAAAGGTGAAGTTGGGCGATAATTCTCTTCTCGAATGGGTGGCTGCGGCTTTGGAGTCCACCATCCGTGAAGGTGCTAGTCGGGCAAACGCAGAGAAGAAAGAGAGTTGATTACGGGTGAACAGAGGTAGCCGGAAAAAAATTGGCGTGGTGCTTTTAGCTCTTGCCTCATTACTGCTTTCAGGATGTAGTAATCCCTCTGACGCTGCCTCTTTCAAAAGTGGAAAAATAACTAATAAAAAATTACAAGCGAGCATCTCAACTATTTTGGATGAGCGAATCAAATTCAACACCACTCCTCAAGAGGGCTTCTCGGGAGATGCACTTACCCGCAATCAACTTGAATTTCACATTTTTAGCGCTTTGTTGACCAAGGCAGCGCAGGAACGGAAAGTCGTAGCGCTTCCAGGAGAAATTTCAGCTCGTCGCGCCGAAGTCCTTCAGAATGTTGGCGGTGAAGATCAATTATCAGTCGCATTAGTAAATGCAGGTATCGCTTCAATTGATCTTGACGAATACCTTGCTCTAATTCTCCTGCAAGATAAGTTGAGAGCTGTTATTGCTCCGAACGCAACTGATGATGGTCAAGTAGTTGCTGCGCTCCAAAAGATGCTTACTGAAACTGCAGTAAGTGAGAAACTGGTAGTGAATCCGCGATATGGCACGTGGAATGTTCAAACTAATCGTGTCGAACCAGCAGACCCAACTGAAGGGGCTCTTCCTGCTGCGAAGCAGTAGGAATGCATTGTGAATCAAACGAGTAACCTCCATCGCCTTCGAGAGGTGATGGACACTTTGCGTTCACCAGGTGGATGTCCATGGGATGGAGAGCAAACCCACAAATCCCTCCTTACATATCTTCTGGAGGAAAGCTACGAGTTCATTGACGCAGTTGAGCGAGCAGATCGTGACGATATGGTTGAGGAACTCGGTGACGTGCTCTTGCAAGTCTATTTTCATGCTCGAATTGGAGAAGAGCGCCCAGTCGGTCCGTTTTCTATCGAAGATATCGCTGGCGCAATTTGCGATAAATTAATTAGACGTCATCCGCACGTTTTCGCGGAAGTAGAAAATCTAACTTCCACTCAGGTTGAAGGAAATTGGGAAAAACTCAAAGCTGCAGAGAAATCGAGAACTTCGGCGGTGGATGGCGTGCCGTTAAATCAACCAGCTCTCTCCCTAACCTCGAAATTATTACATCGGGCGGAAAAGCATGGGCGTGCCTTTGAAAAGCCAAAAGTTATTACTGAAAGTGAGATTTCCAAGGTTTTAGGTGAGGTCACGGAGGAGAGGGTCGGCGACCTACTCTTCGCAGTGGTGGCTCTGGCGAACGAGCATGGCATAGATCCTGAATTTGCATTAAGAACTCGCGCTCGACTATTAGAGTCGGAATTGCGGAGATAGAGGAGACGACCATGGCAGCGATCAAGTCAGTTATTGCTCGTGAGATTCTGGATTCACGTGGAAATCCGACTATTGAAGTCGAAGTAGTTCTAGATAGTGGTGTACGAGGTGTTGCTGCTGTGCCATCTGGTGCCTCGACCGGAGCACACGAGGCGGTCGAGTTACGTGATGGCGGTTCGCGTTATGGTGGCAAAGGTGTTCAGAAAGCAATAAGTGGGGTTGTTCACGAGTTGGCTCCTGCCGTGATTGGTATCGAATCCCATTCGCAACGAGAACTCGATGAGAAAATGATTGGACTTGATGGCACAGCTAACAAATCTCGACTTGGCGCTAACGCGTTGCTCGGCATCTCTCTAGCAACTGCAAAGGCAGCTGCCATAGATTCATCAAAGCCGCTCTTCTCTTATTTGGGAGGAGAATCTGCAACTTTGTTGCCGGTGCCTATGATGAACATATTAAATGGTGGCGCACATGCAGACACAAATGTTGATATCCAAGAATTTATGGTTGCGCCCTTCGGCGCTAAGAATTTTGCAGAATCGCTCCGTTGGGGCGCAGAGATTTATCACAGCCTCAAATCTGTATTGAAGAAAGAGGGATTAGCTACCAGCATTGGTGATGAAGGTGGCTTTGCACCAAATCTCAGTAGCAATCGAGCAGCGCTAGATTTGATTCTTACAGCGATTGGCAACGCGGGCTTCATTCCAGGGAAAGATGTTGGGCTCGCTCTCGATGTGGCAGCGACTGAGTTTTATAAAAGCGGCAAATATTCATTTGAGGGCAGTGCTCGTCCATCCGAGCAGATGATCGACTACTACCAAGAGTTGGTCGATGCATACCCATTAGTTTCTATCGAGGATCCACTTGATGAAAATGATTGGGATGGTTGGGTTGCAATCACGAAGAAATTAGGTAGCCGCGTGCAACTCGTTGGAGATGACCTTTTTGTAACAAATCCAGTTCGCCTTGCTGACGGCATTTCACGCGGAGCTGCTAACGCACTTCTGGTTAAGGTCAATCAAAT
Organism: Actinomycetota bacterium; assembly: GCA_016870715.1. Classification (GTDB taxonomy): domain Bacteria; phylum Actinomycetota; class Actinomycetes; order Nanopelagicales; family Nanopelagicaceae; genus IMCC26077. Next base: position 71,561 of record VGAL01000003.1, on the reverse strand, counting down.
CGGAACTTTGACCGAGACGCTTGATGCAGTGGAGCTGGCACATAAGTCTGGCTACCGCTCGATGATGAGCCATCGCTCCGGGGAGACCGAAGACACCACGATTGCAGATCTGGCAGTAGCTGCTAACTGTGGTCAGATCAAAACTGGGGCTCCTGCTCGATCGGAACGGGTCGCTAAGTACAATCAGCTACTAAGAATCGAAGAAATCTTAGGTCCTCGTGCGACTTTTGCAGGTAAGGGCGCATTTCCACGATTCCAGGGATAGCGAGAATTAAGCAGTAAGGGGTGAGAGCAGTGGCTGTAAAACGCGGAGTAACTGCACGATTTATCGCTATCTCAGTCGTAATCTTCATCATCGCGCTGACAATCGCACCCCCTGCACAAAGGTATTTCACGCAACGAGCCCAGATAAATGCAATTGAATCGGAAATAGCAGTTCGAAAAGATCGGTTAGAGCAAGCAGAGATCGAGCTGCAAAAGTGGCGAGATCCAAATTATGTTAAATCTCAAGCGCGAGAGCGTCTCCATTTTGTCTTGCCAGGGGAGCGTCAATACATCGTTGTAGGAGTGGAGACGGAGGAGAGCGCTGAAGAGAAGAAAGAGATGCCAATTGCCGCTAAACAATTTGGTAGCGCTCCTTGGTACACCAAACTCATCTCATCGATTCAATTGGCAGCTTTTAATTGAAGCCAACTCCGGACGATCTTCGGATAATCGAAGGTCAACTTGGTAGACCTCCACGAGATGTGCAGGCAATAGCGCATCGATGTCCTTGTGGTGAGGCTGATGTTGTCGAGACGCCTCCACGACTTGGTGATGGCACTCCCTTTCCCACCTTTTATTACGCGACTTGCCCTCGTCTTACAGGCGCGATTTCGACCCTAGAGAGTTCAGGACTGATGCATGAAATGAATGATCGCCTTGCCAGTGATACCTCTTTGCAGGGCCAATATTTCGCTGCTCATATCGATTACATGGCAGCACGTGAGGCTTTAGGGATGAATGTGCCTGAAGTAGCGGGAATATCTGCTGGAGGAATGCCAGATCGAGTTAAATGTCTACACTCTTTAATTGCACACGCTCTTGCTGCTGGAGAAGGTGTAAATGTTCTCGGAGATGAAGCGCTAGCGAAACTTCCTAACTGGTGGCATGAACTGCCCTGTTCGAAAACTTTTAGAGAGCAGAGCAACACAGATGAGTAAAGTTGCAGCAATTGATTGCGGAACCAACTCAATTCGATTATTAGTAGTTGACAATGGTCGTGAAATCGTACGTGAGATGGAGATTGTGAAGTTAGGTGAGGGAGTTGATACCAACAAGAGTTTCGCTCCGGCAGCTGTAGAACGAACACTCAAAGCACTTCGAAAATTTAAAGGTATCATCGATGCGCACGGAATTGAAAAGGTACGGTTTTGCGCAACTAGCGCCACACGCGATGCAGAAAATCGAGAGATTTTCATTGGTCCCGTGACTGAAATTCTCGGAGTAGCTCCGGAGGTCATAGCAGGCAGTGAAGAAGCTCGCCTCTCTTTCCTAGGTGCCACACTCGATATGCGAGCAGATTCCGCACCCTTCTTAGTCGTCGATATTGGCGGTGGATCCACCGAGTTTGTTCTGGGCAGTCAAGAGGTTGAAGCCGCCATAAGCGTGGATATCGGATGTGTGCGCATGACCGAGCGGCACTTCAATCAGGACCCACCCTCTTCCTCTGAGATTGAAGAGGCGAGGGCAGATATCAATCGAGCGATCGATAGCGCAGCGGGCGTGGTGGCGATTACCTCTTCGAAAACTTTGATTGCTGTGGCAGGGACTGCCACTACCGTGGCTGCAGCGGCTTTGAATCTTCCTCGATATGAACGAGAGCGAATTCATGGCGCGCGAATTAGCGCAGAGCGCACCCTCGAGATATCCGCATGGCTTCTTTCGCTTACCCAACAGGAGCGTTCAGCTCTTGGCTATATGCATCCAGGAAGGGTTGACGTTATCGCTGCAGGTGCACTGGTCTTAGCGGAAGTGATGAAACGAAGTGGCGCAAAAGAATTTGTCGCAAGCGAGAAAGATATTCTTGATGGCATCGTTGCAACGCTTAGATAGTGAGATTATCAAATGTGGAAAGTGTCCACGTTTGGTCTCATGGCGCGAAGAGGTAGCGATAACAAAACGAAAGGCTTTTCACAGTGAGGAATATTGGGGAAAGCCAGTTCCAGGTTTTGGACCCGCCGACGCGAAGATTGTGATTGTTGGACTCGCTCCTGGCGCTCATGGTGCAAATCGAACTGGGCGAGTTTTTACTGGAGATTCATCAGGTGATTGGCTTTATGCTGCGCTTCATAAAAGTGGATTAGCAAATCAACCCACAAGTTCATCGCGAGATGACGGCTTGATTCTAGATTCAGTTCGAATTCTCACTGCGGTCAGATGTGTACCGCCAGAGAATAAACCAAATCCTCAAGAGCGCGATAATTGTGCGTCATGGTTTGAACAGGAATTACGAGCGCTCGACCAGGTACGTGTCTACATTGCACTTGGATCTTTTGCTTGGGATGCACTGTGGCGGACCCTTAGAGATTTTGATTTACCTTTACCGAATAGGAAGGTCCCATTCGCTCATGGAGCGAGCGTGAGGTTTGGCGAATATTTACTCTTGGGCTCTTATCATCCAAGCCAGCAGAACACCTTCACTGGCGTGCTCAAGGCAGGGGAGATGGAGAAGATCTTCGATAAAGCGGGTAGATTTACGCTCCGCTCAACGTAGTAACTGCAACGCCCCGGTAGCCCAATGGCAGAGGCAGAGGACTTAAAATCCTCCAAGTGTGGGTTCGACCCCCACCCGGGGCACAGGTTTTTTCGCACCAGCCTGCGATTTTTCTACTTCTTCTTCTTCCACCCAGTTGGACACATGGGTTTAGGAGATATTACTTTCTTGGTGATCTTTCCTTTAACGCAGGTCATCGTGTAGTTCTTTGTAGGTTGTGGTTGCTGAGCGGGTTCTGCCTTTTGATTTGGCTTGGGTATGGCCTTGGGAACGCCACTGAGTTTGACGCGAAGGACTGGACTGGAGAAAGTAAATCCATAGGCGCCAAGGTGTAACCAGCCATTTTTTTCTGTGAGCGTGGTGGTGGCAATCTTCTGTTCACCGCCATCAGCATAAGTGACAGAGACAGTGGCGGAAAGTGGCGCGTCAGTGAAGTTGTATAAACAGCGTGCTGTCGCAGATTTAATCAATAGATCGTAGGTACCTAAGTTCGGTGTTTTACCATCGGGCTGAAAGTGCAGACCGCCTACTTGATAATTCAATTGCGAGCCATCGAATTCAGGTGCGCTCGGTGCATAGACCAACGAGTTGGTCATCACGACTCCGAGAAGTTCAGTCTTATCTTCGAAACATTTATTGTTCCCACGATTACTGGGAATTGTAGAGAATGACCAGGTCGTGTGCTCTCCGGTGGCTCGATCATTAAGCGGTTTTGCCAGTTGCTTTACCCACTCCAATGAGGCTGGATTGCCTGCGTTCACGCTATTCCATTTACGACCATTGGGTCTGAAGAAACTTGGATTGGCAAGAGCATCAACTTGAGCATCAGTAAAGAGCGTATTTAACTCAGGAACTCGAACATTTTCTGCAGTGACAGTCACCTTGTTTTGATTGTTATCAAATTTCTCTACAGAGATTGCAGCGCCCTTTAATCTGCCGTGCAACCAACCAGTAATTGAATTGGGAAGACGAACGCTCAATTGAGCCTTTTGTCCCTCTACAAAATCTTTACGGACTCCACAGGCGGTTCCCGATTGCCACGAGGTGCAGGCGGAATCGGTATTGGCACTGCCGGATTTTTCTTCATAAGGCTCAATCAGAGCGCTCACTTGAAAGACATACAGTGAGTTGGAGGTTGCAGATAAGAAACCATCAAGGAGCACCTTGACGGCATACGTATCAGTGCCCGCTTTATTTAAAACTCCAGGTACTTTCCACCGAGATGTGGTTGCTGATTCAGGAATGCCACGTGTGACATCTGCAGGATATGTGCGCGCAGTTGTATATCCCACGAGTGATCCCGCCTGGAGAGGAGCTTCACTCGATGGAGATATTGCAAGAGTCTCGATACAGTAATTGACAACTGTTTGCGTGCACTGAGGGAGATAGATTCGCAAACTTAAACCCGTTTGCGCTGCACACTCTGGAGATGAGAGTGACTGACAGAATTTACGTACCGACTGAATCTCATTCGGCTCATTCTTGAGAATCTTCTGAACCTGCTCCTCTGGCACTGCGTAGATCTCCGAGCCACTACTTACCCCTTCAGAGAAGGCATCGACAATCATCAGCCGGTGTCCTTCATCTGCGGAGGTGGCTAGCGCCGAACCCAAAAAAAGCGCAAAAACGGAGAATAGGGCGACCAGGCCTCTAGGCCAACGACCTGCTCTCACCTGCACATTTTCCGTTATATCCGGCTTCATGCATAGCCAACCCGCCAGAATGGCGGGATAAATCCCCTCTCAGGATTATTTAATCTCCCTTCTCTATTATTTACCCTATGCCTGGATCTTCCAGCGCAGAGGTAATGTTTAAAAGGAGAGTAGAAACGATGCGTAGTTCTAACCCTGTTCTTGGTCGCGCCTTTGGTGAAAAACGAGGCTATGCAGCTTTTGAACCACGGTCCACAGATGCGCTCGAAGAGATGTACTCATCACCAAGCGCTTCTTCCATGCAAACCGGTCGAATGACTATGGATGATGTAGTCGCTCGTACAGGTTTCCTCTTTGCAATTCTCGTTGCAGTGGGAGGTGCGGCATGGTTCTTCAACGTCGGATTTGGCGTTGCCATGATCGCGCTACTTGGCGCACTTGGCCTTGCACTTGTTATTTCATTCTCGCGAACTGTACGACCAGCTTTGATTGTTGCCTATGCAGGTCTTGAGGGACTTGCAATCGGAGCCATCAGCAAGTTCTTTAACGATGCTTATCCAGGCATCGTCAGTCAAGCAGTCATTGGCACGCTCGCAGCATTCGTTGGTGTGCTAGCGCTCTATCGAAGTGGAAAGCTCCGTGCGACCCCGCAATTCACAAGAATCTTGATGGGCGCACTCATTGGCTACCTCGTCCTTGGTGTTGTAAGTCTTATCGCAGCATTTATGGGCGTAGGCGGGGGATTTGGGTTCTATGGCGTAGGAAGTCTTGGATTGCTCCTCGCAGCTGGCGGAGTAGTCCTCGCCTCACTCTTCCTTGTTCTTGATTTCAATCAGATCGAAGTGGGAATTCGTCAAGGAGCAGGTGAACAAGAATCTTGGAGAGCAGCATTCGGACTCATGGTCACGATTGTCTGGCTCTACCTTGAAATCTTACGTTTACTTGCAATTCTTCGTCGCGAGTAAATACCGATCTTTAGGGTTCAAATGGCGGCGGTCGGTGTGACTTCCTAGTGTCTGGAAGATTTATCGAACGGAGAAGGATAGGAAGAATCAACAACATCGCAACTAAGAACGAGGCTTTATAACTCTGTTGGTCGGCGACAAACCCCAGAGCAATTGGGCCAATCACAAAACCTAAATCACTGCTCATTTGCCATACCGCAATAACCCTCCCACTCTTGCCAGTCATCACATCACCTACCAGCGCTGCAGGTGCGGTACTGAGAAATGATGCGCCCAATCCGGCAAGGGCCATAGCAATAATGAAGCCCGTGTAGTTTTCAATAAAGGCAAAAATTGCTAGAGCGAGTAATGAAATGAGTGAGCCGATCAATAGCCCTGCTTTACGACCCCGCGAATCTACATATTTACCTGCAGGGATGAGCGTCAATCCCTGCGCGACCGTTGCCGCGGCAAGTCCAGCGCCGAGGGCAACTGGGCGAAGTCCAAGCCCTTCAGTTACATAAAGCGGAACCATAGATATCCGGACGCTAGTCACGGCCCATGCCAATCCAAAGGAGGCGAGAATCGCAACTTGGTATCCGGGAATTTTGATCGCATTTCGAATTAACATCGTTACATCATCGCCGGCAACGGTCTGCCTTTTAGCGCCCTCAGATTTTGCTAAAAAAAGAAGTGCGACAAGTCCAGCCCCCGCGACTGTAAATGCATAGACAAAAAAAGGCGCTCTTAGTGAAACTTCAACGAGAGCACCACCAAAAAGCGGTCCGGTAATTGACCCAAAGAGATATCCAGCTTGGAAAGTTGATTGCGCTTGTCCACGTTGATCATCGGAGACGACTCTAAGCAATACCGTTGTCGCAGATATCGTCCAAACCGCTGAACCAAATCCGCCTGCTCCGCGAAAAAAGAGTAATTGGTAATAGTTCTGCGAGAAGGCCGCGAGCAGCGCAGAGAACGATACGATGAAGAGCCCAATAGCCATCATTTTTTGAGCGCCAAAGCGATCGACCAATCGGCCACCGGTCAAAGCGGTGCTAAATCGCGCAAAGGCGAAGAGACTTACAACGGCGCCAGCAGCAGCTTGTGATACGCCAAAAGAGCGGGCAAAGATCGGGGTAGCAGGAGCGATAAAACCAAATCCAGCTGCTACCAAGAATGCTGCCGAAGCAAGAATCGGAACCTCAGGAGGTAGGTCACGAAATGGCGTTTTCATCGCTCTTGAGGCTATCGTAGGTAAGAGCGAAATATCTAGGAGTTACATGAGCGCGTCTATCATTGCTGAAGATTTAGTGAAAACGTATGGTGCACATCACGAGGTTCGCGCACTTGATGGACTTTCACTCACTGTGAATGAGGGCACCGTACTCTCTCTATTAGGACCGAATGGATCAGGAAAAACAACCACAGTGCGGATCTTGGCTACGCTCTTACGTCCTGACTCTGGTAGGGCGCAGGTCGCTGGAATCGATGTAGTGAAAAATCCTCAAAAGGTCCGAGAAATTATTGGTCTTTCTGGTCAGTACGCCGCAGTCGATGAGACTCTGACTGGTTGGGATAACTTGATCATGTTTGGTCGCCTCTACCATCTCTCAGGTCGTGGTGCGAAAGTGCGAGCCGCAGAGTTACTTGAGAAGTTCTCCTTGACCGATGCTGCCAAACGACCAATCAAAACGTACTCCGGCGGGATGCGCCGGCGACTTGATCTTGCGGCATCATTGATTGTCAAACCAAAAGTACTCTTCCTTGATGAACCAACCACTGGACTAGATCCGCGAGGTCGACAAGAGATGTGGGAAGTTATCAATGAACTGGTCAAAGGTGGAGTAACGCTCTTACTTACCACGCAATATCTAGAAGAGGCAGATCAACTTGCAGATGAGATAGTGGTCATTGATCATGGTCATGTCATTGCACAGGGCACCGCGGATTCGCTCAAGCGCGAAGTAGGTGGTGAAAGGCTTGAACTCTCGGTGAATAGTGAGAATCTTGATAAGGCAAAAGGGATTGTCGAGCGATTAACCAACAGCGTAGCGACAGAGGATTCTCAAATGCATAAGATTTCGGTGGCTGCGCCTGAAGGAACCAGGACTTTGATTGAAACGCTACGCCAACTCGATACAGCAGGAATCCAACCCTTGGATATTGCACTGAAGCGCCCATCACTAGACGATGTATTTCTTGCCCTCACTGGCCATGTAGCAGAGGAACAAATCGAGGAAGTAGTTGGAGCTAAATCGAAGCGGGGGAAGCGATGAATGCCATGAGAGATGCGCTCGTTATCACTAAGCGCCAACTCCTCCAATTGCTACGGGTTCCTGAGGTCTTGATTTTCTCGACTATTCAACCGGTGATGTTCGTGCTTTTATTTAGATATGTCTTCGGGGGAGCGATCAACACTCCAGGTGTCGATTACGTACAACTCCTGATGCCGGGAATATTCGTCCAAACTGTCGCATTTACCGTGGCGAGCACGGCGCTTGGCTTGGCCGAAGATATGCAAAAAGGTCTTATTGACCGCTTCCGATCCTTGCCAATTTCTCGATCGGCTGTTGTTGTGGGAAGAACTCTTGGAGATGCCACGCTCAATGTTGTCGTTCTTATAGTTATGGCATTTACTGGGTTACTCGTGGGGTGGCGACCAAGCTCAAGTCTCTTCGAAGTATTTGCCGGTTTCCTATTCCTATTGATTTTTGGATATGCCATGTCGTGGATGGGCGTTCTCGTTGGCCTTTCAGTGCGAGATAGTCGCGTGGCTAATAGCGCAGTCTTCCTCTTCGTCTTCCCAATGACCTTCTTAAGTAATGCATTCGCGCCAACTACTGGAATGCCAAGGCCTCTGCAATATGTTGCTGAATGGAATCCAGTTTCCACGATGGTTGCGGGTGTACGTGATCTTTTTGGCTTAGAACCGATATTTGGTGTGACGGCAAATTCATTTCCGTCACAAAATCCATTGATTATGTCTCTGATTTACATTGGTTTGTTAATGGCGATATTTATTCCTTTGAGCGTCCGAAAATACAAGAACGTAACGCCCAAATAAATCGGAACTTAACCGGAATATGGTTTGACTGAAAGAATCTTTACGCTATTACTCTTCCCATTAGGTAGCAGATAATCCACGCTCTCGCCGATTTTATTTCCCAGTACGGCGCTTCCCAGCGGAGACTTTTCGCTGAAGACTTTTACATTCTCGGCGCCAATCTCTCTTGAACCCAAGAGAAATTCGATGGTATCTCCAGCCATCTCTACGGTCACCATCGAACCCAATGAAACAACTTCCATATCTCCAACAGGGGCACTTCCCACTTCAGCATTCTCAAGCATCGCAGTGAGCTGGCGAATCCGCGCCTCTAATTTTCCTTGTTCTTCCCGCGCTGCGTGATAGCCACCGTTTTCTTTAAGGTCGCCCTCCTCTCGAGCAGCGGCAATTCGGGCGACAATCTCTTCGCGCCCTTTTGTCGAGATGTGGGTTAACTCCTCCTTGAGGCGGTCGTATGCCTCTTGGGTTAGCCAAGTTTTTGAGGTACTCATGATTGGTGAAGTTTACCTATCTTTTGGTAAGCACCGCACGACAGAGGCAGTAACGGCCCGTGAACGGGTAGGAATCGCCTCTTTTAGCTCAAGCCGTTTTTGGGTTGCGGGACCGATCTCAACGAATCGGTCACCCACTATTGCAGTGCTGAAATCACGTGCTATCACTCTGCAGGTAATCGGGTTTGCCGGATTCTTTCGAGTAATCAGGAATCGAATCGTGGTTTGATTTTCAGAATCGATTGTGAACGCGACCAAATCAGAGCGGATCTCTGGATTTGCGAAACGAAAACCAGCAATGCTCATTCCTGCCAGAAATAGGGCGAAGAGCGCAGCCAGAAGAAGGCTTTTGATTCGACCTTTTGAAGGGCTCACGGGTAGATTATTGCCTATGGCCGCCATTCCTGATCCTGAAATCGTCAATCCTGGAACTGTGGGGTCGATTGTGGTCTTTTTGCTCTTTGTTGCAGTGGGACTTGTGATCCGGAGTGGCTATAAGCGAATACAGAAACTGGATCCCAATCGCGAGAATGATAAATAGCGCTTGTTGTGATTAATCGTCAGAAAATCGGAGTAGTAGTAGTTGCTATTTTTTTCGCGGTAATTTTTTTCAGACTTGGTTTATGGCAACTCGACAAGGCTCAGTTGATGCAAGAAATCTCGAAACCACAGGCTGAGCGAGCAACAGTAGCGTTGTTATCGGTTGCACAACCTAACGAATCTTTGAGTAACGATGCGCTTAGTCGTATCGTGCAAGTTAGAGGTACATATCTGTCCAATCTGCAAGCCCCTAATCAAGAGGATGTGAATGGCAAAGTAGGTACGTGGTTAGTGGGCGTACTCCAAGTTGAAGGTTCTGGAAAAATTGCAATCGTACGCGGCATAAGTGCAGACTCGCTCCCGATTTCAAGAGAGTCAATTCAAGTAGTCGGACGACTAATGCCAAGTCAGATTAATAATAAATATGGCGAGGTGAAATCAGGTTTCTTGCCTCGAATCGATTCAGCGCTTCTGCTCTCGGAGTTCGGCTCTGATTTCTTTGATGGATACATCATTGCTCAAAGTGAGCAGCCTGAGATAGAGATTGAGAGAGTTCCGTCTCCGATTCCAGTAATCAAAGTTTCTGGCTTCTATTGGCAACATATCTCCTATGTGGTCGTCTGGTGGCTAATGGCGTTATTGGCGCTGGCGCTACCATTAATTCGATCCAAGAGTGAATCTCAGAGCTAGGATTAAGTTATGCCTTCAGTCCTGACTAGATATCGCATTATGAGTGTGGCCGCGGGAATCATGTCGCTTCTCCTTTGGTTTATTGAATTGCCAGTCAAATATCTACTTAATCTGCCCAGTATCGAAGAAAAAGTCCTCTGGATCCCAATTGTTCATGGTTATGTGTATGCGCTGTATGTATTAGCAACAGTCAATCTTGCAGTTCGAGCAGGTTGGCAAATCAAACGAGTAATTCTCTTTACTCTTGCCGGCACACTTCCCATCGCGTCATTCATCACAGAGCGTAAAGCCCAGAAATTAGCCCAGAATCTGTAAAGCCCATGCGATTGATAAAAAGTATTGTAAAGAGCATCATCTATCCGCTTTACGAAGCTCGACTCTTTCGAAAACTCGATTCTGAGGCGACACCTAAACACGTTGGGGTAATTCTCGATGGTAATCGCCGCTGGGCTAAAGCAAACCTCGCTTCTTCTAAAAGTGGACACAGCGCCGGTGCTCGAAAGATTATCGATTTTCTTACCTGGTGCGAGGAATCAAAAGTCAGAGTTGTTACTTTGTGGATGCTCTCAACAGATAATCTCACCCGAGAGAAAAGTGAGTTGGAACCACTTCTCGAAATCATCGCAGAAACAGTTGAGGCGCTCTCTAAGTTCGGTCGTTGGAAATTACATTTTATGGGCGCTACAGAGTTGTTACCTGAGTGGTTGAATGTGCGCCTAAAGGATGCAGTCACAAAGAGTCCGAAACGAGAAGAGCTAGCGGTGAATCTCGCGATTGGTTATGGCGGAAGACGCGAGATCACCGACGCAGTTCGACAGTTACTTAGCGAGAACCTTCACAGGGGCGAGAACCTTGAATCGGCAATAGATAAGTTAACGATGGAGGAGATCTCTCGACACTTATACACGGCAGGTCAGCCCGACCCGGACCTTGTCATAAGAACTTCCGGTGAACAGCGTCTCTCAGGATTCTTGCTCTGGCAGAGCGCCCACTCTGAGTTCTACTTCTGCGAAGCGTTTTGGCCAGATTTCCGTCGCCTAGATTTCCTCCGTGCGCTAAGGGCTTATGCCCAACGAAATCGTCGCTTTGGCCGATAGCGTGTCGTAGCAGTTACCCCTGCCGACAGTTCTAGATTACATACCGTGCCAGGTGAGACGGGCAACACTCGAAAGACTTATGTACTAGATACCAGCGTCTTACTCGCTGATCCAGCGGCCCTCCATCGCTTTGACGAACATGAAGTTGTACTGCCGATTGTTGTCATCTCTGAATTAGAGAGTAAACGAGACCATCCGGAGCTTGGATATTTTGCTCGTGCTGCGCTCAGGAGCCTGGATGATTTGCGGGTTGAACACGGGCGCCTTGATGCTCCAATGATGATTAATGAAAGTGGTGGAACGTTCACCGTGGAATTGAATCACAGTGATAGTACTGGGCTGCCATCAAGTTTCTTTCGAGATGGAACGAATGATTCGCGGGTCCTTGCTGTTGCACGAAATTTGAAACGTGATGGGCGAGAGGTTGTACTCGTTACTAAAGATTTGCCTCTAAGAGTTAAAGCATCGGCGGTGGGAATAGTCGCTGAAGAATATCGAGCAGAACTTGCAGTAAGTAGTGGATGGACTGGAATCACCGAAATGACGCTCGCGTCAGAAGTTGTCGATCAGCTCTATCAGAGCGAACAAGTTGTCTGTGATGAGATCAAGGACCTGCCGGTGCACACTGGTGTCGTAATCCACTCGAATAAGGGGAGTGCATTAGCCCGAATCACACACGATCGCAAATTAAGACTGGTTCGTGGCGATCGAGATGCATTCGGACTTCACGGAAGAAGCGCTGAGCAGCGAATCGCGCTTGACCTATTGCTCGATAACGAAATTGGCATCGTTTCACTCGGTGGTCGCGCCGGCACTGGCAAGAGTGCGCTAGCAATTTGTGCAGGGCTTGAAGCGGTGATGGAACGAAGATTGCATAAGAAGATCATCATCTTCAGGCCGCTCTATCCAGTTGGTGGTCAAGAACTCGGATACCTCCCTGGTAGTGAGGGCGAGAAGATGTCACCGTGGGCACAAGCAGTATTCGACACGTTGGGCGCTCTTGTTAGTCAACATGTTATCGAAGAGATTATGGCGCGCGGACTGATTGAGGTTCTTCCACTGACTCATATTCGTGGTCGCTCACTCCATGATTCATTTGTGATTGTCGATGAAGCGCAATCGCTAGAACGCGGCGTCCTCCTAACTGTGCTCTCACGAATTGGTCAGGGTTCGCGCGTTGTCCTTACGCATGATGTGGCGCAGCGAGATAACTTGCGCGTAGGTCGGCATGACGGAGTGGTTGCAGTGATCGAAGCTCTCAAAGGCGATCCACTCTTTGCCCATGTGACCCTGGTACGTAGCGAGCGCTCAGCCATCGCAGCGCTTGTGACGGAGATGTTGGAGCGACCGGCCTCAAACTGAGGTACCCTTTTCCCCTTCAGTACTGCCCCCCTAGCTCAGTAGGTAGAGCGTTTCCATGGTAAGGAAAAGGTCAACGGTTCGATTCCGTTGGGGGGCTCGGCGGGGTAGCTCAGCTTGGTAGAGCAAGCGGCTCATAATCGCTGTGTCGCCGGTTCAAATCCGGCCTCCGCTACCAGATTTCCGAAAGAGGTGGGCTAGCAGGTAGCCTTCCTCCCGCACATTACTTATATAAGGAGTACGACGATGGCCAGCAAGAGCGCGGATATCCGCCCAAAGATCACTATGGCCTGCGTGGAGTGCAAAGAGCGCAACTACATAACCAAGAAGAATCGTCGCAACGATCCGGACCGGCTCGAGATGAAGAAATTCTGCCCACGGTGCAAGGCGAGCACGCTCCATCGGGAGAGCCGTTAATCCATGGCAGTGCACGGCCCCGAATTAATCGGGCGCCGATTTTCATCTTCGCTTCGAAATAAAATCACCGCTGATTCGCTCGATGTATTTGCTAGAGCCATTGGCGCCGAACCTGGAAGCGCTCCACCCACCTACCTGATCGTGTTCTCAGTTAAGGCCGCCGAAGAATTCCTCCCAACCTTGGGATTTGATTGGTCGCGAGTGGTTCATGGTGATCAGAGGTTCCTGCACCATCGTCCATTTGCCGCAGGAGATGAATTGCTTTCAGTAAGCGAGATTGAAAGTTATAAGAGCCTTGCTGGAAATGAATTCATCTCCATCAGGACAGATTTCTCTGATGCTGTGACGGGAGTACTACTCTCATCAACTTGGTCCACTCTTGTTTTTCGGGGTGAACAATCATGATTATTACCAGTTTCCAATCGGGACAGGAACTTCCCGAACAAACTATGACGGTGAACAGAGAAAAATTACGCGCATATGCGATGGCAAGTGGAGACCACAATCCAATTCATTTAGATGAAGAATTTGCTAAATCTGTTGGGCTACCAAATGTCATTGCACATGGGATGTACACAATGGCGCTCGCCGGAGAGGCCATCCGTCTTTGGGTCCGTCTTTGGGTTGGTTCAGATAAAGATGTAGTGGAATTTTCTACGAGGTTCACTAAGCCTGTCGTGGTTACTTCTGACCGTGACACCACGATTACTTTCTCCGGACGGGTGGGAGAGGTAAGTGAGTCTGAAGTTACCGTAGAAGTTACGGCGCTATGCGAAGGCGTGAAAGTACTTGGTCAGACGAAAGCTCGAATTCGATTGTGATAAGCGAGCGCGATATCACAGTTACCCTGATTCTAGATGGTTATCTCGAGGACTTTCTCGATTCAGTTAGAGCTGTAATCGAAAATTCACAAGCCCCAATCTATATCGTGGTCAATGGCAAACAAGATTTCGAACCTCTCGAAGCATTCAAGCCACGAGTAAGCATTAACTATCAGAAACAACGGCTGGGTTGGTCGAACGTGGTAAATCTTCTGCTCGAAGAGGTGAGCAGCGACTACATAACACTCATGGATCCTTCAACTCGTTTTTTAGCCAATCCCTTTCCAGATGTGATTTCTACATTCTCTGATGGAGTTGTGGGGGTTGGTTGGCGCGGTGGATTAATAAATCTTGACGATGAATGGCGATCAGTAGATGACAAAGGCCCAGGAGAAGTAGATGTGCTTTTTGGTTACTTTATGGTCCTCAATCGGAAATTTGCAAAGGCTGTTGGTGCAAATCCGAGCGCTAAGTATTACAGAAATGCAGATCTAGAGTTTTCACTTGCCCTCCGGGAAGCAGGTGGCAAATTGGTACAAGTTGAATTGCCACTGGCTCAAGAGCGCCATCACGGATACTACGATGTCGATAGCGCTTATCGAGAGAAGCATTCCAAGGAGAATTACCAACGTTTACTCAAGCGTTTCCGCGGGAATCTAGGGATTCTTGCATCGCGCCGGTAATCTTTTCGCATGAGATTCTCCGACCTGACAACTTTTCGTGTAGGCGGATTGATATCAGAGTTTGTCGAAGGAACCTCAGAAGAGATAATTCTTAAAACCGTTAACAAATCTGAACCCGTGCAAGTTATTGGTGGGGGCTCAAACATTCTTGCTGGCGACTCTGATTTTGATGGAACAGTGTTGCGGATCAGTAACCAGGGAAGTGAATTGGATTATGACGCTTGCTCCGGCGGAATGATCACAGTTGCTGCTGGTGTGGAATGGGATGCTTTCGTGGGACAGACCGTCGCAGCGGGGTTCTCTGGTCTTGAAACGCTGAGCGGCATTCCTGGTCGAGTAGGTGCGGCGCCTATTCAGAATATTGGCGCGTATGGCCAAGAGCTCAAAGAGGTTGTGGCACGCGTACGCACTTGGGATCGAGTCGCAAAGGAGCAGAGTACCTTTACTCCAAATCAATGTGGGTTCGGTTACCGCAGCTCGCTATTCAAAGAAGAGCCAAACCGTTTTGTGATACTAGATGTAACAGTCCAATTAAAGAGAGGCGAGTTATCTATTCCCATAACATATTCTGAGCTTGCAAATGAATTAGAAATCAAAGTGGGAGAGCGCGCATCAGTAAGTGCAGTCCGCGAGCGAGTCTTAAAGATAAGAGAGCGCAAGGGCATGCTCCTTTCAGAACATGATCGAGATACCTGGTCAGCTGGTTCTTTCTTTGTTAACCCTTCAGTGACTTCAGAATTTGCAACTGGCTTACCTCAAGCAGCACCGCAATGGCCAAACCCTGATGGCACAGTGAAACTTTCCGCTGCATGGTTACTCGAACAATCGGGGATAAAGAAAGGCCAAAGACATGCAGGCGCTGGAATATCCACTAAGCATGTTCTCGCGCTGGCAAATCTTAGTCAGGCGCGTAGCGACGATTTGATTGAACTAGCAAAAGCCTGTCAGGAGGCTGTAAGGACGAAGTTTGGAATTGCACTTGAGCCCGAAGTCCGACTTGTGAATTGCGACCTAACTAGCCATTAATGAGTTTTTTGATACGTGAAATTCCCTCGACGATATCTTCATCGCTTAACGCATAAGAGAAGCGAAGATATCCAGATGGCCCAAATGCTTCACCAGGAACGGCTGCAACTTCGACCTCATCAAGAATCAACGTTGCCAGTTCAGAGCTAGACGTGGGTTTCTTTCCGCGAATTTCGCGACCTAGCACCTTATGGACTGCTGGATAAACATAAAATGCACCTTGAGGCATTGGACATTCAAACCCATCAATTTCATTAAGCATTTTGACGATCAATTTACGTCGACGATCGAAGGCAACTTTCATCTCTTCAACAGCACTGAGATCACCAGTGAGCGCAGCAATTGCTGCCCGTTGAGCCACATTCGATACGTTGCTTGTCAGATGAGATTGTAAGTTTGTTGCTGCTTTAATTACATCTTTAGGGCCAATCATCCAACCCACTCGCCAGCCCGTCATCGCATAAGTCTTCGCGACCCCATTAAGGATGATTGTTTGATCGGCCAACTCGGGAATTAAAACAGGTAAGGATGGAGCTTGCACGCCGTCATAACGCAAATGTTCGTAAATCTCATCGGTGATAATCCAAATTCCATGTTTGAGTGCCCACTCACCGATTGCCCGCACTTGTTCTGGGGTGTACACCGAACCAGTTGGATTACTTGGCGAACAGAAAATCAGTGCCTTTGTCTTCGGTGTCCGGGCTGCTTCAAGTTGTTCCACGCTCACGCAATAATTGCTCGTCTCATCTGCAAAGACTTCAATCGGAATACCACCTGCTAAACGAATGCATTCCGGGTAGGTGGTCCAATAAGGAGCGGGAAGAATAACCTCATCTCCTTGATCAACGATTGTTGCGATGGATTGATATACAGCCTGCTTGCCACCATTTGTTACGAGTACGTTGTCGACAGTTATCTCGAATTGAGAGTCACGTAAGGTTTTCGCGACAATCGCTTGGCGGAGTTCAGGCAATCCTGGCGTGGGTGTATATCGATGATTTGCTACAACTCGGACCGCCTTTTCAGCAGCATCGACGATATATCCGGGGGTAGGAAAATCTGGCTCACCAGCGCCAAAGCCAATGACGGGGCGACCGGCTGCTTTGAGGGCTTTAGCTTTTCCATCGACTGCAAGGGTGGCTGATTCGGCGATCGCTGCGATGCGCTTAGAAATCCGGGGTTTGGCGGGTTGGGACACGGCGGTAATCCTGCCAGACCAAGGGGAGATCGCCGCCCCAATTAGACCCCGCGCCACCTTGACCCGTAAACTCACTCCCCTAGCTCCTTCCGTGGCCAGCCCTTCTTCATCAAGAAGCGAGGGTCGCGAAGCGCTGGAGGGCAGTAGTTCAACTGGTAGAGCACCGGTCTCCAAAACCGGGGGTTGGGGGTTCAAATCCCTTCTGCCCTGCTAGTAGTTCACATCTATATAGAGAGGAGAGGAGAGTGAGTAAGGCACGATGAGCGAGTTACATCAGAGCGAGCGTGAGAACGAAGATGCTCGCGAGCAGAATCGCGGCAATATCTTTGAACGCGCCGGACGCTTCTATCGCCAAGTTGTTGCTGAACTTCGCAAGGTCGTATGGCCTTCGCGCAAACAACTCACTACCTACACCGCAGTCGTACTTGTCTTCGTGACTTTTATCATCGCATTGGTCTCGCTCTTTGATCTCGTACTTACCAAAATCACATTCTGGGTTTTTGGTTAAGGCGTCGACAGGTAAATTGGGTAAACAGGGTAAATGATGAGCGACAACACATTTGAGGCAGCGCTAGAAGCGGCTGCTCAAGAGGTACCTGCAGAAGTTATCGAAGCACCTGCGGAAGTCTCAGTAGAGGTAGAGGTAGAGGTAGAGGTAGAGGTAGAGGTAGAGGTAGAGGTAGAGGTAGAGGAAGAGAATGATCCTCAGGCTGAATTCCGTCGCGCCCTTCGCACCGCACCTGGTGATTGGTATGTCATCCATTCATATGCGGGGTACGAGAATCGTGTCAAAGGAAATCTCGAGAACCGTATTCATACTTTGCACATGGAGGATTACATCTTCCAGATTGAAGTTCCTCAAGAAGAAATTACAGAGATTAAAAATGGACAGCGTAAGCAGGTTAAGCGAAATGTCTTCCCTGGATATGTTCTCGTCCGTATGGATTTAACTGATGAATCATGGTCAGTAGTACGTAATACCCCAGGGGTTACCGGTTTTGTTGGACATGGCCACAATCCAAGTCCACTCTCACTCGATGAAGTCGAGGGAATTCTCGCGCCACGTCCATCAAAGAAGGGCGAGAAGCCAGAGATCAAGATGGTCGATTTCGAAGTTGGCGAATCTGTCACCGTTATGGATGGACCCTTTGCCACCCTTCCAGCATCAATTAGCGAAATCATGCCTGAGCAAGCAAAGCTCAAAGTATTGGTCTCGATCTTTGGTCGCGAGACCCCTGTGGAATTGTCATATGCTCAGGTACAGAAGCTTTAAGAGGATTTGAAAGAGAGAGGATAGAAATATGGCACCGAAGAAGAAGATTGAGGCGCTGATAAAGCTCCAGATTCAAGCTGGCGCAGCTACACCAGCGCCACCTGTTGGTCCTGCACTTGGTCAACATGGTGTCAACATCATGGACTTCGTCAAGGCATATAACGCTGCGACTGAAACTCAAAAGGGTCAGATCATCCCGGTTGAGATCACTGTCTATGAGGATCGCTCATTCACTTTCATCACGAAGACGCCACCAGCCTCCCGTCTGATCTTGAAGGCAGCAAAGCTCGAAAAGGGCTCGGCTATTCCACATAAGAACAAGGTCGGAAATATCACGATGGCGCAATGTCGCGAGATTGCCACTGTAAAGATGGCAGACCTCAACGCAAACGACCTCGATGCTGCAAGTTTGATCATTGCCGGTACTGCTCGTTCAATGGGCATCACTGTCAACGGTTAATAACTAAATAAACCTGTGGGAGAGTCGCGCTGACTCGCTGACCACAACCAACTACCTAACTCACCCGAGTTAGCTAAGCAGAAAGCTGGATGAAATGAAGCGCAGTAAGAAATACCGTGCCGCTACTGAGAAGTACGATGTTACAAACATCTATGCTCCAGTTGAGGCGATGAAGATCGTTCGTGAAACATCTGTAACGAAATATGACTCCACAGTAGAGGTGTCCCTCGCTCTTGGCGTCGATCCACGTAAGGCTGATCAAGCAATCCGCGGCACTGTCAACCTTCCACACGGAACTGGCAAAACTGCACGCGTTCTTGTGTTCGCAGGTGGAGAGCGCGCTGAAGAAGCGCGCGCAGCAGGTGCTGACATCGTCGGCGCCGACGAACTGATTGACGAGGTCGCAAAGGGTCGTCTCGATTATGACGCTGTTGTATCGACACCTGATCTCATGGGAAAGGTTGGTCGCCTCGGAAAAGTTCTCGGACCTCGTGGTTTGATGCCTAATCCCAAGACTGGAACTGTTACCAACGATGTCACGAAGGCAGTGAATGACATTAAGGGTGGAAAGATCGAGTTCCGAGTCGATAAGAATTCCAACCTGCACTTCATTATTGGTAAAGCATCCTTTAGCGCAGATGCTCTTCTCGATAACTATGTGGTAGCGATGGAAGAGGTACTTCGCGCAAAACCCTCCTCTTCAAAGGGTCGCTACATCAAGAAGGCAACTGTCTCCACCACGATGGGGCCTGGCGTTCAGGTAGATCCAAACCTCCTACGCGAAGGCGCTAATTAAGCCATTTTGACGGGTAGGCGTGCGAGCGCCTACCCTTTGCAGTATCCGAAGACCGCAGGTCTGCTGTTGATAGCAAGAACTTTCGAGTGATTGCAATGAACAGAGTTAAAGAGTGAGAACTCACCAGCGCAGGAGCATTACGAGTAAGTTCATCTTTCCTCGTAGCGCTTTCGCGCTTCGAGGATTTCTCTTTTTATCAACCTGTTTTCTCTCGGGCTCAAAGAAATTTGGGTGGAAAGGCGAGAAGAGAAAAGGAGAAACATGGCAAAGACCGATAAGTCGGCAGTTATTGCAGAGCTCACGGAAGATTTTCGTGGCGCTGGTGCAACGATTGTTACCGAATATCGCGGACTCTCCGTCACTTCCATGAAGGCACTTCGTCGTTCGCTAGGCGGAAGTACTAAGTACTCCGTCGCAAAGAACACATTGATGCGTATCGCTGCTAAGAATGCTGGCGTAGAAATCTCTGATGATTTACTCAAGGGACCATCTGCAGTCGCATTCATTAACGGTGATCCAATCGATGCAGCAAAGAGCCTTCGCGACTTCGCCAAAGAGAATCCATCACTTGTAATCAAGGGTGGAATCTACGAGGGCAAGTTGGTAACTACTGAAGAAATCATGAAGCTTGCAAACCTAGAGTCCCGCGAGGTGCTCTTGGCAAAGCTTGCTGGTGCAATGAAGGGTTCACTTGCAAAGGCTGCACGAGTATTCGACGCGCTCCGAATCAAGTTAGAAGCCGGTGCCCCAGTAGCTGCACAAGCGCCCGAAGCGCCTGCTGCAGTAGTTGAAGAGTCTTCAGAAGAAGAAGCCGGAGATGCAGAAGCTCCAGCATCAGAGCCAGAAGTGGCAGCAGCTGAGGAATCAGCTGAATCAGGAACACAGGAATAAGAGAGATCTAGGAAGAATCAAGGAGAAATATCATGGCAAAACTTTCAACCGAAGATTTATTGTCACAATTCAAGGAGATGAGCCTTGTTGAGCTCAGCGACTTCGTTAAGGCTTTCGAGACTGAATTCGATGTCACTGCTGCTGCACCCGTTGCAGTTGCGGCTGCTAGCGGCGGCGCTGGTGCTCCTGCTGCTGCAGAAGCTCAAGATGAGTTCACGCTCGTACTCGAAGATGCTGGCGCTCAGAAGATCGCCGTCATCAAAGAGGTTCGCACCTTCACCGGTCTTGGTCTCAAAGAGGCTAAGGATCTCGTAGATGGTGCTCCATCTACCGTCTTGGAGAAGGCCAATAAGGAGACCACCGACAAGGCGAAGGCAGCATTTGAGGCCGCCGGCGCAAAGGTCACAGTGAAGTAGTCAAGGCTCTGGCCATATTTGGCCGTGCAGGGGAGCGGGTTCGGCTGAGGGAAACCTCAATTGGACACGCTCCCTTTATTCATCGTAAAATCCATATAATCCCAATTTTCGAGGTCTTCGCATATGGCGGTGGCGACCTTCTCTTTTCGCTGGGTTTGTAAGTTAACTCATCTGCGAGTACGGAAGGATCGTCGTTGAAAAACAAATCCCAATCCCCGCATGCCCCACACCGTCTCTCTTTTGCCAAGATTCGTGAACCGCTAGAGGTTCCGAATCTTCTTGCGTTGCAGCTAGAGAGTATGGACTGGCTACTTGGCAACGATGCATGGCGCGTTCGAATCGCAAATAGCGCTTCGACCAACACCACTCGTGGTGAATTGCCTAATCAATCTGGTCTCGAGGAGATCTTCGAGGAGATCTCACCAATTGAAGACTTCCAAGGATCGATGAGTCTCTCCTTCCGCGACCATCGCTTCGAACCTCCAAAGTATTCAATCGAAGAGTGTAAAGAGCGTGACATCACCTACAGCGCTCCACTATTCGTAACAGCAGAGTTCATGAACAACGTGACTGGAGAAATCAAGAGCCAAACCGTCTTCATGGGTGAGTTCCCACTAATGACTACACGAGGAACTTTCATCATCAACGGTACTGAGCGCGTTGTCGTATCTCAGATTGTCCGTTCGCCTGGAGTCTATTTTGAGAAGGCAGATCCCGAGAAGAATGCCGACAAGGACACTCTCGTAGGAAAGATCATTCCTAGCCGCGGTGCTTGGTTGGAATTTGAAATCGACAAGAAGGATATGGTCGGTGTTCGCATCGATCGTAAACGTAAGATTCCAGTAACAGTCTTTCTTAAGGCTCTTGGGTGGGATGAAGCTCAGATTCGCGAACACTTCGGCGAATACGAATCTATGGTTGCGACTCTCGAGAAAGATCACACCGTTACACAAGATGATGCGCTACTTGATATCTATCGCAAGCTTCGCCCTGGTGAGCCACCAACACGTGAAGCAGCACAGACGCTCATTGAGAATCTTTACTTCAATCCGAAGCGATATGACCTAGCAAAGGTTGGTCGATTTAAGATCAATAAGAAGTTAGGTACTGACCTTGATTTACGTAAGGGTCTATTGACGATCGAAGATATCGTCTGGGCGATTAAGTACTTAGTGAAAATGCATGCTGGTGAATTGGTTATGGATTCAGTCCGTGGCCAAGTTCGTATCGAGACTGACGATATCGATCACTTTGGTAACCGTCGTCTGCGCACCGTCGGTGAACTTATCCAAAATCAGGTTCGCACCGGACTTTCTCGTATGGAGCGCGTGGTTCGCGAGCGAATGACCACTCAAGATGTCGAAGCAATCACGCCACAGACACTTATTAATATTCGTCCGATCACAGCGAGCATCAAGGAGTTCTTTGGAACATCCCAGCTCTCGCAGTTCATGGATCAGACAAATCCACTCTCAGGCCTTACCCATAAGCGTCGTCTCTCCGCGCTTGGACCTGGTGGTCTCTCACGAGAGCGCGCTGGATTCGAAGTTCGTGACGTGCACCCTTCGCACTACGGTCGTATGTGTCCAATCGAAACTCCTGAAGGACCAAACATCGGTCTGATTGGTTCGTTGGCAACCTTCGGACGTATCACGCCATTTGGATTTATCGAGACGCCATATCGCAAAGTCGTCAAAGGCAAAGTAACCGATCACATTGATTACCTAACCGCTGACGAAGAGGATGAGCACATCATCGCTCAGGCGAATGCTCCGCTTACCGACACCAATCACTTCGCAGAGCCACGCGTACTCGTACGTCGTAAGGGTGGGGAAGTGGAATACATTCCTGCTGAAGATGTCGACTACATGGATGTCTCTCCACGACAGATGGTCTCTGCTGCAACTGCGATGATTCCGTTCCTTGAGCACGATGATGCAAACCGTGCGCTCATGGGTTCGAACATGATGCGTCAAGCAGTTCCACTCCTACGCGCTGAAGCGCCATTGGTTGGAACGGGCATGGAGTTCCGCGCTGCTGTTGATGCTGGCGATGTCATTGTGAGCGAAAAGGCTGGTGCCGTTACCGAAGTCAGCGCTGATGAAATCAAGGTTAGCCACGATGATGGAACGTCAAAGACCTATTACCTCTCAAAATTCCGTCGCTCAAATCAAGGCACCTGCTACAACCACAAGCCGGTTGTCGCTCAAGGCGCACGCGTTGAAGCAGGCGATGTTCTTGCTGATGGACCAAGCACCGATCTTGGTGAATTAGCGCTCGGAAAAAATCTTCTTGTGGCCTTCATGCCATGGGAAGGTCATAACTATGAAGATGCAATTATCTTGAGCCAACGCTTGGTACAAGATGACGTGCTCTCATCCATTCACATCGAGGAGTATGAAGTTGATGCTCGCGACACCAAACTTGGTGCTGAAGAGATCACTCGCGACATTCCAAATGTGAGCGAAGAAGTCCTAGCTGATCTTGATGAGATGGGAATCATCCGCGTTGGTGCAGATGTTGTACCTGGCGATATTCTCGTCGGAAAAGTAACGCCAAAGGGCGAGACTGAGCTAACTCCTGAAGAGCGCCTACTTCGCGCAATCTTTGGTGAGAAGGCTCGTGAAGTTCGCGATACCTCGCTAAAAGTTCCGCACGGTGAAGGTGGAAAGGTCATTGGCGTCAAAGTCTTCGAAAGCGAAGAGGGATATGAACTGCCATCTGGTGTAAACCAATTGGTTCGTGTCTATGTCGCACAGAAGCGAAAGATTCAAGATGGCGACAAACTTGCAGGACGCCACGGTAACAAGGGCGTTATTGCAAAGATTCTTCCTGTTGAAGATATGCCGTTCCTTGAAGATGGCACAGCTGTTGATGTTGTGCTCAACCCACTCGGCGTTCCTGGACGTATGAATGTTGGTCAAGTACTTGAGACTCACCTTGGCTGGGTCTCCAAGCAAGGGTGGCAAGTCGAAGGTGACGATGCCTCATGGAAGAAGAACTTAAAGTCCATCGGAGCACAGACCGGAAAGCCGGGAACTCGTGTTGCTACTCCAGTCTTTGATGGAGCGCGCGAAGATGAGATCACCGGACTTCTCGGTTCCACCATGCCAAACCGCGATGGAAATCGAATGGTTGGCGAGAGCGGCAAAGCTCGACTCTTTGATGGTCGAAGTGGTGAGCCTTATCGCGATCCAATCTCCGTTGGTTACATGTACATCTTGAAGTTGCTCCACTTGGTCGACGACAAGATCCATGCACGTTCCACTGGCCCGTACTCGATGATTACTCAGCAACCACTTGGTGGAAAGGCGCAATTCGGTGGACAGCGATTTGGTGAGATGGAGGTATGGGCGCTTGAGGCATATGGCGCTGCATATACTCTTCAAGAGCTTCTCACAATCAAGTCTGACGATGTCCTTGGTCGCGTCAAGGTTTATGAAGCAATCGTGAAGGGTGAGAACATCCCTGAACCAGGCATCCCAGAATCATTCAAGGTGCTTATCAAAGAGATGCAGTCACTCTGTCTCAATGTTGAAGTTCTCTCATCTGATGGCGCCGCTATCGAGATGAAAGATACTGATGAAGAAGTGTTCCGTACCGCAGAAGAGCTCGGAATCAACCTTTCCCGGGTTGAGCCAAGCAGCGTCGAAGAGATCTAGGAGAGGCGATACCTATGTTAGATGTCAACTTTTTTGATGAGTTGAAGATTGGTCTTGCTTCTGCCGATGACATTCGTACCTGGTCACATGGCGAAGTAAAGAAGCCCGAAACAATTAATTACCGGACGCTCAAGCCCGAGAAGGATGGTCTTTTCGATGAAAAGATCTTCGGTCCAACTCGTGATTGGGAGTGCTATTGCGGCAAGTACAAGCGTGTTCGCTTTAAAGGCATCGTCTGCGAACGTTGCGGTGTTGAAGTTACTCGAGCCAAAGTTCGACGTGAACGTATGGGCCATATCGAGCTTGCTGCTCCAGTAACCCACATCTGGTACTTCAAGGGAGTGCCAAGTCGCCTTGGTTATCTTCTTGATCTTGCGCCAAAGGATCTCGAGAAGGTCATCTACTTTGCTGCTTACATGATTACCGAAGTTGATGGCGAGGCTCGTCATGAGGATTTCGAGCAAAATCAGAAGAAGATCGCATCTGACAAGAAGAAAATCGAAACCAAGCGCGATCTTGATATCGATGCTCGCCAAAAGAAACTCGAAGCAGATCTTGCCTCTCTAGAAGATGAAGGTGCAAAGTCTGATATTCGTCGTAAGGTGCGCGAGCAAGCTGAGCGTGAAATCAAGCAGCTCCGCGATCGTTCACAACGTGAGCTCGATCGTCTAGAAGAGGTCTGGGAGCGTTTCAAGAACCTCAAAGTTCAAGATCTCGAAGGTGATGAGCAGCTCTATCGTGAGATGCGCGATCGCTTCGGTATGTACTTCAAGGGCTCGATGGGCGCAGCAGCTATTAAGCGTCGCCTCGAGACATTTGATCTCAAAGAAGAGGCAGCAAACCTCCGCCAAATCATCGCGACCGGTAAGGGACAGAAGAAGACTCGTGCGCTCAAGCGACTACGGGTGGTCTCTTCATTCCTCAATACCTCAAATTCCCCATCATCGATGGTCCTAGATGCGGTTCCGGTTATCCCACCAGACCTCCGTCCGATGGTCCAACTCGATGGCGGTCGCTTTGCTACCTCAGATCTCAACGATCTCTATCGCCGCGTCATTAATCGAAATAATCGCTTGAAGCGTCTTGCTGATCTTGGCGCTCCTGAGATCATTGTGAACAACGAAAAGCGTATGTTGCAAGAGGCGGTCGATGCGCTATTTGATAATGGTCGCCGTGGACGTCCTGTTACAGGTCCAGGAAATCGTGCGCTCAAGTCACTCTCTGACATGCTCAAGGGCAAGCAGGGTCGCTTCCGTCAGAACCTTCTCGGTAAGCGCGTTGATTATTCGGGTCGTTCGGTAATCGTCGTCGGTCCCCAACTCAAGCTCCATCAGTGTGGTCTACCAAAACAGATGGCCTTGGAGCTCTTCAAGCCATTTGTGATGAAGCGCCTTGTTGATCTCAACCACGCACAGAACATCAAATCTGCAAAGCGTATGGTTGAGCGTGCTCGTTCAGTGGTTTGGGATGTTCTTGAAGAAGTTATTGCTGAGCATCCTGTTCTACTCAACCGTGCACCAACGCTCCACCGACTTGGTATCCAAGCATTCGAACCACAACTAATCGAAGGTAAGGCAATCCAGATTCACCCACTCGTATGTACTGCATTTAACGCAGACTTCGACGGTGATCAGATGGCTGTTCACCTGCCACTATCAGCCGAGGCTCAGGCTGAAGCGCGAATCTTGATGCTTTCCAGCAACAACATTCTCTCTCCGGCCAATGGTCGACCAATCACCTCACCGACACAGGACATGGTTTTGGGTCTTTACTTCCTTACTCAACTCCGCGAGGGCGAGAAGGGTGAGGGTCGTGCATTCTCATCGACCGCTGAGGCGATCATGGCCTTTGATCAAGGATCACTCTCACTTCAGTCGAAGATCAAGATTCGCATCGAAGGAGAGATTCGGGAGACCACTCTAGGTCGAGCGCTCTTTAACGAAGCCCTTCCTGCTGATTTCCCTTACGAAGAGCAAGATGTCACCAAGAAGCAGTTGGGAGCAATCGTTAATACGCTTGCTGAGCGTTATCCAAAAGTTGATGTGGCAACGACTCTCGATGGCCTCAAAGCTCTTGGCTTCCACTGGGCAACCCGCGCGGGCGTAACAATCGGCATTGAGGATGTCGTGACTCCGCCTAATAAGCAGAAGATTCTCGATGGTTATGAGTCTGATGCTGAGCGAGTACAAAAGCAGTATGAGCAAGGTTTGATCACTGATGATGAGCGCCGCCAGGAGCTCATTGAGATCTGGACCAAGGCAACTAATGAGGTTGCGGCTGAAATGGAGAAGAACTTCCCGCGCCGCAATCCGGTCTGGATGATGGTCTTCTCGGGCGCCCGCGGAAACATGATGCAGGTCCGTCAGATCGCAGGTATGCGAGGACTTGTAGCTAATCCAAAGGGTGAAATCATTCCGCGTCCGATCAAATCGAACTTCCGTGAGGGACTATCGGTACTTGAGTACTTCATTTCCACACACGGTGCTCGAAAAGGTCTTGCCGATACTGCGCTACGTACCGCCGACTCAGGTTATCTCACTCGTCGTCTCTGCGATGTTGCACAAGATGTCATCATTCGTGAAGAAGATTGTGGAACTGATCGTGGTCTTAATCTCGAGATTGCTCGAAAAAATGAGGCTGGCGAACTTATTCGATTAAAGAATGTCGAATACTCGGTCTATTCACGTAATCTCGCAGAGGATGTAGTGGTCAATGGAGAGGTAATTGCGCAGGCAAATACCGATCTTGGCGATGAGGCAATCGAGCGCTTACTTGGTGCAGGAATCGAAACCGTCAAGGTTCGTTCCGTCCTTACCTGTGAGAGCAAGGTTGGACAATGCGCTGCCTGTTATGGACGATCACTTGCTGCCGGCCATCTCGTTGATGTTGGCGAAGCAGTCGGAATCATCGCCGCGCAATCGATTGGTGAACCAGGAACGCAGTTGACGATGCGTACCTTCCACACCGGTGGTGCTGCGCAGACTCAAGGTGATATCACCCATGGTCTACCTCGCGTCGTCGAACTCTTCGAAGCGCGTGAGCCAAAGGCAAAAGCACCGATTGCTGAACACGCTGGTCGAATTCGTTTTGAAGATGATCCGAAGAATTCAGGAGGAAAGCGAATCGTCATCACTCCAGATAATGGAAATGAAGAGATTGCCTATCCAATCCCACGTAACCGTAAGCCATTAGTGAGTGATGGCGATCGCGTCGATGTTGGACAGAAACTCATCCCAGGAACGATTGATCCAAAAGATGTGCTTCGAATTCTCGGACCTCGCGCTACTCAGGTGCACTTGGTCGAAGAGATTCAAAAGGTGTATGACACCCAAGGTGTAGCGATTCACGATAAGCACATTGAGGTCATCGTTCGTCAGATGCTCAAGCGCATCACAATCTTGGAGGCAGGGGATACCCTCTTCCTTCCAGGTGAATTGGTGGAGCGCGTTCGCTTTGAAGGCGAGAATCGTCGCGTCGTTGCCAATGGTGGAACACCTGCCAGCGGTCGTGCTGAGTTGATGGGTATCACCAAGGCATCTCTTGCCACTGAATCCTGGCTCTCGGCCGCCTCCTTCCAGGAGACGACTCGAGTTCTCACCGATGCCGCCCTCGGCGAGCGCCGCGACAATCTCGTTGGCCTCAAGGAGAACGTCATCATCGGTAAGTTGATCCCCGCCGGCACTGGCCTCTCTCGCTACCGAAATGTTCGAGTCGAGGCTACTGAAGAGGCAAAAGCCGCTGTTTACGCCAATTATGAGGAGTACGACTTCACCCCATTTGAGAGCCAAGGCTCGGGTGAGGCTGTTCGCCTCGATGATTTCGAGGTACCCCGCTACTAGTTATCGGTAGTACCAGATCTGGCAGATTAAGCCGCTTTGACCGGGCGAGAGTGATTCCGTTACTCTCGCCCTCTGCCTTTTGTAAGCCAGGCGCCGAAAACTCACGCGAAAAGCTCGTGTGCAGGGTTCTGAAAGCTCGTTCGACACGCCCGACCTCGTGGGTCGGAAGAATGAGTGCGCTGCGGTAACTAGAGAGCACTACATATATATAGAAGGAGTCACAGGTATGCCAACGATTGAACAGTTGGTTCGCAAAGGTCGCTCAGATAAGAGCGCGAAGACGAGCACGCCTGCGTTGAAGGGTTCACCTCAACGTCGCGGTGTCTGTACTCGCGTCTACACAACAACTCCGAAGAAGCCAAACTCTGCGCTTCGCAAGGTTGCTCGTGTTCGTCTGACCAGTGGCATGGAAGTTACTGCATACATTCCAGGTGAAGGCCACAACCTCCAAGAGCACTCAATCGTTCTCGTTCGTGGTGGACGTGTAAAGGATCTGCCCGGTGTTCGCTACAAGATCATCCGCGGATCACTTGATACCCAAGGAGTAAAGAATCGAAAGCAAGCTCGTAGCCGTTACGGTGCAAAGAGGGAGAAGAAGTAATGCCACGTAAAGGTCCTGCCGCCAAAAGTCCAGTTATCGCCGACCCGGTCTATAACTCTCCTGTTGTTACTGCATTGATTAACAAGGTGCTTCTTCATGGCAAGCGTTCAACTGCAGAGCAAATCGTGTACTCAGCCCTTGAAGGATGTCGCGAGAAAACTCAAGGCGATCCACTCATCACATTGAAGCGAGCGCTCGATAACGTTAAACCAACTCTTGAAGTTCGTAGCCGTCGCGTTGGTGGCGCTACCTATCAAATTCCTGTTGAAGTAAAGGCAGCACGTGCTACCGCGCTTGCACTTCGTTGGCTAGTCGGTTACTCCCGTCTACGCCGCGAGAAGTCAATGGCAGAGCGCTTAACGAACGAATTAATCGATGCAAGCAATGGTCTTGGCGCAGCTGTAAAGAAGCGCGAAGACACGCACAAGATGGCAGAGGCAAACAAGGCGTTTGCTCACTACCGCTGGTAATAGGGAGATATAAAAAGTGGCTGTTGATTCAGTAATTGACCTCGCCAAGGTCCGGAATATCGGGATCATGGCTCATATCGACGCGGGTAAAACCACGACAACTGAGCGAATCCTTTTCTATACCGGCGTCAACTACAAGATTGGTGAGGTTCATGAAGGCGCTGCCACCATGGACTGGATGGAGCAAGAGCAAGAGCGCGGTATCACCATCACCTCTGCTGCCACCACCTGTTTCTGGAACGACCACCTTATTAACATCATCGATACCCCTGGCCACGTAGATTTCACCGTCGAGGTTGAGCGCTCACTTCGCGTACTCGATGGCGCGGTTGCAGTATTTGATGGCGTTGCTGGCGTTGAGCCACAATCTGAGACTGTTTGGCGTCAAGCAGATAAGTACAAAGTTCCTCGCATCTGTTTTGTAAATAAACTCGATCGCACTGGCGCAAACTTCGATATGTGCGTTGGCATGATCAAGTCACGCCTTAACGCAACACCACTTGTTCTCCAATTTCCTATTGGCGCCGAAGCTGAATTCCAAGGCGTAGTGGATTTGATCGCGATGAAGGCTCTTGTATGGCCTGGTGAAACTAAAAAGGGTGAGGATTACATCGTCGAAGAGATTCCAGCAAACCTCAAGGCAAAGGCTGACGAAGCTCGCCATCTTTTAATCGAGACTCTCGCTGAAGCAGATGATGCAGTGATGGAGAAGTACCTTGAAGGACAAGATCTCTCAGAGGCTGAAATCATCGCCGGCATCCGCCGCGCAACCCTTGCCGACAAGTTGACCCCAGTTCTTACTGGTTCTGCATTTAAGAACAAGGGCGTACAACCAATGCTCGATGCCGTGACTCGTTATCTACCGAGCCCGCTAGATGTCGCAGCAATCCTTGGACATAAGCAAGGAGATTCTTCAGTCGAGATCTCTCGCAAACCTGATCCAAAAGAGCCGTTCTCCGCACTTGCATTTAAGATTATGAGCGATCCACACCTTGGAAAACTCACCTTCGTTCGCGTCTATTCCGGAACGCTTACTGCTGGCGATCAGGTTCTTAACTCCACCAAAGATCGTAAAGAGCGCATTGGCAAGATCTATCAGATGCACGCAAATAAGCGTGAAGAGCGTGAGACTGCAACTGCCGGAATGATCATCGCTGTGATGGGTCTTAAGGACACCACCACAGGTGAGACGCTCTGTGATCCATCAAACCCAGTAATTCTCGAGTCGATGGAGTTCCCAGATCCAGTTCTACATATCGCTATTGAGCCTAAGACAAAAGGCGATCAAGAGAAGCTCGGAACTGCAATCCAACGTCTTGCCGAAGAAGATCCAACATTCCATGTTCGTACCGATGAAGAGACTGGTCAAACAATCATCGCTGGCATGGGTGAGTTGCACCTAGAAATTCTTGTTGATCGTATGCGTCGCGAATTCAAGGTCGAAGCAAATGTTGGTAAGCCACAGGTTGCCTATCGCGAGACTCTTCGTAAGGCGGTTGAGCGCCACGACTACACCCACAAGAAGCAAACGGGTGGTTCTGGTCAATTCGCGAAGATTCAAATTGCCGTTCGTCCGCTTGAGCCTGGTACAGAAGGCGGATACGAGTTCGTAAATAAAGTTACAGGTGGACGCGTTCCTAAGGAGTACATCCCTTCGGTTGACGCTGGATGCCAAGAGGCGATGCAATCTGGTCCGCTCGCCGGCTATCCATTGACAGATGTACAAGTCACTCTTCTTGATGGCGCATACCACGATGTTGACTCATCGGAGTTGGCCTTCAAGATTGCTGGAATCGCAGCATTTAAGGAAGCAGCGAAGCTCGCTAACCCTGCCTTGCTCGAACCAGTGATGTCTGTCGAAGTCATTACCCCTGAAGATTTCATGGGTGATGTCATCGGCGACCTCAACTCACGCCGTGGCCAGATTCAGGCTATGGATGAGCGATCAGGTGCTCGCGTTGTTCGCGCTCTTGTTCCACTCTCGGAGATGTTCGGCTACGTCGGAGATCTACGAAGCAAGACACAAGGTCGCGCCAGCTACAGCATGCAATTTGACTCATATGCAGAAGTTCCTGCAGCTGTGTCGAAGGAGATCATTGCAAAGGTCCGGGGCGAGTAGTCCTACCAATAGTTCAACTACACCGATTCAATAGGAGGTCACAGTGGCGAAGGCGAAGTTCGAACGTACGAAACCGCACGTCAATATCGGCACCATCGGTCACATTGACCACGGTAAGACCACTCTTACTGCGGCAATTTCCAAGGTGCTTCACGACAAGTATCCAGATGTAAACCCATTTACGCCTTTCGATCAGATCGATAAGGCTCCAGAAGAGCGTCAACGCGGTATCACCATCTCGA
The DNA here is from genome assembly GCA_016870715.1 of Actinomycetota bacterium. Lineage (GTDB taxonomy): Bacteria > Actinomycetota > Actinomycetes > Nanopelagicales > Nanopelagicaceae > IMCC26077. Next base: position 40,055 of record VGAL01000003.1, on the reverse strand, counting down.
TTGCACACATCGAGTACCAGACCGAGAAGCGTCACTATGCGCACGTTGACTGCCCAGGTCACGCCGACTACATCAAGAACATGATCACAGGTGCTGCACAGATGGATGGAGCAATCCTCGTGGTCGCTGCAACTGATGGTCCAATGCCTCAGACCAAGGAGCACGTCCTCCTTGCTCGCCAGGTAGGCGTTCCTGCAATCGTTGTCGCACTCAATAAGTCCGACATGGTTGATGATGCTGAAATCCTCGAGCTCGTTGAGATGGAAGTTCGCGAACTTCTCTCACTTTACGAGTTCCCAGGCGACAACACTCCAATCGTTCGCGTCTCCGCACTTAAGGCTCTCGAAGGAGATGCCAAGTGGGCAGATGCGCTTTTGGAGTTGATGGGCGCTGTTGATGACTTTATTCCAACACCTGAGCGTGAGATTGATAAGCCATTCCTCATGCCAGTTGAAGATGTATTCACCATCACCGGTCGCGGAACTGTTGTTACCGGCCGTATTGAGCGTGGAATCGTCAAGGTCAACGAAGAAATCGAAATCGTGGGCATCCGCCCAGATTCACAGAAGACCACCGTTACTGGTGTCGAAATGTTCCGTAAGTTGCTCGACGAAGGTCGCGCTGGCGAGAACGTCGGTCTTCTTCTTCGTGGAACCAAGCGTGAAGATGTTGAGCGCGGACAGGTTTGCTGCAAGCCTGGCTCGATCACACCACACACTGATTTCGATGCATCTGTCTACATCCTTTCCAAGGATGAAGGTGGACGTCACACTCCGTTCTTCAACAACTATCGACCACAGTTCTACTTCCGTACTACCGATGTCACTGGCATCGTGACGCTACCTGGCGGAACTGAGATGGTCATGCCTGGCGATAACACTGAGATGGCCGTAGCGCTCATCCAGCCAATCGCTATGGAAGAGGGATTGCGCTTTGCAATCCGTGAAGGTGGCCGCACCGTCGGTGCAGGTCGCGTTACCAAGATCAAGAAGTAATTAAAAAAAGTAACTAGACGCGAAGCGGAAAGGAGGGCGAGGAGTATGGCGGGTCAGAAGATTCGAATTCGACTCAAGGCCTACGACCACGAGGTAATCGATACCTCGGCGAAGAAAATCGTCGAGACTGTCGAACGTACCGGTGCAAAGGTTGCAGGTCCTGTCCCACTACCCACAGAGCGAAATACGTACTGCGTAATTCGTTCGCCCCATAAGTACAAGGACAGTCGTGAGCATTTTGAAATGCGCACCCATAAGCGTTTGATCGACATCCTCGATCCAACGCCAAAGACTGTTGATTCCTTGATGCGCCTCGACCTCCCCGCTGGCGTCGACATTGAGATTAAGTTGTAGGAGCTGATCACTGATGACAAACACAGCAACTGCCACTCGTAAAGGCATTCTTGGCACCAAACTAGGAATGACTCAAATCTTCGATGCGAATAACCACATTGTTCCGGTCACTGTTGTGCAAGCTGGTCCATGCGTAGTCACTCAAGTCCGCACCCTTGAGACAGATGGCTACAGCGCGATCCAACTCGCCTTTGGCGCAATCGATCCTCGTAAAGTCTCTAAGCCATTGACCGGTCACTTCGCTAAGGCAGGTGCAACTCCGCGACGTTATGTTGCTGAGATTCGTACCGATAAGGCAAGCGAGTACACCGTTGGTGACGAGGTAACTGCCGAAGTCTTTGCCGAAGGTGAGATTGTCGATGTCACTGGAACATCAATCGGTAAAGGCCATGCTGGTGTTATGAAGCGCCATGGCTTCGGTGGTATTGGTGCATCACACGGTGTTGATCGTAAACACCGCATGCCTGGTTCCATCGGAGCATGTGCAACCCCTGGTCGAGTCTTCAAAGGACTTCGCATGTCAGGTCGAATGGGCTTTGATCGCGTCACCACAATGAACCTCACCGTTGCACGAATCGATGCGGCAAAGGGGCTCATCATGATCAAAGGTTCAGTCCCTGGTCCCGATGGCGGTCTTGTCATGATTCGCTCTGGCGCCAAGGCTCTTGGGGCGGGTGCATAAAGGTGTCACTCACTATCTCTATTAAAGATGCATCGGGTAAGGCAGCAGGATCGATTGATCTTCCTGCAGATGTCTTCGATGTACAGACAAACGTTCCGCTTATCCACCAAGTTGTCACCGCACAACGTGCCGCAGCTCGCCAAGGAACCCATAAGGCGAAGAATCGTGGCGAGGTAAGTGGTGGCGGTAAGAAGCCGTTTAAGCAGAAGGGAACCGGTCGCGCTCGTCAGGGTTCGACTCGTTCGCCAAACCAACGTCATGGTGGTATAGCCCACGGTCCAGTGCCACGCAGTTACGACCAGCGCACCCCCAAGAAGATGATTGCAGCCGCGCTCCGCGGATTGCTCTCTGATCGTGCACGTAATGCACGGATCCATGTCGTCTCTGAGATCTTGCCGAGCGAGAGCCCAACGACTAAAGGTGCAATTGCTGCCGTCCGTCAATTCTCTGATCGCAAGCGCCTACTTGTCGTAGTGGCTCGCCACGAAGAGGACTCATGGAGATCTCTTCGTAATGCGACTGATCTTCATCTCATCGTTTGGGATCAACTCAATGCATATGACGTAGTCGTTGCAGATGATGTTGTATTCACCAAAGCTGCTATCGAAGATTTCATCGCAGCCCGTTCTGTTAATGCTGCAGCGAAAGTAGAGGTCAACGCATGAGCCGCGATTATCGTTCAGTTTTGCTCTCACCAGTTGTCTCTGAGAAGTCATACAGCTTGCTCGATCAGAACAAGTACACCTTTCTTGTTGCACCAGATGCAAACAAGACTGAGATCAAGATTGCCGTTGAGAGGGTATTTGGTGTGCGCGTACTTCGTGTTAACACCTTAAACCGCACTGGCAAGAGTCTGCGCAATCGTTTTGGCACCGGAAAGCGAAGCGATACCAAGCGTGCAATCGTTCAAGTTGCACCTGGCGATCGCATCGACATCTTCGGCGGACCGGTCAACTAGGGCGAGTGAGGAAACAACATGGGTATTCGTAAATTTAAGCCGACCACTCCAGGTCGTCGTGGCGCAAGCGTCTCGGATTTCGTCGAGATCACGCGCACTGAGCCTGAGAAGTCACTCGTTCGTCCAATCAATTCCAAGGGTGGACGTAACAACCAAGGTCGCGTAACTGCTCGCCATCAAGGTGGCGGACACAAGCGTGCATACCGCGTTATCGATTTCCTTCGTAACGATAAAGATGGCGTTCCAGCAACGGTCGCACATATCGAATACGACCCAAATCGCAGTGCTCGAATTGCGCTCTTGCACTATGCCGATGGTGAGAAGCGTTACATCATCGCACCGGTAAATCTTGAGCAGGGTGCCGCAATTGAAAATGGTCCGAGCGCAGATATCAAACCGGGCAACAACTTGCCACTACGTAACATTCCAGTGGGAACTGTTGTCCACGCAATCGAAGTTCGCCCTGGTGGCGGTGCAAAGATCGCACGCTCTGCGGGAGCCGCGGTTCAGCTCGTCGCGAAAGAGGGAAGCTGGGCGCAACTTCGTATGCCATCTGGAGAAGTCCGGAATGTCGATGTTCGCTGCCGCGCAACTATCGGTTCTGTCGGAAATGCTGAGCAATCCAATATCAATTATGGAAAAGCCGGCCGCATGCGTTGGAAGGGTCGTCGCCCAACCGTTCGTGGTGTTGTTATGAACCCAGTAGATCACCCTCATGGTGGTGGTGAAGGTCGTACCTCAGGTGGCCGCCATCCAGTCTCGCCGTGGGGACAACCAGAGGGTCGCACCCGAAAGAAGAAGGCAAGCGATGCACAAATTGTCCGCCGTCGTCCAAAGAACAAGAAGCGATAGGAGCCCTCAATGCCACGTAGTCTGAAAAAGGGTCCTTTTGTGGATTCACATTTGATGAAAAAGGTTGAACTTCAAAATGAGAAGAACACCAAGAACGTCATCAAAACTTGGTCACGTCGCTCGATGATCACTCCCGACATGATCGGCCACACAATCGCCGTTCATGATGGACGTAAGCACATCCCGGTTTTCGTTACCGAGGCGATGATTGGTCACAAGTTGGGGGAGTTCGCGCCAACTCGTACCTTCAAGGGCCACGCAAAGAGCGATGGAAAGGCGAAAAATGCCTAATCAACAAGTAATCACTGCGCGTGCCATTCTTCGTGATGTTCGCATCACACCTCAAAAGGCTCGCCGCGTAATTGATCTCATCCGTGGTCAAAAGGCAGATGAGGCGCTAACCATCTTGAAGTTTGCTCCACAAGCTGCTGGTGAGGTCTTTCATAAGCTCCTTGCATCAGCAGTTGCTAACGCAAAGCAACAAGATCCTGCGATTCGTGATGCTTCTGAACTTTATGTCTCCGAGGCATTTGTAAATGATGGAGTCACTCTGAAGCGATTCCGCCCACGTGCGCAGGGCCGTGCTTATCGAATCGATAAGCGCACCAGTAACATCACCATCATTGTTTCAGAACTTACAGAAGGGAGCGCCAAGTAATGGGACAGAAAATCAATCCACATGGTTTCCGTTTAGGCGTAACCACTGAATTCAAATCACGTTGGTATACCGACAAGCTTTACAAGGATTATGTAAAGGAAGATATTGCTATTCGCCGCATGCTCGATACAGGTATGGAGCGCGCTGGTATCTCTCGCGTAGAGATTGAACGCACTCGTGAACGAGTACGTATCGATATCTACACCGCACGCCCTGGCATCGTCATTGGTCGTCGCGGTGCTGAAGCTGATCGTCTTCGTCAAGATTTAGAGAAGCTCACTGGCAAGCAGGTTCAACTCAACATCCTCGAGGTGAAGAGTCCAGAGACTGATGCTCAATTGGTAGCACAAGGAGTTGCTGAGCAACTTGCAAGTCGCGTCTCCTTCCGTCGCGCGATGCGTAAGTCGATGCAGACTGCGTTGAAGTCTGGTGCAAAGGGAATCCGCGTACAGTGCAACGGTCGACTTGGTGGCGCTGAAATGTCACGTTCTGAGTTCTATCGTGAAGGTCGCGTCCCACTCCATACACTTCGTGCCGATATCGACTACGGCTTCTACGAGGCAAAGACCACTTTCGGTCGCATTGGTGTGAAGGTATGGATCTACAAGGGCGACATCGTTGAATCACGCTCTGAGCGTGAAGCAGCAGCTCTTGCTGGTGCAACAACCCGTAGCCATCGCCGTGCAACTGCCAATGTCGCTCCAGTAGCGACTTTGGGTGCACCTGCTGAAGATGCTGGCGCAAATAGCGCGACTGAGGGAGGGCAGGCCTAATGTTGGTTCCTCGTAAAGTTAAATTCCGTAAGCCGCACCACCCTTCGCGCTCTGGCGCATCAAAGGGCGGAACCACTGTGAACTTCGGTGACTTTGGTATTCAGGCGCTTGCTCCCGCGTATGTCACTAACCGCCAAATCGAAGCAGCGCGTATTGCGATGACTCGTTATGTAAAGCGTGGCGGCAAGGTGTGGATCAACATTTATCCCGATATCCCATTGACCAAGAAACCTGCTGAGACTCGTATGGGTTCTGGTAAGGGTTCACCAGAATGGTGGATTGCAAATGTTAAGCCCGGTCGCGTGATGTTTGAGATTTCGGGCGTTACTGAAGAGATTGCAACACAAGCGATGACTCGTGCAATGCATAAGTTGCCGATGAAGTGTCGCATCGTCCGACGTGAGGAGGCGTAAGAATGGCAAATCCAAAGATTGATGAACTTCGCGCTCTCTCTGTCGATGAGCTCGAGACCAAACTACGTGAGAGTAAGGAAGAACTTTTTAATCTTCGCTTTCAAGCAGCAACTGGTCAACTCGAGAGCCACGGCCGCCTTTCAGCAGTACGGAAAGAGATTGCCCAGCTTTACACAATCATTCGTGAACGTGAACTAGGTATTGGAGGTGCTGCATGACCAATAACACAGAAGCTCGTGGTTTTCGCAAGACCCGCGAGGGGATAGTCACTAGCGACAAGATGGATAAAACCGTCACTGTCCTAGTAGAAGATCGCGTCAAGCATGCTCTCTACGGAAAAGTTATGAGCCGTGCCAATAAGTTGAAGGCGCACGACGAGACCAACCAATGTGGGATAGGAGATCGTGTTCTCATCGCTGAGACCCGACCACTCTCTGCCACAAAGCGTTGGCGCGTAGTGCAAATTCTTGAAAAAGCGAAGTAACAGGAGAGATAGCCATGATCCAACAAGAGTCGCGACTTCGCGTCGCTGACAACACTGGTGCTAAAGAGCTCCTCTGCATTCGCGTGCTCGGTGGTACCGGACGTCGCTACGCCGGAATTGGCGACATCATCGTCTGCTCGGTCAAGGATGCGATTCCTGGTGGCCAAGTGAAGAAGGGTGAGGTCGTTAAAGCGGTAATCGTTCGAACGACAAAGGAGAATCGTCGTGCCGACGGTTCATACATCCGTTTCGACGAGAACGCCGCTGTCATCTTGAAGACTGATGGCGAACCACGCGGTACTCGTATCTTCGGACCAGTCGCTCGTGAACTCCGCGATAAGAAATTTATGAAAATCATTTCACTTGCTCCGGAGGTGTTGTAAACCATGGCGAAGATTCGTAAAGGTGACACCGTCCAGGTGATTGCTGGCAAAGATAAGGGCGTTAAGGGAACAGTGATTCAAGTGCTTCGCGACAAAGATCGCGTCGTAGTTGAAGGTGTTAATCGCGTCCTCAAGCACACCAAGGTCGACACAACCGAGCGCGGTGTGAAGACTGGTGGAATTATCACCACTGAAGCCTCAATTCACATCTCCAATGTGATGATCATCGATGACGACGGCAAGGCAACACGTCTTGGTGCTCGCAAAGATGACAAGGGTAAGAATGTTCGCATCTCACGCCGCTCCGGAAAGGACATCAAATGAGCACAGCTACTCAAGCTCGCCTGAAGGCGCGTTATCGCTCTGAAGTCGTCCCAGCGATGCAGAAGGAATTTAATTATTCCAATGTGATGGAAGTGCCTACCCTGGTCAAGATCGTTGTGAACATGGGTGTTGGTGAAGCGGCGCGCGATTCGAAATTAATCGAAGGCGCGATTCGTGACCTCGCTGCGATTACTGGTCAACGACCACAAGTAACTCGCTCCAAGAAGTCCATCGCTCAATTTAAATTACGTGAGAATATGCCGATTGGTGCTCACACCACCCTTCGCGGCGATCGTATGTGGGAATTCTGCGATCGACTTCTGTCTATCTCGTTGCCACGTATCCGTGACTTCCGCGGACTCTCACCGAAGCAATTCGATGGAAATGGCAATTACACCTTTGGCCTTACCGAGCAGGTTGTCTTCCCTGAGATCGAACAGGACAAAGTCGACCGCACTCGCGGTATGGACATCACCGTTGTAACCACCGCTAAGAACGATGTGGAAGGACGTGCACTCTTGAAGATGCTTGGCTTCCCATTCAAGGAGAACTAAAAAATGGCAAAGACATCGTTGAAGATTAAGGCGAGCCGTAAGCCTAAGTTCAAAGTTCGGGGTTACACCCGCTGCCAGCGTTGTGGCCGTGCCCGCGCTGTCTTCCAGAAGTTTGGTATTTGCCGCGTCTGTTTCCGTGAAATGGCGCACCGCGGTGAACTTCCAGGTATCACGAAAGCAAGTTGGTAACTAACTACGGAGTAGGTCACTGGAACAAGCCAGTGATACCGCTACGAGAAAGGTTCTAGGTAGAGCCACTTATGACAATGACAGATCCGATTGCAGATATGTTGACGCGTATCCGCAACGCCAATACTGCTCACCATGAGAGCGTGACGATGCCATCTTCCACTGTGAAGTCGCGTATCGCCGCAATCTTGCAGCAGGAGGGTTACATCGCCGCCTACAAGGTCGATCAAAACCCATTTGGCGTTGGCAAGACGCTCACCGTTACTTTGAAATATGGCCCCAATCGCGAGCGTTCCATCGCTGGCGTTCGCCGGGTAAGCAAGCCCGGTCTTCGCGTTTACGCGAAGTCCACAGCGCTGCCACGAGTTCTCGGCGGTCTTGGCGTTGCGATCATTTCCACCTCATCCGGATTGCTTACTGATAAGCAAGCTGGCAAGCAAGGAGTAGGCGGAGAAGTTCTCGCCTACGTATGGTGATCTGACATGTCACGTATCGGTAAGAAACCAATCGAACTTCCTAAGGGAGTCGAAGTCACCCTCAATGGACAGGAAGTCTTTGTTAAGGGTCCAAAGGGAACACTTTCACTCACCGTTGCTGCGCCTATCACCATCGCCAAAGAGGGTGAGAGCACTCTTGTTTTCACGCGCCCGGATGATGAGCGAAATAGCCGTACCCTCCATGGTCTTTCTCGCACTTTAGTTGCGAACATGATCGAAGGAGTAACCAAGGGTTATGAGAAGAAATTGGAATTAGTTGGTGTTGGATACCGCGTCGCTGCAAAGGGTAAAGATCTTGAGTTCGCCCTTGGCTTCAGCCATCCGGTTCTTGTACCTGCACCAGAGGGAATCTCGTTCGCAGTCGAGAGCCAGACCAACTTCTCGGTCCAAGGTATTGATAAGCAACTCGTCGGTGAGGTCGCTGCGAATATTCGCAAGATCCGCAAGCCTGAGCCATATAAAGGTAAAGGCGTTCGCTATGCCGATGAGAAGGTACGCCGCAAGCAAGGAAAGGCAGGTAAGAAATAATGTCGCAACAAGTAAGCGTCAGAGTCCGTAAAGGATCTGCACAGGTTGCACGTAAGCGCCGCCATTTCCGAGTCCGCAAGAAAGTTGTCGGAACTGCTGCACGTCCTCGACTAGTTGTCACCCGTTCTGCTCGCCATATCGTCGCTCAGATTGTTGATGATTCTGCGAGCAAGACTTTGGCATCTGCATCGACAATGGAAGCAGATATCCGTAACCAGAATGACGACAAGACCCGCAAGGCTCGAGCAGTTGGCGCACTAGTGGCGCAACGAGCAAAGAGCGCTGGCATCACCAGTGTGGTCTTTGATCGTTCTGGCAATAAGTTTCATGGTCGAGTTGCCGCTCTCGCCGAGGGTGCACGCGAGAATGGATTGGACTTCTAATGGCTGCTGAAAAAGTTACTGATCGGAACGAGAAGGGCGCTCGCGAACGCGCTGGTCGTGATCGTGGTGGCCGCGAAGGTGGCCGCGATGGCGCTGAGAAGAGCCAATACATGGAGCGCGTGGTCTTCATCAACCGCGTCTCCAAAGTAGTAAAGGGTGGACGTCGATTCTCCTTTACCGCTCTTGTAGTCGTTGGCGATGGCAAGGGAACAGTTGGCGTCGGTTACGGCAAGGCAAAGGAAGTTCCTGCTGCAATCGCAAAAGCTGTCGAAGAGGCGAAGAAGAGCTTCTTCAAAGTGTCGATGATTCAAGCAACAATTCCACACCCAGTTCAAGGTGAGGCTGCAGCTGGCGTTGTCCTACTTCGCCCAGCAAGCCCAGGAACTGGAGTTATCGCAGGTGGACCAGTCCGTGCCGTACTTGAGTGCGCTGGAATCCACGATGTCTTGAGTAAATCACTTGGCTCAAGCAATGCCATCAATATGGTTCACGCAACAGTTGCAGCGCTTAAGCAACTTGAGCATCCATCCGCAATCGCTGCTCGTCGCGGTCTTCCACTTGAGAAGGTTGCACCCGCCGCGCTTCGTCGTGCGATGAATGCAAATCCTGCTGGCGCACACTCACATACATCGGTAGGTGCGTAATGGGTCGACTTAAAGTAACCCAACTTCGTTCCAAGGTTGGCGGACGTCCAGAGCAACGCGAAACACTCCGTTCGCTCGGGCTGAAGCGAATTGGTGATGTCGTTGTCAAAGAAGATCGTCCGGAGATCCGTGGCATGGTGCATGCAGTGCGCCATCTCATTCGCGTTGAGGAGGTCGAGTAATAATGACGCTAAAGATGCATCATCTTCGCCCAGCACCAGGTGCTAAGAAGGCAAAGACTCGTAAGGGTCGCGGTGAAGCCTCGAAGGGTAAAACTTCAGGTCGTGGCGGCAAGGGAACTCATGCTCGAAATACTGTTCGCGCAGGTTTCGAGGGTGGTCAGATGCCGCTCCATATGCGACTACCTAAGCTCCGAGGATTTAAGAATCCTGAGCGAGTTGAATACCAAGCAGTTAACGTAGCAACGCTCAATGCGCTCTTTCCAAAAGGCGGCTCAGTTGGCGTTAATGAGATTGTCGCTGCTGGTGCTGCTCGCAAGGGATTGCCCATCAAGATTCTTGGGAATGGCGAGATTTCAGTAGCGCTAACGGTGACTGCTCATGCGTTCTCATCGAGCGCGCAAGAGAAGATCGCTGCCGCTGGCGGAAAGATCAACGCTCTCTAATTAATCGTAATTACGAGAGCTTTCGAGAGGAGTAGAGATGCTTGCAGCATTCGGAAAGGCGTTTAAGACGCCAGATCTTCGACGCAAAATTTTCTTCACTCTCTCGATCATGGCGCTCTTCCGTTTTGGCTCTGTCATTCCTACTCCGGGGGTTTCCTATGAGAATGTGCAGAAGTGCCTTGCTGCTGTCGAGTCTGGCGGACTCTTTGGGCTGATTAACCTCTTTAGCGGTGGAGCGCTTCTTCAACTGAGCGTTTTCGCACTTGGCATCATGCCTTACATCACCGCATCGATTATCGTCCAGCTTCTTACCGTTGTGATTCCTCGCTTTGAAGCGCTGAAGAAAGAGGGACAATCAGGAACGGCAAAACTGACTCAGTACACCCGTTACCTCACCATTGGCCTTGCAATCTTGCAATCATCAGGGCTCGTTGCTGTTGCACGGACCCCAGGGCGACTTTTCAGTGGATGTAACGAGGCAATCATTCCTGATACTTCCTGGTCGCGCATCATCACCATGGTTGTAGTTATGACCGCTGGAACATCAGTTGTTATGTGGCTTGGTGAATTAATCACCGATCGCGGCGTAGGTAATGGAATGTCCATCCTCATCTTCACCTCGATTGCTGCAACATTCCCAGGTCAGTTGTGGAGCATTCGTCTCTCCAAGGGTCTGTTCACCTTCCTCGTGGTGTTGGCGCTGGGATTATTGATTGTTGCTGCGGTTGTCTTCGTAGAACAGGCGCAACGTCGAATTCCTGTCCAATATGCAAAGCGACAGGTGGGTAGCCGTTCTTACGGTGGTGCGAGTACTTATATTCCAATCAAGGTCAACCAGGCTGGCGTTATCCCTGTCATCTTCGCCTCATCCTTGCTCTACATTCCATCTCTTGTAGCAAACCTCACCAATAGCAAGGCTGCATGGGTGGTCTGGATTCAAAGTAATTTTGTTACTGGCGATCATCCAATCTATATCGCGTCATACTTCTTGATGATCATCTTCTTCACCTATTTCTATGTCTCTATCACCTTCAATCCAGAAGAGGTTGCAGACAATATGAAGAAGTATGGTGGCTTCATCCCAGGTATTCGCGCTGGACGTCCAACTGCCGAGTACTTGCAGTACGTACTCTCGCGAATAACCGCCCCAGGTTCGCTCTATCTCGGCTTGGTTTCGATCATTCCGATTATCGCTCTTGTGCTCTTCGGTGCGACTCAGAACTTCCCATTTGGCGGTACCGCAATTTTGATCGTTGTGGGAGTTGGTCTTGATACCGCAAAGCAGATCGAGAGCCAATTACAACAGAGGTCATACGAAGGCTTCTTGCGCTAATGCGTCTAGTACTCGTCGGTCCGCCGGGAGCAGGTAAGGGAACGCAAGCTGAGTTCATCTCTGCACACTTTGCTATTCCGCACATCTCTACCGGAGATATCTTTCGTGCCAACCTCTCTGCGGGTACGCCACTTGGATTAGAAGCTAAGGGGTACATGGATAAAGGCGACCTTGTGCCAGATTCGCTAACGACGGCGATGGTAAAAGATCGCCTGCAACAAGGTGATGTCGCAACAGGCTTCCTGCTCGATGGTTACCCACGGACCACCGGTCAGGCAGCTGCTCTCGATGAGATTTTGCGCGAGATAAATACTCCGCTTGATGTGGTTCTTGAAATGCAGGCAGATGAAGATGAGATTGTCACCCGCCTACTAGCGCGCGGTCGCTCTGACGATAGCGAAGAGGTAATTCGACATCGTCTCAAGGTCTATGCGGAGCAGACAGCACCCATAATCTCTTACTATCACAATGCTGGAATCTTACGTTCCATCAATGGCCTCGGTGCAGTAGCTGAAGTCACGCAACGAGCAATCGCTGCGCTTACCCGCGAGCTCAGGGATAACTATGGCTATTGAAATCAAAAGTATCGATGAAATTAAAAAGATGCGTAAAGCAGGTGTTCTTGTATGTCAGACACTTGAGCGATTGCGTGAAGTAATTCGACCTGGCTTGATGACGAAAGACCTTGATCTCATCGCCCATAACTTCATCACGAAGAATGGCGGCACCCCTTCGTTTCTCGGTTATCACGGTTATCCCGCGACGATTTGTACATCAGTTAATAGCCAAGTGGTCCACGGAATACCTGGCGAGTTGGTATTGCATGAGGGAGATGTCATTTCGATTGATTGTGGTGCGGTTGTTGATGGTTGGCATGGCGATAGCGCAATCTCACTCGCCGTTGGTGAAATTTCGCCAGAAGATCAAAAAATGATTGATGATTGCGAATATTCGATGTGGGCTGGGATTGCAGCAGCAAAAGTTGGTGGTCGCCTCACAGATTTAAGTAGCGCCATCGAAAAGGCGATTACTTCTCGAGGCGCTTACGGAATTGTTCGTGAGTACGGTGGACATGGAATTGGTACCGCGATGCATCAAGAACCACATTTGCTCAATTACGGTTCAGCAGGACGCGGTCCAAAACTTGTCGCAGGAATGGCTCTTGCAGTGGAGCCGATGATCATGCGCGGCTCGGAGAAAGTTCGGGTGGAGAGCGATGACTGGACCGTCTCCACGGTCGATGGCTCGCGCGCTGCCCACACTGAGCACACCTTCGCCCTACTCCCATCGGGGGAGATCTCGGTCTTGACCGCCCTGGACTCTGGAATTGCAGGTCTAGCGCCATTTGGGGTAATACCCGCTATTTTGTAAGGCTCTAGCAGACCCGATTTCATGAAATCCGACATTCTGGCTTAGACTTGCCGGTCTTGGGTACGCACGAGATATATGGGAGTAGGTAGGGCTTGTCTAAAAAAGATGGTGCCATCGAAATCGAAGGCACTGTGGCTGAAGCTCTGCCAAACGCAATGTTTCGAGTTGAACTCACGAACGGGCACAAAGTCCTCGCGCACATCAGCGGAAAGATGCGACAGAACTACATTCGCATCCTTCCTGAAGATCGTGTGATTGTGGAGTTAAGTCCATATGACCTCACCCGAGGTCGAATTGTTTATCGGTATAAGTAAACAAGTAAATAAGCAAACAAGTAATAGGAGAGAGATGAAGGTCAAACCAAGCGTGAAGAAGATTTGCGACAAGTGCAAAGTCATTCGTCGTAACGGTCGCGTTATGGTGATCTGTGAAAATCTCCGTCACAAGCAACGACAGGGCTAAAACTTAATACATACTCGTGGTGAAACTGGATTTCGATCCAGACCCTTGGTCCAGAGGCTGAGGAATTCGCTGCGGAGGACCTCTGGAATATCGAAAGGCCAACAATGGCACGTTTAGTTGGTGTGGATCTTCCGCGCGAAAAGCGCGTCGAGATCGCACTCACGTATATATTCGGAGTGGGGCGCACTCGTTCACTTGAGACGCTCACCGCAACCGGAATCAATCCGAATACTCGCGTCAAAGATCTCGAAGAGAGCGACCTCATCAAGCTCCGCGAGTACATCGAGAGCAAGTTCAAAATCGAAGGCGACCTACGTCGCGAGATCGCATCTGATATTCGCCGCAAGGTTGAAATTCAGTGCTACCAAGGAATTCGTCACCGCAAGGGTCTACCCGTGCGTGGACAACGGACCCACACCAACGCTCGTACTCGTAAGGGTCCACGCGTTGCTATCGCAGGCAAGAAGAAGGTGACTAAGTAATGGCAACTAAACCAGCGGCTGCTGCTTCCGGAAAAGGAAAGCCTGCAGCAAAGATTCGTAAGAAAGAGAAGAAGAATGTTGCTGTTGGACAAGCTCATATCAAGAGCACCTTCAACAACACCATCGTCTCCATCACTGATCCAACCGGTGCCGTTATCGCCTGGTCTTCATCTGGACAAGTTGGCTACAAGGGTTCACGTAAATCCACGCCATTTGCTGCCCAACTTGCTGCCGAGGCTGCCGCACGTCGCGCTCAAGAGCATGGCGTTCGCAAAGTTGATGTTTTCGTTAAAGGTCCTGGATCAGGTCGCGAGACTGCGATTCGTTCCCTACAGGCTGCTGGCCTAGAAGTTGGTTCCATCTCTGATGTAACCCCAGCGCCACATAATGGTTGCCGTCCACCGAAGCGTCGTCGAGTCTAAGGAAAGGGGAGAAGAACTATGGCTCGTTATACCGGAGCAGATTGCAAGCGTTGCCGTCGCGAGAAAGTAAAGCTCTTCCTGAAGGGCTCAAAGTGTGATGGTCCAAAATGTCCAATCGAATCACGACCATACCCACCAGGTGAGCATGGTCGCGGACGAACAAAAGAGAGCGAGTACTCGCTTCAGATGCGCGAGAAGCAGAAGTGCGCACGAATTTACGGCGTACTCGAAAAGCAGTTCCGCGGTTACTACCAAGAGGCCAATCGCCTTGCTGGTCGTACTGGTGAGAACTTGCTTCGCATCCTCGAGTCACGGCTAGACAACATCGTCTACCGTGCAGGCTTTGCAAAGAGCCGCGATATGGCCCGACAGTTAGTTCGCCACGGCCACTTCCTCGTCAATGGTCAGAAGGTAAACATTCCTTCTTATCGCGTATCTCCTTCATCGGTGATCGATCTACGCCCATCATCACATGACCTCACACCATTCATCGTTGCCAGTGCCGAACTTGGCGAGCGTTCAGTTCCAGCATGGCTCGAAGTCGTTGGCTCCAAGATGCGAATCTTGGTCCATTCACTCCCTGAGCGATCTGTGATTGATACGCAAGTACAAGAGCAGCTCATCGTTGAGTTCTATTCCAAGTAGTAAGTAGTACAGCAAGACCCCTGCCGTCAGGCCTGGCGGTGCGGGAAGTAAGTAAGCGGAGATCAAATAGCGGATCTCCACGAGTTACGGAGGATCTTTAGTGCTAATCGCGCAGCGCCCCATCCTTACCGAAGAAGTCGTAAGTGAATACCGTTCCCGTTTCATCATTGAACCGTTGGAGCCAGGTTTTGGATACACGTTGGGTAACTCCCTTCGCCGGACCTTGCTCTCCTCGATTCCTGGCGCAGCTGTCACCAGCGCGCGCGTCGAAGGAGCTCTTCATGAGTTCACGACCCTCGAAGGGGTCAAGGAAGATCTCACTGAGATTGTCCTTAACCTCAAGAACCTCGTCCTTTCATCGGATAACGACGAGCCAGTTGCGCTCTATATCCGTAAAAGTGGAGCGGGCACCATCACTGGTGCTGATGTAGTAGTTCCAGCGGGAGTAGAGGTACATAACCCTGAGCTGCACATCGCAATTCTCAATGCGAAGGCAAATGTTCAAATGGAATTGACTGTTGAACGGGGTCGTGGCTACGTCACTGCGATTCAAAACAAGCAAGCCGGACAAGAGATTGGTCGAATTCCTATCGACTCGATTTATTCACCAGTACTCAAGGTTACGTACAAAGTCGAAGCTACTCGTGTCGAACAGCGCACTGACTTTGATCGCTTAGTCCTTGATGTCGAGACCAAGCGCTCAATGAGTCCCCGTGATGCAATCGCATCCGCTGGCAAGACTCTCGTAGAGCTCTTTGGCCTTGCTCGTGAACTCAATGTCGATGCTGAAGGAATCGAAATTGGACCTTCTTTGACTGATGCTGCGCTCGCCGCAGATCTTGCATTGCCAATCGAGGATCTCGATCTCACCGTTCGCTCATACAACTGCTTGAAGCGCGAAGGCATTCACACAGTTGGTGAATTAGTAGGACGAAGCGAGGCCGACCTCCTCGACATCCGCAACTTTGGTTCGAAGTCCATCGATGAGGTAAAGGCAAAACTAGTCTCCATGGGACTTCAACTAAAGGACAGCCCAATTGGATTCGACCCAACTCTCTATCCTGGATATCACGACAATGGTGATGACTTCGGTGACGATGAGTTCTATGCGGCTGAACCAGTAGTTGAAGGTGGCGCAAGTGAAGAAGAGAGAGAAAGAGAGTAGATAGATGCCAAAGCCAAGTAAGGGCCCACGTCTAGGAAGTGGCCCAGCGCACGAGCGCCTACTTTTGGGAACTCTCGCTACTCAATTAATTAAGCATGGCAAGGTCGAAACAACTCTCGTACGTGCCAAGCGTCTTCGCCCTTATGTCGAGAAGTTGATCACTGCTGGCAAGAAAGGGGATCTCCCTGCTCGTCGTCGAGTTATGAAGGTCATCACCGAAAAAGGCGCAGTCCACACCCTCTTCACTGAGATTGGTCCACGCTTTGCCCAGCGAAATGGTGGCTACACCAGAATCACCAAGATTGGCATTCGTAAAGGCGATGCTGCTGATATGGCAATTATCGAGATCTTGGCTGAAGGAACTCCTGATAAGAAGAAGGTTCTTTCGCAAGCTGAAGCGATTGCAAAGCGTGCTGCTAAGGCCGAAAGCTCGAAGAAAGCCGCTGCCGCTCGTGTTGCAGATCGAATTGCCGCTCGTGGCAAGATCGCAGATCGAATTGCTAGCCGCGCCTCAAGCGCTCCAGTGAAGAAGAGTGCAAAAAAGGCAGATGCGGAAGTTGCAGCAGAAGGCGTTGAAGAGTCTGCACCTGTAAAGAAGACAGCCAAGAAGGCTGCGGCAAAGAAGGCTCCAGCCAAGAAGGCTGCGGCAAAGAAGGCTCCAGCAAAGAAGGCAGCGGCAAAGAAGGCTCCAGCAAAGAAGAGTGCGAAATAATCTCGCAACTCCGTTCCACAACTAAGTAGTTAACGTGTCTGAACCCGTCCTCGAAACAGTGGACGGGTTCTCGCGTATTCGGGTGGATTGCCAGTATGACGGAAGCTCTTTTTCTGGATGGTCGATACAACCTGATCGAAGAAGTGTTCAAGGAGTTATCGAGGATGTGCTCTCACGTGTGCTTAATTATGAAGTGCCAACGACTGTCGCCGGACGCACAGACGCTGGAGTGCATGCCTTAGGCCAAGTTTTTCACTTCGATCTCCCGCAGCAACTCCGGAAGAATTGGAATTTGGAATCTCTCCTGTATATCGCTAATCGTCTGCTTACCTCAGAAATCAGATTTACTGCCATTTGTGATGTACCAGGTGATTTTCATGCTCGATATAGCGCGCTTCGTCGCCATTACCGTTATCAACTCCTCGACAATGCTCGCACTCTCAATCCACTCGAACGAGTAGCAACAACCTCTTATCACCGACCTTTAGATGAGACCTTGATGAATCACGCAAGCGCAGCTCTATTGGGTGAGCATGACTTCGCCGCTTACTGCAGGCCACGTGAAGGTACGACCACAATTCGTTGCCTGGAGGATTTTTCATGGAGTCGAACGAGCGATGGATTACTTATCGCAAAGATTTCTGCCGATGCCTTCTGTCACAACATGGTCCGCTCATTAGTGGGGGCGATGATGATGGTCGGCGATGGTCGCTGGCCCGCCACTGAGCCCCGAGCGATCTTGGAGTCGAAGGTGCGACATAGCCATATCGCTCCAGCGCAAGGTCTTACCTTGATGGCGGTGGAGTACCCCGAGGCCAGTGAGTATGGAGAGCGAGCCAGGAGAGTGACTTCACGGGTGATCCGGGGGAGCTAGCCGAGCAAGAACTGAGGATTTTGAGCTGATTTTGACCAGCTCCGCCCCTGGCCGGTACCCTCTACCTCTTGCCTGGAGCTGCCTCTGGTGGCCCAGCGAAAACCAGATAAAGCCCGAAGCAGATACCGTAAACAGGAAGTAAGTGAGGTTGGCGTGCGCACTGCGAGCCCAAAGGCGTCAGAGATAATCCGCGCTTGGCACATCATCGATGCCAAGGATGTTGTTTTGGGTCGTCTTGCTACCCATGCCGCAGCGCTATTGCGCGGCAAGCACAAGCCAACATTTGCTCCCCATACGGATACTGGTGATTTCGTCATTGTCATTAATGCAGGCGAGATTGCCCTTACCGGTTCCAAGAATGCGAACAAGATTGCGTTCCGTCACTCCGGTTATCCAGGTGGTCTGACTGCAACTACATATGCGGACATGATGGCAACTCATCCGACCCGTGCGGTTGAGAAGGCAATTCGTGGAATGCTCCCTAAGAATTCTCTGGGTCGTTCTCAGATCACGAAGTTGAAGGTATACGCCGGGGCAGAACATCCACATGCGGCGCAAAATCCAATCCCATATTCCATCAACCAAGTCTCCCAAATTTCCTGATAGGTGCGTGCAATGTCTGACTTTTCAAATGTTGATGTAGATCTTGATGATGATTTCGAAACTCCTACTAGTTACTCTTCAAGCACACCAGCGCCTGCAACTAATCGTTCGGCAATTACTGCACCAGGTGCAGGAGTAGGTCGTCGTAAAGAGGCAATTGCGCGCGTACGTCTGGTTCCTGGAACCGGAAAGTGGAGCCTTAATGGTCGATCACTCGATCTGTATTTCCCTAACAAAGTTCACCAGCAACTTGTCTCTGAGCCATTTCGCACAGTAGGCGTCGATGGAAATTATGATGTCATCGCATTAATCAATGGTGGTGGAGTATCGGGTCAGGCCGGCGCTCTCCGTCTTGGTGTTGCGCGAGCGCTCAACGCGATTGACGCTGATGCCCATCGTCCAGCGCTTAAAAAAGCTGGCTTCTTAACTCGTGATGCACGCGTAATCGAACGGAAGAAATACGGCCTAAAGAAGGCCCGTAAGCGTTCGCAGTACAGCAAGCGTTAATCTCCAAAACATTGCAGAGCCCGCGCGATACGATGGCGGGCGTGGCGCTATTTGGTACCGATGGAATACGTGGCCGCTATGGGGAATTTCTTACTGAACGACTAGCAGAGCGCGTTGCATTTGCCGCGGGTCAATTGATCCCAGAACGTTCAAGAATAATCATCGGTCGCGATACCAGGGCATCTGGGGTTGCTCTCGAAGGAGCGCTGACCGCGGGATTTATCAAGTCTGGTCACACCGTAGTTCGTATCGGCATTATTCCCACTCCCGGTCTGGCATATCTTGCACTTGAGCCAGGGGTAGCGCTGGCGGTAATGATTACCGCTTCTCACAATCCTGCCTCCGATAACGGCATCAAAATCTTCGGAGATAATGGAATGAAGATTTCTGATTCATGGGAAACGCAGATCGAAACTTGGGTTAATTCAGGAATCGAAGTTCCTAACACGCCATCTGGAGAGGTGATCGAAGATTCGACGGCAGTTGATCGTTATGCCAAACATTTGATTGGGGCGATAGATGTCCGCTTAGAGGGTCTCACAGTCGCACTCGATTGTGCACATGGAGCAGCATCAGTTATTGCGCCACAAGTGCTTGAGAAACTTGGTGCATCAGTGCTCGCAATTGGTGTAAAGCCAGATGGAGCCAATATCAATGCAGGAGTTGGTTCAACTCATCTGGAGGCGCTCCAGGAATTGGTACGCACAAGTGGTGCGGATATCGGAATAGCTCATGATGGTGATGCAGACCGTGCGTTGTTTGTTGATCACAATGGTGGAATTATCGATGGTGATCATGTTCTCGCGACTCTTGCACTCGCGATGTCTAATTCACATCGACTAAAGAAGTCGACGGTAGTCACAACAGTCATGAGCAATCTTGGATTTCACAAGGCGATGGCAGGCGCAGGGATTGCTGTTGAAGTCACTGCAGTAGGTGACCGATATGTACTCGAGCGACTCAATGAATTAGGGCTATCTCTTGGGGGTGAACAATCAGGGCATATCATCATCAGAGAGCAAGCAACAACTGGCGATGGGATTTTAACGGCGCTCACTCTCCTTGCACTGATTGCAAAGGGCGAGGTCAATCCCGGAAAGATTTCCCAAGTTTTCGAAAGTTTCCCGCAAATCTTGGTTAATGTCCCAGTAAGTAATAAGGAATCGGTAATGATCGATCCGGTAATTACGGAAGCGCTACACGATTCTGAGCGGGAGCTGGGAGGAAGTGGACGCCTTCTTGTGAGAACTTCGGGCACGGAGCAATTAGTGCGAGTGATGGCTGAAGCTGAGACTGTTGCGCAAGCAGAGAAAGTTGTAACCTCGCTAGTCGCCTTAATTCGTTCGCGCTACGGTCAATAGCATCAATCACATAAAAGGGCATGAAAGGGGTGGAGTAAATGTGCGGAATCGTTGGGTACATCGGTAATTCCGATGCAACACCTGCGCTCCTATCAGGCTTGGCCCGACTTGAATATCGAGGTTACGACTCAGCGGGGCTTTCGATTCTCGCCGAGGGAAAAATAACGACGACTAAAAGAGCAGGGAAATTGGCGGTCTTAGTTGAGGCGCTAGATAAGAAGCCATTGCCCAAGGGAAATCTTGGAATCGGTCATACCAGGTGGGCAACACATGGATCGCCGGTCGACCGCAATGCCCATCCACATATGGACCCCGATGAGAAAGTTGCCATCATTCACAACGGAATCATTGAAAACTACCAAGAATTAAAAGATGAGTTGGAGCTACTCGGACATTATTTCTCCTCTGATACCGATTCAGAGGTGGTAGCGCATCTCTTGGGTCGTGAATATTCGAAGAGTTCGGATCTCACAACTTCGATGGAGCTCGTCTGTCAGAGATTACGGGGCAATTTTTCACTCGTGGCGATAGCAATAGATTCGCAGGGCGTTCTCGTAGGCGCGCGTCGAAATTC
Source organism: Actinomycetota bacterium (assembly GCA_016870715.1). Classification (GTDB taxonomy): domain Bacteria; phylum Actinomycetota; class Actinomycetes; order Nanopelagicales; family Nanopelagicaceae; genus IMCC26077. The sequence goes on along the minus strand of VGAL01000003.1, from coordinate 19,248 downwards.
ACCTTTGGTTGTTGGATTGGGTGCGGGAGAGAACTTCCTTGCATCGGATGTATCGGCATTTATCTCTTTCACTAAACGCGCTCTGGAAATCGGACAGAATCAAGTTGTTACTTTGACGGCAGACTCCTGCACTGTCTCCGATTTCTACGGTGTTACCCAAGTCCCGCGTGAATTCCAGGTCACCTGGGATGCAAGTGCTGCAGAGAAGAATGGCTTCCCGCATTTCATGGCAAAAGAGATCATGGAACAGCCAAAGGCTTTAGCTGATTGTTTATTGGGTCGGATGGATGAAAATGGGCATCTGACATTAAATGAAGTGAGATTGAGTGACGATGAGATTCGAGATATAGACAAGGTCATAATCATTGGGTGTGGTTCTGCGTATCACGCAGGAATGATTGCCAAATATGGAATCGAACATTGGTCACGACTGCCTGTCGAAGTGGAATTAGCATCTGAATTTCGATACCGCGATCCGATAATCACACGGAACACGCTGGTAATTGCCATTTCTCAATCAGGTGAAACGATGGATACGTTGATGGCTCTTCGACATGCCAAGGATCAACGAGCAAAAGTCATTTCAATCTGTAATACATACGGCGCTTCGATACCTCGAGAGTCTGATGGCGTCATCTATACCCAAGCAGGACCTGAGATTGCTGTTGCCTCCACGAAGGCTTTTCTCACCCAGATTGTTGCCGCATACCTGGTAGGTCTTTACATCGCAGAGGTAAGAGGAATTAAATTTATTGATGAAGTTCGAGATATTCTCGAAGAGTTAGGCGAGTTGCCAGAGAAAATCGAACGGTATCTTGAAACTTCGGAGCGGCTGAAGGAACTTGCCCTCGAATTCAAAAATGCACAGTCGATACTCTTCCTTGGTCGTCACGTGGGTTTTCCAGTGGCGCTCGAAGGGGCCCTTAAATTGAAAGAGTTGGCTTATATGCATGCCGAAGGTTTTGCGGCTGGCGAATTGAAGCATGGGCCTATTGCGCTTATCGAAGAAGGCACGCCTGTGTTGGTGATAATGCCGAATCTCAATAGTCCGTTGCATGACAAGATGGTGAGCAATGTGCAAGAAATAGAGGCTCGAGGAGCACGGGCAATCATCATTACAGCGGAGAACGATGCGTCGATAACTTCACCCCGGACGATACGAATTCCCGATGCACCAACTCTGTTCCAGCCATTACTGGCGGTCTTACCCTTACAACTTTTTGCCTATGAATCTGCTGTCGTTCGAGGATATGATGTAGATCAACCAAGGAATCTTGCCAAGTCTGTGACGGTCGAATAACGGTGGAAGAATTAAAACGCTCAACTTCGTGGCATATTCGCAATGCCGCCGTAGCGATGGCCATATTTATCCTGATAACAGTTGATGTTCTCCATAGTGGACCTTTGACGGATATCGATGCCACGATTGCTAGATTGCAGCGCCCCGAGCTGCCTGCTTGGGCTGACTGGATTATTTATAACTTAGACCACCTAGGACTTCGAGGATTAACTGCCTTATGTTTATTGACACTCTCGATTTATCTAGGAAGAAAATATAAAACGTGGCGCCCATTCAATCTCTCTATAGTTTCGCTGTTAGCGCTTAATTTAGTTGTGGGACTTGCCAAATTAGAATTCGGGCGGACGAAGCCAAAACTACAGATTGATTTGCTCGATGCTGGAGGAATGTCCTATCCAAGTGGTCATGCATCTAATGCCATCTTGACTTGGGGACTTTTTGCATACCTAGCTGTCAAGTACGCCGCACCTAGCACCTTTCGAACTCGGGTAGCAATATGGTCAGTTGCAACTACAACGGTTCTGGTAGTGATCATCTCCCTCTTTAGAAATACCCACTGGCTCTCAGATTTAGCAGGTGGAGTCAGTATCGGCGCGGCTCTTCTTTTATTGATTGTTGCGATTGATCGAGTGATCTCCTCGAGCCGTTTTGAACGGAGTAGGCAAGTGCAGCGCACATGATTAAAGGAATAGGAGTCGATGTGGTGGAGATTGCGCGATTTGCAGAGTCACTCGCTCGCACCCCTGGCTTGCGCGAGCGTCTATTTACTGAATATGAACTTTCAATTGCCGAGGAGCGACATCCTTCCTTTCTTGCCGGAAGGTTCGCGGCAAAAGAGGCTTTGGCAAAAGCGCTCGGTGTTCCAGAAGGGTTGGCGTGGCAGGATGTGAATATTCTTCGCGCCGATAATGGTGCACCTGAGATGAAATTGACGGGAATTGCCAAACAACGTGCAGGAAGCGGTCGGATTCATTTATCTATCTCGCACGATGGGCCTGTAGTTGTCGCGATGATAGTGATTGAGAATCCACGTGGCTGAGCAAATATTCGCTGCCACAGTCGACTATCACCAGTTAAGTGCTAATGCCTCCTCAATCATCAATGCAACCGGAGTTCCGCTGATGGCAGTGGTCAAAGCAGATGCCTACGGGCATGGTCTGATTCCATCAGCAGAGGCGGCGCTCGCTGGCGGCGCTACTTGGTTAGGTACCGCTTTTATTGATGAAGCAATCAAGCTCCGCGAAGGGGGAATTACTGCCCCCATTCTCGCCTGGTTAACTCCACCGACGGAGGATTTTAGACAGGCTTTTGATTCCACCATCGATCTCTCCGTTTCTTCCTTAGAACAACTCTCGGCAATTCTCTCCGCTAGCGAAATGATTGACGTCAAAGCGCGGGTACATCTCAAAGTAGATACCGGAATGACCCGAGGTGGAGCGCTCGATCAATTCCCTGTGCTTGTGAGCGCGCTAGGTGAGTTACTCGATGAAGAGCGAATCGAACTCGTGGGAACGTGGTCGCACCTTGCCTGCGCCGATGAACCTAAGCATCCGATGAACCTCAATCAGTATTCACGCTTCGTGAGCGCACTCGAGTATTTAGAGAGCGAAGGCATCAATCCAGGTATCCGACATCTTGCAAACTCAGGTGCAATCATTAATTTTCCTGATTTTGCTTTCGATATGGTGCGCGCTGGGCTACTTCTCTATGGATACATACCAGGAGCACTGGCTACTCAGCGAGTTGATGTTAAACCTGTAATGGAATTGAGCGCGGATATCGCACTTGTAAAGCGAGTTTCTGAGGGAGCAACCATTGGATACGGTGCAACTGTACGTTTACCAGAAGATCGATATATCGCACTAATCCCACTTGGGTATGCAGATGGAATCCCACGTCGATTTGATGGTGAACTTCACTGCAGTATTGGCGGCATCCGCTATCCATTGATCGGGCGAGTTTCAATGGATCAAGTGACGGTCGATTTGGGAAGAGAGACATCGGTAAAAGCAGGGGACCGTGCTATTTTTTTCGGCCCCAATGCTGGCGTTACCGCCGATGATTGGGCGAAGGCGGCAGGCACAATCTCATACGAGATTCTCTCGCGCCTGGGGGCGCGTATTCCCAGGGTCGCACGATAAATTAATTCATACTAACCTTCGGGAAACTGTGAGACTACGAAACTGTGAGACTGTGAGAATGGGAGTAGGTGATTGGTGTCCACCCCGTTAAGCGTTGCTCAAGTTAATGTGACCTTTGGTGGACTTCGAGCGCTGAAAGATGTCTACCTTGATCTTCACGAAAATGAAATTGTTGGTCTAATCGGACCTAATGGAGCAGGTAAAACAACTCTGCTCAACGCAATCTCTGGGTTAGTAAAGCCTGACTCCGGGTCGTTCACGCTCTTTGGAAAAGAGGAGAATTGGCCCAAACCTCATCAGCTGGTTGGACATGGCATCAGTCGTACCTTGCAAGGAGTTGGGCTTTTTGCCGATCTCACTGTTCTCGAAAATGTGATGATTGGTGCGCAAAAATTTGCAACCGCAGGTTTAGGGCGAGCTCTTCTTGGTATAACTGCAAAAGATGAGAGCGCGCTCCGCAATCGAGCAATGCTGGCGCTCGAGCGGGTGTACGCGGGTGGTTTAGCTGATCGCAGAGCCGACACTCTTGCCTATCCTGAAACTAAACGAGTTGCGATTGCTCGTGCATTAATTTCGGAGCCAAAGATTCTCCTCCTTGATGAGCCTGCTGGTGGTTTAGGTAAGGAAGATATTGAGTGGCTTGGTCAACTCATCAAGAATTTGCGTCGAGATTGTTCGATCATTTTGGTGGAACACCATATGGATGTCGTGATGGCCGTCTGCGAGCGACTCTATGTTTTGGATTTCGGCGAGGTCATTTCAAGTGGAAGCGCCGATAAAGTAAGACAGGACCCTGCAGTTATAGCTGCTTATCTTGGTACAGCAGTAGGTGAGCCATGACCTTGCGCGTTCGAGGACTTACCATTGATCATGGCGCAATTCGCGCCATTTCTAGCGCCTCATTCAATGTTCCCAAGGGCTCAATCACTGCAGTAATTGGAGCGAATGGCGCCGGTAAATCGACCTTACTCCGAACAATTTCAGGATTAAAGCGCGCAACCTCCGGCAACATTCTTTGGGATGAACTTGCTATAGATCACCTGCAGACTGAACAGATTGTGCGTGCAGGGATAGTTCATGTACCAGAGGGCCGGTCGGTTGTCACTGAATTGACGGTCTCCGAGAATCTTGCTCTGGGTGGAGTCTGGCGGTTACGGAAAAATAAAGCAGATGTGGTCAGAGCGATTGATGAGGTGTACGAGCTTTTCCCTCGACTTGCCGAGCGAAGGAAACAAAGAGCAGACACCCTTTCCGGGGGCGAGCGACAGATGCTCGCGATTGGTCGCGGATTGGTCGCGCGACCACAATTGCTCTTACTTGATGAACCCTCGCTGGGATTGGCTCCGTTAGTAGTGGAGCAGATATTTCAGACGCTCGCTCAACTACAGCGAAGCACAGGAATGACCATACTTTTAGTGGAACAGAATGCAATGAGCGCGCTTCGAATCGCCTCGCAAGGGATAGTTCTCGACCAAGGACAGGTAGTGATTGCCGATGACGCTCGGGCAATCATGAATGACACCGCGCTTCGTCACGCATACTTGGGATATTAGGTGACCTGATGAATCTACTAAATACTCTTATCGCAGGCGTGAGCATCGGAGCGATCTACAGTCTTATTGCCTTCGCACTTATTTTGGTCTGGCGAAGCACTCGAGTGGTGAATTTCGCTCAGGCTGGTCAAGCGGCATTCTCTACTTATGTAGGGCTCACCATTGAGAAAGCGGTGGGAAATTATTGGCTTGCGCTCATTGGAGCGATCCTTGCTGGAGTTATAGTCGGTGCGTTCGTCGAAGTAGTAGTAGTCCGTTTCATCGTCAAGCGAGCAACTTCTGCTGCTACAGCCACTGTCGCTCCAGTTATTGCGATGTTGGGATTACTCGGAATCTTCCAGGGTGTGATGGGTCTGATTTGGGGTGGGGAGTACCAGCCATATCCCACCGCCTTCGCGCGCGAGGGTATGTCGATTGCTGGTAATCAGATTCCATTTTCACAATTTGATCTCTTTGTCTTGCTGACAGTTGTCGTAGCGATGTCAATTTCAGCAGTGATTTTTCAGCGAACGAGCCTGGGTCTTTCTATGCGCGCTGCAGCTTTTGCACCTGAGGTCACGAGGCTCTCGGGGATTCGCGTCAGTCGAATTCGCACTCTTGGTTGGGCATTTGCCGGTGGTGCTGGCGGTCTTGCTGGTGTCTTGGTAGCACCCACGACATTTATTGCGCCTAATTCATTTGATCTACTTCTGGTCTTCGGTTTCACGGCGGCAGTTATCGGAGGGTTGGACAGCTTAATTGGTGGGGTGCTTGGCGGTCTTGCTCTGGGAATTGGTCTATCTGTCGTGACTGGGTATCTGGGTGGCTCTTATACGTTCATGACTGCCTTTGTACTTCTCATTGTGATCTTGCTAGTAAGACCACAAGGAATTTTGGGAGCGCGAGGTGCACGTCGTGCATAAACCAAGTACGGGAAAGAGGATTACCCTCGCACTATTTATTGCATTGATTCTTTTCGTCGCGAGCAATTTTGTCGATGAGTATCGAATTTTCCAGGGCGCGCAAGTGGCCGCGTATCTAGTGGGCATCATCTCGATTGTTCTGCTTACAGGTTTCTCTGGTCAGATTACTTTGGGCCAAGGCGCTTTTATGGCAGTCGGTGCTTACAGCGCAGCAATCGTTGTACAAGAGTTTGCACTTCCCATTTGGCTAACATTTTTCATCGCTGTTATTGCAGCAGCGCTCTTTGGTGCAATCATCGGAATATCGGCAGGCAGATTGAGCGGACCATATCTTGCCGGTGCCACTCTTGCATTTGCAGTAGGTATTCCCGCGCTAGCAAATGCAATTCCTATTCTGGGTGGCGAACAAGGTTTATCTTTTGATATCGGATTTGCCCCAGGAAAATATGCTGACACAGTCTCTCCGTACAAGTGGTTATTTTGGATTTGTGCGCTCTGTGCGATCATCGCAGTCGTCATCGCAGTCAATCTCACCTCAAGTGGAATGGGTCGCGAATGGCGCGCAGTGCGCGCACATGAGACAGCGGCAGCGCTTTCAGGTATCAACCCCGCGCGAAGTAAAGTGCTCGCGTTCACAGTTAGTTCTGGATTTGCCGGGTTGGCTGGAGTCTCATTCTCGGCGACAGTTGGCCTGGTCTCTCCGTCAGGATTTACCCTCTCCCTCTCATTCTTATTACTCACTGGCGCAATCCTGGGCGGCATCTCTCACATCTCCGGCGCGCTCGGTGGCGCTTTCATCATCGTCATCATCCCGACGATCTTCGAAGCCTGGACCGAGGAGGCATCGCTAGGGGTGGCCACCTACCTCCCCGGAATCATTGTCAGCGCGCTCCTATTGTTGAGCATCGCCCTAGCCCCGGAAGGGCCCTCGGAAGCGCTCCATAAGCTCCGCCACCGAGGCCACCGAAAGCCATAAAAGCGGCGCTACTCAGCGGAATCTCGGGTAAAGGTTGGATAACGAACCCTCCTCCAGGTGGGTGTATTGCTCTGCGGGTAGGTAGGCTCAGAACCCCAAAGCAGCCCTAAAACCTGGGGCTGGCATGTATGAAAGTCACGAATGGAAGGACATCCATGATTCGCGCACTGAAGAATCGAGTTCGCGTGGGCGCTGCGCTTGTTGCGCTTGCAGGACTCGTTTCATCTGGAGTATCAGCACAGGCTGCAGCTGCTCCTGGTGTAACCAAAGACACAATTACTCTCGGAATGACCAGCGCTCAAAGTGGCGCCGCTTCTCCGGGCTATAACAAGGTCGGCCCTGCTATGCGGGCCTACTTCGACTACATCAATGAAAAGGGCGGCGTTTACGGACGGAAGATTGTTCTCAAACTCGAGGATGACAAGTACGTTCCGACAAATGCAGTCAACAAGGTCAACAAACTCATTTTGCGTGACAAGGTCTTCGCTCTCGTAGGAAATCTTGGAACTGCAACCCACACTGCAGCGCTCAAGAAGACTCCAATCATCAAGCAAGGCGTTCCAGATCTATTCGTGAACACTGGTTACAGCGGATTTGCTGCTCCAAAGAAGTACCCAACAACTTTCATGTATCTGCCTTCCTACATCATGGAAGCGAAGATCATGGCGAAGTACATCAAAGATAAGTTCCCCGGCAAGAAGGTCGGCATCCTCTACCAGGATGATGACTTCGGCAAGGATGGCCTCGCTGGATTCAAAGCAGCAGGACTTACCTTCGTCGCTGGCGGAACGCAAAAGTATGCATCCCTCTCGCAGGCAACTGTTGGTCTCACTGCGCAGTTGACGGCATTGAAAACCTCTGGCGCTGAAGTAATCATTCTCTTCGGTGTTACCAGTGCAACTGCGGTTGCAATGCGTACTGCTGCAGCCCTTGGTTATGGAACTACATGGGGCCCACAATTCATCCTGGGTTCTGTTGGAGCCGATCCAACAACTCTGCTCACTCTTGCAGGTGCTACAACTGCGGAGGCACGTGCGGCAACGCTCCGTTCTTTGACTGGCGCGCTCAGCCTCTCCTTCCTTCCTGCAGCGACAGATACCGAAGATGAGTATGTAAAGAAGTTCATCGAGATTAACACCGCATACAACAAGGGTGTTGCATGGGATAACAACGTGCTCGTGGGTATGAATCAAGCGATGCTTGTTGTGCAGGCGCTCCGTGCAGCTGGTCAGAATCCAACTCGCGCATCACTAGTCTCGGCACTCAAGAGCAAGGGTGGCACCTTTGCATCTGCCGCCTACTCCAAGCTCGATTCTGCTAACAATGTCGGCTTCACCGGTTATTGGGTTGGAAAGTACAACTCAACTGGCGTGATTGCACCGGTAGATGGTGGCAAGCCCGTTGTCTACACAACCGACTCCAGCACCGCTAATGGTGATGTTGCTACCTCAACCTTCGTCCGCCCAGCAATGCCTGCTGATGGCGTCCCAACAAATAGCTAATCGAAAAGGAAAAGGAGAAAACGAAATGAGACTTACTCTTAATAAGACTCGCCGTAACATGGCGCTCCTTCTCTCGGTAGCGCTTGTTGGCGCAGTCCTTGGTTTCCCAAGCGCTGCAACAGCTGCAGATCCAACATGTACAACTGCTAGCGCAGTCACTACCTGTACCGGTGAAACTAGCGATACCGCTAAATATGAGATCCGTGTTCCCGATGATTTCAACGGAACCCTTTTACTCTGGTCACATGGCTACACCTATGTAGCAAAGATTCCCGCCCAGGTTCCACTACTTGGTGGATCGGGCAATGACCTTCGTGCAACTATTGCACCTGGTGCACCTGATGACATGAAGATGGCAAATGCACTTCTCAACCAAGGCTATGCGCTCGCCGGTTCCGGTTTCGCAGTGCCAGGGTGGAATGCAGAGTCAGCGGTGAAAACCAATGTCGAATTAATCGGTGTTATCAAAAAGAAGTTCCCAACTGTTAAGCGGACTGTTGCGTGGGGAGCTTCACTTGGCGGCACCATCACCCAGCGCCTTGCCGAGACCAATCCAAAGTTGATTGATGCAGCGCTGCCAATCATGGCATTCAATAACATCGACAGAGTGACGGGAAGCAATGGTGGCTATGGCACCGATGCAGTCTGGCTCTTCAAGATGTTCTTTGATCCAACAATCAAGGGATTTGGCTACACCGCAGGTCCAGCAGGATTTGGTGAAGCAGCAGCAGACTTCGGGAAGGTTTTAGCTGCAGTCGTTGCTATTCAAGGTGGCTTGCAGAAGTCTGGCGCTGATACATGGCCAGCAACTGCATCGCTTGTGCCGGCAGCTGTGAAGGCAGCGCTACCTGCACGTAGTGCGCTTCTCATGATTGGCCTGCTCTCAGGTATGCCGCTTCGCAGCTCAAGCTTCGATGGCGTCACTGGAACTCCAATTGACACCTCAAGCATTGCAGCAGCAAGCGCATCGACCTCAGCGAACACTGGCTTCTCACTAGCTCTCCAACCTGCGCTCGCAGTTGCAGAGAACATGGTGAACATCGCAGGTTTTGCGACCTTTGCTCGTTATGACCTTGAGACTCAGGTCGGGAATAAGAACTTTGCTGACAATCAGAACGTTGATTATGCGAAGAAACTCTCCGAGGATGAGCGCGCAACATATAACGTTGCACTCTCCGGTGAGGCCGGTATCGATGGACTTCTTGCTCTGGTAGCAGGATTCAAACAGGCCGCCCCACTCAAGGCAGATGCTGATGCGCTCGCTAAGCTCAAGAAGCTCGACACCATGACTGGACAGATCAATGTCCCGACTATCGCCTTCAATAACACCGAGGAGACAGTCGAATTCCAGCCCATGATGTCGTGGATGATTGAGAAGGCAAATGCCCAACATGCCGCTGCAGTTGCTGCTGCAAAGGCAAAGAAGAAGAAGGCGCCAGCAAAGAAGTTCGCTGCCTTCTGGGGTCAACCTCTTGATGAGTACACCAAGTTCAACGCCGCAGGACCTGTCGTCCAAAGCGATACACCAGGAACTGGACACGTTAAGTTCTCCTTCCCACAGTGGATGGATATGGTCCGTTTAGGTGACATGACTGCGCGCTTGAAGCGACTTCCAAGTCAAGCGATTCTCGATCTCACTCGTGAGAGTGATCCAAACTGGTACCCAGCCGAAGACTTCGATGCGGATACGTTCGAGTCGATTGGTTCATAACCAGTAGCTATAAGCAGTATCTGAGTTGGGCCTGTACCTTCGGGTGCAGGCCCAATTCTTTTGGATTACTCAAACCGGTACTCTTTTTTTATGAAGATGACCCTGGCGATTGAGACTATTGACGAGATGGAGGCGCTTGCACAGAAAATCTCGAGCCAGGTTCGTCTAAGTGATTTACTTTTACTCGAGGGCCCTTTGGGCGCAGGAAAAACTTTTTTTGCACAGACTTTGATCCATGCCCTTGGTGTAAGAGAGCAGGTGACCTCTCCTACTTTCGTAATGGTGAAAAATTATCGTGGAATATTTCCAATCAATCACATAGATGCTTACCGTCTTCTCGATTTATCCAACCCGCAGCAGGCTTTCGAAGAACTAGATATAGATATCGATAGCTCGCTCACTATCGTCGAATGGGGAAAGCAATTTGATCTCACTGGGGATGGCTTACATATCGCAATCGAAATCGGCGAAGGAGAGTCTCGTACCCTCACAATTACAGGCTCTGATACCCGCTGGAGCGAGTTAGTTCTATGAGACGAGCGTTGACAATCGATACATCGAGCGCCCACACAATCGTCGGCGTCGTCGAAGATGGAGAGATTATCTGGTCGGGTGAAATTGAGGGCGCGACCTCTCATGGCGGGGCGCTCGGTGAATTGGTGAGCAGAGTCGAGGGCGTAGCCGAGGTTGATCATGTGATTGTTGGCATCGGACCAGGGCCATTTACTGGTCTGCGCGTTGGCATCATCTTTGCGCAAGGCTTTGCGAAGGCGCGGGGTATTCCATGGATTGGCGTGGTCTCACTCGATGCTATTGCGCAATCGCTTAAGTTAAGTAGGGACACAGTTATCTCCCTTGATGCGCGACGGAAAGAGCGTTACTGGGCAAGGTATGACGAGAAGAGCCAACGAATCTCAGAGATTTCAATCTCAAAAGTCGATCAGGTTCCTTCGGGAATTGTTGATGCATTTCCTACGCCCTTGGGGTTGTTTCGCGCAGCAAATAACCCTCGCTCTATCAGAACCGAGCCACTCTATTTACGTAAACCAGATGCAGCGCTAGCGCCATTGACTTCGATTCATCTGCGCGAACTTCGCACCTTCGATTTGGGTGAGATCCTCTCGATCGAGCGAGGGCTCTTCCCTGATCCGTGGACCTTAGGACAATTTAAAGAGGAGTTACATTCAGTTCCACGCTCGCGCTATTACGTTGTTCTCGAAGATCAGAGCGGAGCGCAACCGCGTATCGTCGGCTATGCCGGAATTGCATTCACTGGCGGTGGTGAGCCGGTAGATATTCATACTCTTGGCGTTGCTAAGGAATTCCAAGGTCGCGGACTCGGCCAACGCCTCTTAGATCATCTCATCGAGAGAGCTTTGACTCTGGGCGCATCGAGCGTGCTCCTTGAAGTACGCGATGGGAATGAACCAGCGCGAGCGCTTTATGCAAAGAATGGTTTTACTGAAATCTCCCGTCGAGTTGGGTATTACGCCCGCTTTGGCGATGCTCTAGTAATGGAGAAACCACTTCACTCTACGGATGTACATCAATGAAGCGGAACGAGCCGTTAGTACTAGGTATTGAAACTTCCTGTGATGAGACCGGTATTGGAATTGTTCGCGGACGAACGCTTTTAGCCAATGAAATCGCTTCGAGCTTCGCCGAGCACGCTCGATATGGGGGAGTAGTCCCCGAAGTTGCCGCTCGCGCACATGTTGAAGCCTTTTATCCGACCCTTGATCGCGCTCTTATGCAAGCTAATGTGAAATTAAGCGACTTCGATGCGATTGCTGTTACTCGTGGCCCAGGGTTGGCCGGCCCGTTGCTGGTGGGAACTGGTGGTGCGACTGGGCTTGCTGCGGGATTGGGTATTCCTATTTATGGCGTCAATCATCTCGCTGCACACATTGCAGTAGATGCGCTCGAGAATGAACCGGAACCAACGATCGCCCTCTTAGTCAGTGGTGGACATTCTTCAATACTTGAAGTGCGCGATATCAATAATGACATCAGAGAGCTAGGCGCCACATTTGATGATGCAGCTGGTGAGGCATTCGACAAAATTGCACGGATCCTCGGTTTGCCATTTCCTGGTGGGCCACACTTAGATCGACTAGCGCGCGAAGGAGATCGAGAGGCAATTGATTTTCCACGCGGTCTTACCCTTTTTGCCGACGAGAATGAACGAGCAGAGAAAGAGTTCTCCTTTTCATTTTCAGGGCTTAAGAGCGCAGTTGCACGATGGATTGAAAAGAACCCTGAGCTCACCGATCGGGAACGCGCGAACGTTGCTGCATCATTTCAAGAGGCCGTTGTTGATGTGTTGACTGCGAAAGCAATCGCGGCATCTGCGCGTACCGGAATAGATCGGTTATTGATTGCAGGTGGGGTAGCGGCCAATTCCCGGCTTAGGGCTCTAGCGGGAGAGCGCGCGGCAACGGCAGGTATCACTCTGGCGATTCCAGCCCCTGAGCTCTGTACTGATAACGGGGCGATGGTGGCTGCCCTGGGGGCCCTCGCCGTCGAGGCAGGGCTCGCCCCAGATCGGCTCGCCCTCGATGTCGAGCCTGGGCTGCCGGTCACCTCCTCAAATTGACCGCCTGAGAGCCAGGTTCTACCCTTTGCGTTAGCACTCTCACCCCGACACTGCTAACTGCCCGCACGGTAAACCTGCACGGTAATCCTGCACGGCAAGCAGGGTGTCGCCCGAGGGGCGCGAGGAGATATCACAACATAACTTTTGGAAGGAAGTTCGCTATGGCAGCATCATCAGTAGGGATCAAGCCACTAGAAGATCGCATCGTTGTCAAACCAAGTGATGCAGAGCAGACAACCGCATCTGGTCTTGTCATTCCAGATACCGCCAAAGAGAAGCCGCAAGAGGGCGAAGTTGTCGCCGTAGGTCCAGGGCGCTTTGATGATGGTGTTCGCGTGCCGATGGATGTCAAAGTTGGCGATCGCGTGATGTACAGCAAGTACGGCGGAACCGAAGTCAAGCTCAAGGGAACTGAGTACCTCGTGCTCTCAGCCCGCGACATTCTTGCAATCATCGAATAATCAACCTAGTTAAGGATTAGACGCTCATGGCAAAAATTCTCCAATTTGATGAAGAAGCGCGTCGCGGCATGGAGCGTGGAGTAAATATCCTCGCCGATGTCGTGAAGGTAACTCTGGGACCAAAAGGGCGCAATGTCGTCATCGATAAGAAGTTCGGTGGACCTACCGTTACTAATGACGGCGTAACCATCGCGAAAGAAGTTGAACTTACTGATCCTGCCGAGAATATGGGCGCGCAATTGGTCAAGGAAGTAGCAACGAAGACCAACGATGTTGCTGGCGATGGTACGACCACGGCCACTGTCCTTGCCCAAGCCATGGTTCGCGAAGGGTTGCGAAATCTCGCCGCCGGAGCGCAACCGATGGGCTTGAAGATTGGTATCGAGGCGGCAGTCGCTGCAATCACCACGAAGCTCCATGAAATCGCAACGCCTGTCTCTGGCAAGGCGCAGATTGCTGATATCGCAACTATCTCTGCTCAGGACTCTGCAATCGGAGAATTGATTGCAGATGCCATGGACAAGGTTGGCAAAGATGGCGTTATCACCGTTGAAGAATCGTCAACGACCAATCTTGAACTCGATTTCACCGAAGGCATGCAATTCGATAAGGGATATATCTCTCCATACTTCGTGACTGATGCAGAGCGAATGGAAGCTGTCCTAGAAGATGCGTACGTCCTAGTGACTAGCGGAAAAATTTCAGCGATTTCCGAGATCCTTCCGCTCCTGGAAAAGGTCGTGCAATCAGGGAAGCAACTACTCATCATTGCTGAAGATGTAGAGGGTGAAGCGCTCTCCACTCTTGTCGTGAACCGGATGCGTGGCACCTTCACATCAGTAGCGGTAAAAGCTCCCGGTTTTGGTGATCGTCGTAAAGCAATGCTCCAAGACATCGCAATCCTTACAGGTGGCGAAGTGGTCTCTACTGAAATCGGTCTCAAGCTTGATCAAGTGGGACTTGATGTCCTTGGCCGCGCTCGCCGCGTGGTCGTCACCAAAGACAACACCACTATCGTCGATGGCGCAGGCAAGAAGAGCGATGTCGATGCTCGCGTCAATGAGATTCGTAATGAAATCGAGCGGGCAGACTCTGATTGGGATCGCGAGAAACTCCAAGAGCGAGTTGCCAAACTTGCCGGCGGCGTCTGCGTAATCAAAGTTGGTGCATACACCGAGACAGAACTCAAAGAGAAGAAGCACCGTCTTGAAGATGCTATCTCAGCAACGCGCGCTGCGGTCGAAGAGGGAATCGTTGTAGGTGGCGGCGCTGCGCTCGTTCATGCTGCTGATGTTCTCGCTGATGATCTCGGTAATCATGGTGATGAGGCAGTTGGCGTCCGTTTGGTGCGCAAGGCTTGCGATGAACCACTTCGATGGATTGCCGAGAATGCAGGTCAAGAGGGTTATGTAGTCGTCGCAAAGGTGCGCGCACTCTCTAAGAACGAGGGATACAACGCGGACAGTGATGTCTATGGCGATCTCGTCAAAGATGGCGTCATCGATCCTGTGAAAGTAACCCGTTCAGCTCTTGCTAATGCAGCATCAATTGCAGCGATGTTCATCACCACTGAGGCTCTTGTCTTCGAAAAGAAAGAAGAGGAGATTCCTGCCGCTGGTGGCCATGGCCATTCACATGGACCTGGTGGACATTCCCATTAATGAGTAATCATTAAAAAAGAGGGCCGGTCGTTTCTGGCGACTGGCCCTCTTTTTCGTTGAGGGGGTATTACAGAAGGATTGATTTACATTGCGATTCGGTTGGAGCGTGAAATCAATTCGGCGCGCTCATCTTCGGAGAGCCCACCCCAGATCCCATATGGCTCCTGCACTGCAAGGGCATGCTCGCGACATTGAGTGAGGACAGGGCAGGAGGCGCAGATGGCCTTCGCCTCTACGATCCGCTTACGGCGACTTGGGCCGCGCTCGCCTTCAGGATGGAAGAACATCTCAGCCGGGTAATTCCGGCAGGCTCCTTCGAATTGCCACTCCCAGTTATCAGCAGTTGGCATGGGTAGCCGTGAAATCTCAGCCATTTCCACTCACCTTTTCCTTTACCGTGCGCTACGCTACCAATCGCGCCATAGGTTGTTCAAGTACCAGAAGGGCTTTGGGAGTGAATTTCTGCTGAGAGGGGTGTGAGAGATGGCTCACCACGAGATCGGCCGCGAAACCAGCGGGATAACAGTGGCCGAGTTGGCTCACCGCCTTGGCGTAGCCCCAGCCACCCTACGAACCTGGGACCGTCGCTATGGCCTAGGCCCCTCCACTCACGAGGCGGGAGCGCACCGTCGCTATTCCGATGAGGATCTTGCTCGCCTGGCCGCTATGCGCCGACTGGTCGTCTCGGGGGTACCCCCTCAGCAAGCAGCTCTGATAGCAAAATCCGCTCCCGTCTCGATCGATGAACCGCTTCCGCTGCCCACATTCCAAGATCGCGAGGATGTGGTCGCGGCAATCATCCGCGCTCTCCACAGTATCGACAGCGCCTTCGTAGAAGCTCTCATTCGCCGCGAGATTCTCTCCTCGGGAATTATCAAGACGTGGAATGAAATTCTTGTGCCATCGTTGGTAACAATCGGAAAACAGTGGGAAGAGAGCGGTTCGGGCATAGAGGTAGAGCATCTCTTCTCTGAGATTGTGAAGCGAATCATGCGCGACTGCACTAATGAGATTGAATCTCCGCGAAACCCAAAACCAGTTCTCTTAGCGAGCATTGGTGAAGAACATCATTGCTTGGCAATCCATGCGCTGGCTGCTGCGCTAGCCGAAGTGAACATCGCAACACATTTCCTTGGCGCACGAACACCAGTTGAAGCGCTCTCCGACATGGTCCGAAAGACCCATCCACCAGTTATCTTTCTCTGGGCACAGCTATCTAAGAATGCTGACTATTCAGTGATGACCGCGCTGCCTGCGCTGCGGCCGGCTCCGCGTTTAATTCTGGGCGGTCCAGGATGGCAGGTGGCTCAAGCAACAGGCGCTACCGTGGTGGATAACCTCGTTGAAGCCTGCGAACTCGTCGGTTCGACCATAGGAAAGTAAGCCGCCAATCTCTCACTAGGATTGGGTCTAGAAGGCGGAGGTGAGCATGCGCGAGTTTGAGAAGGTAGCGATGCTCGGCCTGACCTTCGATGACGTGCTCTTACTTCCCGATGCATCCCAGGTGGTTCCGAGTGAAGTGGATACCGCCACTCGATTAACAGAGAAATTCTCGCTACAGGTTCCCATCATCTCTTCGGCAATGGATACCGTCACCGAAAGTTCGATGGCAATTGCAATGGCGAAGGCGGGCGGCGCAGGAATCATCCATCGCAATTTATCGATAGCAGATCACGTTACTCACGTTAAATCGGTGAAGGCTGCAGGTGGAGCGCTCGCCGGTGCTGCCGTTGGCGTTGGCGACGATGGATTCGCACGCGCTCTGGCGCTCATGGAAGTTGGCGTTGATGTTCTCGTTGTTGATACCGCTCATGGACATCACCAAGGCGTGTTAGATGCGATTGCGAAGATTAAAAAAGCCAATCCGACACAACAAGTAATTGGTGGCAATGTCGCTACCCGCGCAGGCGCTCAAGCGCTAATCAATGCTGGTGCCGATGCCGTGAAAGTAGGAGTGGGTCCTGGTTCGATATGTACTACTCGAGTTGTTGCTGGTGTGGGCGTTCCGCAAATCACTGCAATTATGGAGGCGCACAAGGCAACAAGTTCGGCAGGAGTGCCGCTTATCGCTGATGGTGGAATTCAATATTCCGGCGATATCGTCAAAGCAATCGTTGCAGGTGCAGATGTTGTGATGCTCGGATCGCTCTTTGCTGGTTGTGAAGAATCACCTGGCGAATGGCATGAAGAGAATGGTGCAAAGTTCAAGTCATATCGCGGCATGGGTTCACTCGGCGCCATGGCATCGCGTGGGGCGACTCCCTCATATTCAAAGGATCGCTACATGCAAGATGACATTCTCTCTGAAGATAAATTGGTGCCAGAGGGAATCGAGGGGCGCGTCTCCTATCGCGGTACCGTCACACAAGTGGTCCATCAACTAGCAGGGGGACTTCGTTCGGGTATGGGTTATGCCGGTGCGCGGAACATCTCAGATTTACAGCAGAATGGACGGTTCGTGCAGATTACTTCAGCGGGGTTACGAGAGAGCCATCCACACAGCATTGATCAGACCATCGATGCGCCGAATTATCGGGGACGGTGAATATGAGCGAGATCGAGATTGCTCCAGGTAAGCGTGCGCGCCATACCTATTCCTTTGATGACATTGCGATTGTGCCGAGTCGCCGCACCCGTAATCCGGAGGACGTTTCGACTGCATGGCAGATTGATGCATATAAGTGTGAGATTCCTATGCTCGCAGCTCCCATGGATTCAGTGGTCTCTCCTGAGACGGCGATTGAGATTGGAAAGCAAGGGGGAATTGGAGTCCTTAATCTTGAGGGGTTATGGACGCGGTATGAGAATCCACGGATTCCACTCGGTGAAATCGCCTCCATTCCCGATCACCAAGTAACGCGAAGAATGCAGGAGCTCTACTCTGCTCCGATTCGACCTGAGTTGATAAAAGAGCGGATTGCGGAGGTGCGCGCCGGGGGAGTGACTGTTGCTGCCGCGCTCTCGCCTAAACGTGCTGCAGAGTTTCATAAGGTCGTGATCGATTCTAGCGTTGATATTTTTGTGATCCGCGGAACGACGGTGAGCGCTGAACATGTTTCGCCGAAAGATAAAGATACTGCGTTGAATTTAAAGAAATTCATTTATGAATTAGATGTGCCAGTGATTGTGGGTGGCGTTGCTACTGCTAACGCTGCGCTCCACCTGATGCGTGCTGGCGCTGCGGGAATCTTGGTGGGATTTGGTGGTGGTGCGGCGCACACCACTCGCCAGGTTCTCGGTGTGGCAGTTCCGATGGCAACGGCAGTTGCCGAAGTTGCTGCTGCGCGACGGGAGTACCTCGATGAATCTGGTGGGCGTTACGTTCATGTGATTGCCGATGGATCGGTTGGTCGTAGCGGAGATATCGCTAAAGCAATTGCATGTGGCGCTGATGCTGTGATGATGGGTTCGCCTCTTGCCCGCGCGGTGGAATCACCCGGTAAAGGTTGGCACTGGGGAGTTGAAGCGGTACATCCGGAGCTTCCGCGTGGCCAACGGGTTCACGTGGGCACCGTGGGAACACTCGCTGAGATTTTGCATGGCCCTTCACATAACGCTGATGGCACTATGAATTTGTTTGGCGCACTTCGCCGCGCAATGGCTACAACTGGGTATTCGGATGTGAAGGAGTTCCAGCGAGTCGAGGTGGTTATCCATCGCCCGTGATTTGGTGCTCGTCGTAGATTTCGGAGCGCAGTACGCACAGCTGATTGCCCGACGGGTTCGTGAGGCGAAAATTTATAGCGAGATTGTTCCGCATACGATGAGTGTGCGCGAGCTGCTCGATAAAAAACCGAAAGCAATCATCCTCTCGGGTGGACCTTCGAGCGTGTATGAAAGTGGCGCACCGAAATTAGATGAAGCGCTATTGCGCTCTGGCGTTCCGGTCTTTGGAATTTGTTACGGATTTCAAGTGATGGCTGCGACCCTTGGCGGTGAGGTAGGTAAGACGGGTGCGCGCGAATATGGTCGAACCGAATTGACCGTACATAGCAATTCACCGTTATTTAATGGGCTACCTAAAGCACAACAGGTATGGATGTCCCATGGCGACAGCGTGGTTCGTGCACCAGAAGGTTTTACTGTTACAGGTTCGACTTCGCAGACTCCTGTTGCATCATTTGAATCACCGGATGGGAAATTAGCTGGAGTTCAGTATCACCCAGAAGTGGTGCACTCTACATACGGCCAAGAGGTACTAGAGCGTTGGTTGATTGGCGTGGTGGGATGCGAACCTTCATGGACCGCTTCGAACATCGCCGAAGAACAAATTGAACGGATTCGCGTGCAAGTTGGTTTAGAGCGAGTTATTTGTGGTCTCTCTGGTGGAGTTGATTCAGCTGTTGCCGCTGCAATCGTGCAACGTGCAGTGGGAGCGCAACTCACCTGTGTTTTTATTGATCATGGATTACTTCGCCAAGGTGAGGCAGAGCAAGTAGAACGTG
>VGAL01000002.1 GCA_016870715.1 Actinomycetota bacterium | reverse complement strand
GTGTAACCATCGACATCACCCAGACTTCTTTTACTCGCCACGGTTCGAGACCTTCATCGAGTAAATCCATGAATGCAAAACGATTACGCGCATCTGGATATACAGCTTGGATCGCAGCTTCTCCAGCAGCCATGTGATCTGGATGGCTTGCACCGAGTCGATCCCAATTTCGCTCTGGACTTTGGATTACTAAACGATCTGGTTGGAAACGACGGATTGCGCGGACGATTTTCTTACGTAATTCAATAGTGGGTTCGAGCCAGCCATCACGATAATTCAAGAATTCCATATCCGTGACGCCAAGAATTTTTCCGGCATCACGTTGTTCTTTCTGTCTAATTACTTGCATCTGATCGCGCGGAATATCTGGATCTTCCCCACCTTGGTCACCATTAGTGGCGATGCAATAGCCAACCTCGATTCCCTTAGCGGTCCACTGCGCAATAGTTCCCCCAGCCCCGAAGTCGATGTCATCAGGGTGCGCGGTCACTGCGAGGATTCGTGAAATCTCATGGTCGGCAATCGGCTCCATGGCGCTCCTTATCAGTGGCTCAGGTTAGGCTCGTACATTATGAGTGAAACCGGGTCCAATCACCCACTCCTTGACGGGTTAAACCCAGCACAGCGCGAAGCGGTCATTCACGCTGGTTCACCACTTCTGATCGTCGCTGGCGCCGGGTCGGGAAAAACCCGAGTCCTCACCAATCGAATCGCTTACCTCCTCGCCGCACGTGCATTCGCTCCTTACGAAATCCTCGCCATTACCTTCACCAATAAAGCAGCGGGCGAGATGCGTGAGCGGGTTCAAGCCCTCGTCGGGCTGCGCGCCAAATCGATGTGGGTCTCCACTTTCCACTCCGCGTGTGTACGAATCTTGCGCCAAGAGGCG
The DNA here is from genome assembly GCA_016870715.1 of Actinomycetota bacterium. Classification (GTDB taxonomy): domain Bacteria; phylum Actinomycetota; class Actinomycetes; order Nanopelagicales; family Nanopelagicaceae; genus IMCC26077. The sequence goes on along the minus strand of VGAL01000002.1, from coordinate 97,314 downwards.
GTCGCTGCTGGTTACAAGCAGAACTTCACCATTTACGATCAGAGTGATGCGCAACGTTTAGTCGCGCTCATCGGCAAGGATCTCAATCTCGATCCGAAAAGATATAACCCACGGCAGATCCACGCGCTCATCAGCAATGCCAAGAATGAATTGATGGGACCAGCCGACTATGCCAATCAAACAACGAACCATTTCGAAGAGATAGTCGCTGAAACTTACGCCATCTACCAGAAGAAATTACACGAGGGAAATGTTTTTGATTTTGATGATCTGATTATGAAGACCGTCGAGTTACTGCAGCGCCACCCCGAGGTAAAGGCGCGTTACCGCTCTAGGTTTCGACATGTTCTCGTCGATGAGTATCAAGATACCAACCATGCCCAATATGTATTAGTACGTGAATTAGTCGGTAATGAGAGCGATGGCTTCCCACTTGCCGAACTTTGCGTTGTTGGTGATGCCGATCAATCAATCTATGCTTTCCGAGGCGCAACTATCCGCAATATCCTCCAATTTGAAGAGGATTACCCATCTGCGCGCACCATCTTGCTTGAGCAGAACTATCGTTCGACCCAAAACATCCTCTCGGCTGCAAATGCAGTAATTACAAATAACGCGAGTCGAAAGGCGAAGAACCTCTGGAGCGACTCTGGCGCAGGATCGGCAATCATCACCTACGAAGCCGATGACGAGCGCGATGAAGCCGAGTTCGTCGTGAACGAGATTCGCAGCTTGCAGAGCGAGGGAATCTCCCAACCGGGGGAGACTGCGATTTTCTACCGAACCAATAATCAATCTCGCCCCTTTGAAGAGGTCTTTATGCGTAGCGCTATTCCCTACAAAGTTGTTGGGGGAGTCCGCTTCTACGAACGAAAAGAAGTCCGAGATTTACTCGCTTATTTACGAGTGTTAGCAAATCCCTACGATGAGATCTCACTCCGACGAATCATCAATACTCCCAAACGCGGAATCGGTGATAAAGCGATTGCCTCCCTCGATGCTCTTGATCTTCCACTTTGGGATGCGCTCTTTAGGTGCGACCAAGCCTCGGACCTGTCTGCACGCGCAATCTCCGCAATCGATCAATTTGCAAATCTCATGGCGACCTTGCGCACCATGGTCGAGAAGGGTTTTAAGCCATCAGTCATTGCTGAGGCAGTCATCGAACAGAGCGGTTTGGGCGCTGAACTCTCCGACAGTACCGACCCACAAGATGAAGGGCGATTAGAAAATATCGAGGAGTTGGTAGCAGTCGCGCAAGAGTATGAAGAGGACGAAAATCCTCAAGGCGACGACGATGCGCTTTCCGAGATATCACTTGTCGGATTCTTAGAGCGGGTCTCGCTCGTTGCAGATTCTGATCAAATCCCCGATGGTGAAGATCACGGTGGCGTCGTTACCTTGATGACCTTGCACACCGCCAAGGGATTGGAGTTTCCTACCGTCTTCCTCACTGGACTGGAGGAGGGCGTCTTCCCGCACTCGCGTTCATTAGGTGATCCCAATGAGATCGAAGAGGAGCGACGTCTTGCATATGTTGGCCTCACTCGCGCTCGCGAACGTCTCTATCTCACGCGCGCGTCAACCCGTTTTATGTTCGGCACTCCAACCTACAACGCACCTTCACGTTTCTTCGGCGAGATTCCAGAACATCTCATGGAACAAAAATCGCCAACCTTCACACCAAAGATCAAAAGCGCACCTGCAGTACGTTCAACTGGTAAACGTGTCATCTCTCTCGATTTGGCAGTAGGCGATCGCGTCCTCCATCAGACCTTCGGAATCGGCCACGTTCGTTCCCTCACAGGCGAGGGGGAGCGCGCTGAAGCCACCATTGACTTCGGGAATTACGGCGAGCGCCGCCTTTTACTCCGCTATGCCCCAGTGGAAAAACTATGATTTGGCGCCAAGGCTGAGTGCGTGGCACGGTAGCGCTATGGGAAGTAGGCCAATCCGAGTAGTGGTCGCGAAGGCTGGCCTTGATGGCCATGATCGCGGCGCGAAGGTAGTGGCGCGAACCCTCCGTGATGCAGGGTGCGAGGTGATCTACACCGGTCTTCACCAGAGTCCAGAAGAGATAGTCACCACCGCCATTCAAGAAGATGCCGATGCAATTGGTCTTTCGATTCTTTCCGGGGCCCACCTCACTCTCTTCCGACGAATCATGGAGCTTCTCGGAGATCGGAAGATTCTCGTCTTCGGTGGTGGGGTTATTCCCGATGATGACATTAAGGAATTGAGCGCGTTAGGCGTAGCCAAGATTTTCACTTCAGGCGCGTCCACCAACGAGATTGCCGATTGGGTCAAAGAGGCAGTTGGTCATCGCTAGGATTACACGAGCAATTCCAGAGGTGTCTGAAGCGAGAGGTAGAAGTAGTGGATCTTTTCGAGTATCAAGCGCGCGATTTATTCGAGGCACATGGAATTCCGGTTCTTGCAGGCAAAGTCGCAACGACACCTCATGAGGCAAAGCGCGCCGCTGCTGGAATGGGTGGCAAGGTTGTCGTCAAGGCGCAGGTGAAGATTGGTGGCCGCGGGAAAGCAGGCGGCGTGAAACTTGCTACTGATCCTGATGATGCATTCGCTAAAGCGGAAGCAATCCTTGGAATGGATATCAAAGGTCACACCGTACATAAAGTAATGATTGCCCAAGCTGCACCTATCAAAGAGGAGTACTACCTAGCGATTCTCCTAGATCGAGCGGCGCGCTCCTTTCTTGTCATGGCATCAGTTGCTGGCGGCATGGATATCGAACAGGTAGCGCACGAAACCCCTGAGAAATTAGCGAAAGTCCATATCGACCCAGCAAAGGGCATCGATGCTGCGCTCGCCCAATCCATTGCACAGCAGGCGCAATTCCCCAGCGATGTGCAGAAACAGGTAGCCGATGTTTTGGTCAAACTCTGGGCATGTTTTGTCGCTGAAGATGCAACGTTGGTTGAAGTGAACCCGCTAGTGAAGACTGAGGATGGTCGGGTTATCGCTCTCGATGGCAAGGTCACACTCGATGACAATGCGGGATTTCGTCATCCAGATCATGAGGCGCTCGTTGATCACGCTTCAACAAATCCACTCGAGGCCCTCGCGAAAGAGAAAGATCTCAATTACGTAAAACTAGATGGTCAAGTGGGAATTATTGGGAATGGCGCCGGTCTTGTGATGAGCACGCTCGATGTTGTGGCATACGCAGGTGAGAAATTTGGTGGCATGAAGCCTGCCAACTTCCTCGATATCGGTGGGGGCGCATCTGCTCAAGTCATGGCTGATGGACTCTCGATTATTTTGAATGATAAAGATGTGAAGTGCGTTTTCGTCAACGTCTTTGGTGGCATCACTGCATGCGATGCAGTTGCCAATGGAATTATCCAGGCGCTCGAGATGTTGGGCAACAAAGCAACGAAACCCATTGTGGTTCGCCTCGATGGAAATAATGTTCTCGAGGGGCGCCGGATTTTGAAAGAGGCCAATCACCCTCTTGTCGAACAAGCTGAGACTATGGATGGCGCAGCTGCACGCGCCGCAGAATTGGCGGCTAAATAATGAGCATCTTCCTCAATAAAGATAGTCGCGTCATCGTCCATGGCATGACGGGTTCTGAAGGAACGAAACATACAAAGCGAATGCTCAAGTCAGGTACCAACATTGTCGGTGGTGTGACACCGGGTAAGGGTGGCCAGAGCGTTGATATGGATGGCACGAGCCTTCCAGTCTTCAATTCTGCTAAGGAAGCGGTCGCAGCTACTGGAGCAAATGTCTCCGTTATCTTCGTCCCTGCAAAGTTCACCAAAGCAGCAGTAATCGATGCAGTTGATGCACAGGTGCCACTTGCGGTGGTGATTACCGAGGGGATTCCCGTTCACGATTCGACGCAATTTGTCGCCTATGCGCAGAGCAAAGGCACTACTCGAATTATTGGTCCGAATTGCCCCGGCTTAATCACTCCAGGTGAATCGAATGTGGGAATCATTCCGGCAGATATCACGGGTAGTGGGCCGATTGGATTGGTTTCCAAATCAGGAACCCTCACCTATCAGATGATGTACGAACTTCGCGATATCGGATTCTCCACCGCAGTAGGTATTGGTGGCGATCCAGTGATTGGCACCACCCATATCGATTCTCTTCGCGCCTTCCAAGATGATCCGAAGACTGAAGCAATCGTCATGATTGGTGAAATTGGTGGCGATGCCGAAGAACGTGCAGCAGCTTTCATTAAAGAGTATGTAACCAAGCCCGTTGTTGGATATGTTGCTGGCTTCACTGCTCCGGAGGGCAAGACGATGGGTCATGCAGGTGCAATCGTCTCGGGATCTTCTGGCACGGCATCGGCAAAGCGAGATGCGCTTGAGGCAGTTGGCGTTCGCGTTGGTGTAACGCCATCGGAGAGTGCACAACTACTCCGCTCCATCCTCGGACGCTAATGATGGCGCGCCCGCTCATTGCTGGCGCTTCAGAAGGAGTGCGCGCTGCGCTCTCCACCTTCCTTCCACTGGCACTTGTTGTGCTCATTGCATGGGCAACAGCCGGTTCGCTCAGTGGCGAGATGAGCGATGCGCTACGTGGGGCTTTCTGGGTCTGGTTAGGAGCACATCACCTCACCTTTTCGCTCGCCTTACCACCCAGCGGTATTCCTGGGGTTTTGAGTTTCCTTCCCCTTGGTGCGCTGATTTTTCCCTTTATCGCCTTTCGTGGGGCGCTCAATCGACTACATCGTCAATTCGATAGCGCACGAGCATTAAATGCAAAACAACGACAGAGTTTGATTGGGTTATTTTTCACTTATACGTTGATTATGATCATCGCGAGCCTCGGCTCACGTTCACCAGATGTGCAACCGCGCTGGTGGTGGGCTCCACTAATTGTTATTGCACTTATTGTCGTCGCAGAGTTCACCTTAGTCGTCCCTTCAGGTACGCCCTCACTGCTCCGAGATCTGACACGAATTTCTATCATCGTCATTGGTGGACTCTTAGGGATAGGTTCGCTCTTCTATTCGATTTCCTTGGCCTTTCATTTCTCGGTAGTTCGCAATCTCTACGCGGTTCTGGATGCCGGAATTATCGGTGGCATCTTGCTCACCGTACTTTCGATTCTCACCTTGCCAAATATGGCGATCTCGGCGCTCTCTTATCTGTTGGGAAGCGGTTTCGCTCTTGGAAGTGGCACCTTAATTTCCCCTGGTTTCCATCAACTCAATGAGATACCTGTCTTTCCGTTACTGGGGGCGATTCCAAGGCAGACCCACCCCTACTTATATCTCGGAGCGCTCATTGGAATTGGTGCTGGGGTCTTCGTGATGACCATTCTCAAACGAACTTCATTAAGTCAGATGCGCTTTGGTTACCTTATCTTTCCACTCATCCTCACTTTCATCATCTTCTTGCTCACCTGGTTGAGCAATGGCACCTTATTAGGAGGTTCGCTAAACACTATCGGTCCATCACTCTGGCAATTCCCTGCACTTTTCTTATTGCAAATCTCGGCTGGAATGGGTCTTAAGGTTGCATATGACAAATGGGGGCCCCGCTGAGTATTAATGGGAAGAAATCCATTGTCATCCTCGCATCGGGTGAGGGAAGTGTCGCGCAAGCTCTCATCGACGCAGCGACAGAACCAACTGGCGCTCTCTACGAACATATAAAAATCGCACGAGTAATTAGCGAAATTCCAGAGGCTGGCATTTTCCGCAGAGCTAGAGCGGCAAAGGTGCCAACCGAGCTCGTACCTTTTCGAAGTGGAGACCAACGCGGCGCATGGGAAAAGGAGTTAGAGAGGGCGATTACAAGTGTAGATCCCTGGTTAGTGGTCAGCGCTGGCTTCATGAAAATTCTCTCGCCAACATTTGTAAATACTTTTCGTATCATCAACACACATCCCTCGCTCTTGCCAGCATTTCCCGGTGCATATGCGGTGCGCGATGCCCTTACTGCTGGGGTGCACGAAAGTGGCTGCACACTCCACCACATCGATGCAGGGGTGGATACTGGAGAGATCATTGCACAACGAAGATTGACGATTATGTCGGGAGAGAGTGAAGAGGCGCTCCATAATCGAATCAAGGAGCTTGAGAGAGAAATGATTGTCGCTGGCATACTTAGCCTGGTCTTGGCCGAGAAGGGGATGTGATGCGAAAGCCCATTAAGCGAGCTCTAGTGAGCGTGTATGACAAGGGTGGCTTGATTGAATTCGCTCGGGAGTTGCATCAAAACGGAGTAGAGATTGTCTCCACCGGCAGCACCGCATCAACTATTGAAAAAAGTGGAATTCCCGTTGTGCGAGTAGAGGAGTTAACTGGATTTCCTGAGTCACTCGATGGGAGAGTGAAGACTCTCCATCCGGTGATACACGCTGGAATATTGGCTGATCTTCGATTAACCGGTCATGGTGAACAATTGCGTGATCTTGGCATTGCCCCATTTGATTTAGTAGTGGTGAGCCTCTATCCCTTTGCTGAAACAGTGCACAGTGGCGCCAGCGTTGATCAATGTATCGAGCAGATAGATATTGGCGGTCCGAGCATGATTCGTGGCGCAGCCAAAAACCATCAGAGCGTTGCTGTGGTCTCGAGCATCTCTCAATATCCAATCATTATCGATGCGCTGAAGAGCGGTGGTACCACGTTGGCAGAGCGAGAAGGCCTAGCGCTTGCTGCATTCCGTGCAACAGCTAGTTATGACATTGCGGTGGCGAGATGGCTAGGCGAACAATCGCAAGAAGAGAGTCCTGATTGGGTAGGAGAGAGTTTTACCAAGATTCGGACGCTACGGTACGGCGAAAATCCACATCAAGGCGCAACTCTTTATTCAGAGAGCGGAAATACTTCAGGGCTAGCGAATGCAGTTGTCCTCCACGGAAAAGAAATGTCCTATAACAATTACGTGGATATTGAGGCCGCGTGGCGAGCAGCTCATGATCATCAGGCGCCAGCTGTAGCCATCATCAAACATACCAACCCGTGTGGAATTGCAATCGGCCAATCAATTAGCGAGGCGTATCAACGGGCCCATAGTTGTGATCCCGTCTCAGCTTTCGGTGGTGTCATCGCAGCCAATCGCATCGTGACTCGCGAAATGGCAGAGCGAGTATCCGAAGTCTTCACCGAAGTGATTGCCGCGCATGACTTCGAAGATGCAGCGCTTGAGATATTGAAGCAGAAGCCCTCAATTCGAATTCTTAAAGTAGAGCCAGTCAATGCCGATCGAGAACTTCGTCATATCGACGGCGGTCTTCTTGTTCAGAATTTCGATCGCGTCAATGGCGAAGGCGATAAGGCAGATAATTGGAAATTGGTAGCCGGCAGGGCACTTTCCGGACAAGAGCTTGCCGATCTTGAATTTGCCTGGCGGAGCGTTCGTTCTGTGAAGAGTAATGCGATCTTGCTAGCCAAAGATGGCGCGGCTGTGGGGATAGGAATGGGACAAGTCAATCGAGTTGATTCAGCGCGGTTAGCAATCACCCGAGCTGGCGAACGTTCGAAGGGCAGTTATGCAGCAAGCGATGCATTCTTTCCATTTGCTGATGGTGTAGAAATTTTGATTGATGGCGGCGTAACGGCAATTGTGCAACCAGGTGGGAGCGTTCGCGACGAAGAGGTGATTGCAGCAGTCGAAAAAGCAGGAGTAACCATGTATTTCACCGGCGTTCGCCACTTTGCCCATGCCTAATTGAGAGGTAAAAGCCGGTTAGACTTCTGCCATGAGCGCGATGATCCTTGATGGCAAGCAGGTTGCCCACGAAATTAAGGAAGAGCTCGCTGCTCGAGTTAAAACTCTCAAGGCAAAGCCAGGACTGGGAACAGTACTTGTCGGTGATGATCCAGGATCACATGCATATGTAGGCGGTAAACATAAGGATTGCGCCGAAGTTGGTATCCATTCGATTCGAGTGGAATTACCAGCGAGCGCAACCTTCAACGATATTCGCGCTGCGCTACGAGATCTCAACGGAGCCCCTGAATGCACCGGATACATCGTGCAGTTACCGCTACCCAAAGGGATCGATGCCAACGCGATACTCGAAGAGATTGATCCTGCCAAGGATGCAGATGGATTACATCCGCTCAATCTTGGGAAATTAGTTCTTGATCAACCTGCGCCGCTGCCCTGTACGCCACGTGGAATTGTCGAACTCCTTGCGCGATATCGGGTCAGACTCAACGGCGCCGAGGTTGTAGTGGTCGGACGCGGACTTACAGTGGGTAGGCCGCTGGGATTGCTGTTATCGCGCAAGCGGGAGAGCGCGACAGTCACTGTTACCCATTCGGCAACTGTTGACTTGCATTCACATTTGCTACGTGCAGATATTGTCATCGCCGCATTAGGTAAAGCACACTTCATTACCGCGGAAAATATCAAAGCTGGCGCTGCAGTACTTGATGTGGGAATCACCCGAACTGAATCTGGATTACTCGGTGATGTCCATCCAGATGTGCGCAATCGTGCGGGTTTTTTTGCGCCGATGCCGGGTGGAGTCGGTCCGATGACCCGCGCGATGTTGTTGACCAATGTGGTTGAGGCGGCGGAGCGATCCCACATATGAGCACAGTTGCCCTCATTCTGGTGGCGCTCTCAACCACAATGAGCGTGCTCCTCTCTGTACGGGTAGGCGCCTTGGTTCTCGCTGCCGGCCTGGCTCTCATGGCGCTTCTGGCCCATCTTCAGCGGGGCAAACGGACTCCCTGGCGGAGCGATCTGAGCGACGTTGCCTCTCTCGCAACGCTCGCATTGGCGCTGCTGGCGCTGGCATTAGTACTGCCGTAGCAACTTCGCGCCAGCGGTAGAGTTATCTTGATATCAAGAGAGATTGGGGCCCCAAGCATGGCAGGTCGTGTCACAGTGGTCGGAGCTGGTTTTTATGGTTCAACAACCGCACTTCGATTAGCCGAGTACAACATTTTTGATGAGGTAATCCTTACCGACATCGTTGAGGGAAAGCCTGAGGGTCTAGCCCTTGATATCAATCAATCTCGTTCCATCGAAGGATTTGAGACGCTGATGATTGGTGCTACCACAACTCCAGATGGCGCTGGATATGAAAAGACTGCGAACTCTGATGTCGTAGTAATTACCGCGGGTTTACCGCGCAAGCCAGGCATGAGTCGAATGGACTTACTCGGAGTCAATGCCGGAATCGTTCGTGGCGTTGCGGAGAATGTAGCTAAACATAGCCCTAGTGCGGTCATTATCGTGGTCTCCAATCCACTCGATGAGATGACAGCGTTGGCACAAATTGCATCTGCTTTTCCTTACAACCGCGTTATGGGCCAAGCAGGAATGCTTGACACCGCGCGCTTTACAAACTTTGTCGCAACAAAACTCGGTGTAAAAGTAAGCGATGTCGAGACTCTTACTCTTGGATCGCATGGAGACACTATGGTTCCTGTTCCCAGTCGTTGTCGCGTCAATGGGAAACCGTTAAGTGAATTACTCTCTGCAGCTGATATCGAAGAATTAGTCGTGAAAACTCGAAATGGCGGCGCCGAAATTGTGGCTCTGCTAAAAACCGGTTCTGCCTATTACGCACCATCGGCTGCAGCTGCTCGAATGGCGAAGGCAGTTATCGAAGATTCGGGTGCGATCATGCCGGTATGTGCATGGGTCAACGGCGAATATGGCATTTCTGGCGTATATCTTGGCGTCGAAGCTGAGATCGGCAAAACCGGTATTAAGCGCGTGGTAGAAACCAAGCTCACCGATAGTGAATTGGCTGAGTTGAAAGTAGCTGCCGAAGCGGTCCGCGCCAAACAAGCAGATGTTAAGAATCTTTAATAAGGAAGGTAATCAAATAATGTCAAAAATTAAAGTGACGGGAACCGTAGTCGAACTTGATGGTGATGAGATGACCAGGATTATTTGGCAATTCATCAAAGATCAACTTATTCTGCCTTACCTTGATGTCAATCTTGAATACTACGATCTTGGTATCGAACATCGCGACGCTACTGACGATCAGGTCACTGTAGATAGCGCTCATGCAATTAAAAAGCATGGCGTCGGCGTGAAGTGCGCGACTATTACGCCAGATGAGGCTCGTGTCAAAGAATTTAATTTAAAGAGCATGTGGAAATCACCTAACGGCACCATTCGTAACATCCTTGGTGGCGTCATCTTCCGCGAACCGATCATCATCAGCAACGTGCCACGCCTCATCCCACATTGGACTAAGCCAATTGTTATTGGCCGCCACGCTTTCGGTGACCAATATCGTGCGACTGACTTCAAAGTCCCAGGTCCAGGAAAGTTGACGGTCACTTTCACTCCCGCCGACGGCTCTAAGCCGATGGAATTCAATGTCTTTGATTTCCCAGGCTCTGGTGTAGCGATGACGATGTACAACCTTGACGATTCAATCCGTGATTTCGCACGCGCCTCTATGAACTATGGCTTAGCTCGAAAGTATCCGGTATATCTATCTACGAAGAACACCATTTTGAAGGCATACGATGGACGCTTCAAAGATATTTTTGCTGAAATCTACGAGAGTGAATTTAAGAGCCAATTCCAAGCAGCAGGTATCGAATATGACCATCGATTGATTGATGACATGGTGGCGACCTCGCTTCGATGGGAGGGTGGTTACGTCTGGGCATGTAAGAACTACGATGGAGATGTTCAATCGGATACTGTCGCACAAGGGTATGGATCACTCGGTCTTATGACATCGGTGTTGATGACTCCCGATGGAAAGACAGTTGAATCTGAAGCGGCTCACGGCACGGTCACTCGCCACTACCGCGATCACCAAGCAGGTAAGGCAACATCTACTAATCCCATCGCATCAATATTTGCATGGACACGTGGTTTGGCTCATCGCGCAAAACTTGATAACAATCCAGAGCTTGCGCAATTTGCTGACACGCTCGAGAAGGTATGTGTGCAGACCGTCGAGCAAGGGAAGATGACCAAGGATCTAGCGTTACTGATCAGCAAAGATGCTCCGTGGCTCAATACCCAAGAGTTCCTCGCTGCAATTGATGAGAATCTTAAGAAGGCTATGGCTTAACTTGGGGCTTAATAACCCGATTGTTGCAAGAAAAAACCCGCCCCTAGTGAACTAGAGGCGGGTTTTTTATGATGACTTAGAGGCGCTTGCCTGATGCTGCATCGAAGACGTGTACTGCAGATGTATCTGCAGTGACCGAGACAGTGTCGCCAGCCTTCGGTGGATTCTTTGGATCCCAACGAACGATGACTTGAGCACCCTCTTCTGCACTGGCATTGGTAAGGGAGATACCCGATGCGACAGGCTTTCCATAGACGAACGCATCAGAACCGAGCTCTTCAACAACATCGACCTTGATATCAAAGCCTTGTCCAGCTCCGGTTGGCTTGAAGCCTTCTGGGCGAACACCGACGATTGCCGATGCGCCAGCGGATGCAGGAACGCTAACTTTGAAGTTACCAAGTGAAGCTTGGCCACCGGATACAGGCGCAGTGATCAAGTTCATCGCAGGAGAGCCGATGAATCCAGCGACGAATGCATTTGCTGGCTTGTCATAGAGGTTACGTGGGGAATCTACTTGCTGGAGGAGACCATCCTTGAGAACTGCTACACGATCACCCATGGTCATAGCTTCGACTTGATCGTGAGTCACATAGACAGTGGTGATTCCGAGGCGGCGCTGTAGCGCTGCAATCTGGGTACGGGTAGCGACGCGAAGTTTCGCATCGAGGTTTGATAGCGGCTCATCCATGAGGAAGACCTGTGGTTCGCGAACGATTGCGCGACCCATAGCCACGCGCTGGCGTTGTCCACCAGAGAGCGCCTTTGGTTTACGCGCGAGGTAAGGCTCGAGATCGAGCAACTTTGCCGCATCTTGAACGCGACGTGCGCGCTCATCTTTATTTACTCCGGCGATCTTCAATGCAAAGCCCATGTTCTCTGCCACAGTCATGTGTGGGTAAAGCGCATAAGACTGGAAGACCATCGCAATATCGCGATCTTTTGGCGCCACATGAGTGACATCACGATCGCCGATACGGATAGAACCGGTATCAACATCTTCAAGTCCTGCGAGCATTCGAAGGGATGTTGACTTTCCGCAACCTGATGGGCCAACAAGCACGAGGAACTCTCCGTCATTGACGACGAGATCAAGTTGGTCTACTGCAGGACGGGTGGTACCTGGATAGGTACGACTTGCTTTATCGAATACAACAATTGCCATGAGCGTTCGCTCCCTCTCCCGGCAGGTACGTGCCGGACGATCCGTTGGAGATAGGTCATCCTCGGATGAGGACGGGGAGAAAGTACCTGAAATAGGGGCTCTGCGGAAGTCTCCAGAGCGCGTCCGCCTCCATTTCGCTACCCTTGAGCGGTGGCGGGCTCTGTAGGGGAACTGGTTGGCGATATCGCCATCGTCCTTGCCTTAATAGCCCTCTCATCCTTCCTGGTAGCCGCTGAGATAGCCCTGATCTCCCTTCGGGAGTCTCAGATCAAACAGATGGCGGGAACAGGTAAGCGTGGGGCGCGGGTGGCTGCGCTCACCGCGAGCCCGAACCGCTTTCTCGCGGCGATTCAGGTGGGAATTACCGTCTTTGGTTTTCTCTCTGCCGCCATTGGCGCGGAGCGTTTAGGGCGATACCTCATTCCATTCCTTGAAGATCTAGGGCTACGCACGAGCGCTGCCGAATTGGTTTCCCTTATTGGATTGACGTTAATCATCGCGTATATCTCTTTGATTATCGGAGAGTTGACTCCGAAACGAATTGCGATTGTTCGCGCAGTGCCAATCTCGTTAGCAAGTGCAGGGGTTGTCGAAGTTATTGCCAGATTGTTCCGACCAATTATCTGGTTACTCTCAAAATCAACCGACCTTCTCGTTCGCGCCGCTGGCGTTGATCCTAAAGCTGCCCGAGAACAAATGAGCGAGGAAGAGTTAATTGACCTGCTTAGTGGACATCATGCATTCACACACGCCGAGAAGGAGATTGTCGAGGAAGTCTTTGAAGCAAGCGATCGCCAGATCCATTCGATCATGGTTCCTCGCACAGAAGTAGATTTTCTTGATAGTGAATTGACTGTCGGACAAGCGGTGAAAATTATCATTGAAACTGGGCATTCACGGTATCCAGTAGTCAAAGGATCCTTTGATGACATTATTGGATTTATCAACGTACGCGATCTTCTCGACCCAGAACTTTATGAGCGCCAAACTCGAATAGGAGACCTCGTTCGAACAATTGAATTTATCCCGGGCACTCGTGAACTCTTACCGGTGCTCTCAAAAATGCGCGCGGATGGCTCACATATCGCGATTGTGGTCGATGAATATGGTGGGACAGATGGCATTATCACGCTCGAGGATCTAGTTGAACAATTTGTCGGTGATATCAGGGATGAATATGACCATCATGAAATTGACGAAGTGCGCGAGGGAAACGTTGGCGAGTTCCATATTGATGGTTTAACGAATCTCTCAGAAGCCAGCAATGAAATCAATTATCAATTCCCTGAAGGACCGTATGAAAGTATCGGTGGATTGGTGACCCATAAACTGGGGCGAATCGCCGAAGTGGGGGATGCTATTGAATTGGAAGGTTGTCAGTTGTTGGTTGAGAGCGTCGAAGGTAAGCGACCAGCGATGCTTCGGGTACTTTTATCACAGACGCCAGGAAATGTTTCTGGAGAGAGTAGATAAGTAGACGATGACAGAACGCGTTCTCTCTGGCATTCAACCAACACATGATTCATTTCATTTAGGAAATTATCTTGGTGCGCTCCGCCAGTGGGTGGAGTTGCAAAGCACTCATGATACCTACTACTGCATCGTCGACCTTCATGCTCTAACTGTCGAAGTGGATCCTGCGCTGTTGCGAAAACGGATTCTTGCATCAGCGGCCCAATTACTGGCAATCGGAATAGACCCGAAAAAATCAACGCTTTTCATTCAATCTCACGTTCCGGCTCATAACCAACTCGGTTGGGTTTTTGAGTGCATCACGGGATTTGGTGAGGCTAACCGGATGACCCAATTTAAAGATAAATCACAGAAGAGTGGTACGGATAGAACGGTGGTGGGACTATTTACATATCCCATGCTCCAGGCCGCAGACATCTTGCTTTATCAACCTGAATTGGTCCCAGTTGGAGAAGATCAACGTCAACATATCGAACTTACGCGGGATTTGGCCCAGCGATTTAACTCTCGTTTTGGCGAGGTCTTTACAGTTCCCGGGGCGCACATTCTTAAAAGCACTGCAAAAATCATGGACTTGCAAGAGCCAACATCAAAAATGAGTAAGTCTGCAACGAGTTTGGCTGGAGTGATCGAGCTTCTTGATACCCCCGAGGCAAATGTGAAGAAAATCAAGAGCGCGGTCACTGATACCGGTCGAGATGTCACTTTCGACGAGGCAAATAAGCCGGGAATTAGCAATTTACTCTCAATCTGCAGCGCAATCTCTGGTCGCACTGTGGCAAGTATTGAAGCCGACTATGTAGGCAAGGGTTACGGTGATTTCAAGAAAGATGTTGCTGAAATCGTGACAGAGACTCTCAGGCCAATACGAGAGGCTGCGCTTGGCTACCTCCACGATGAGCAAGCGCTTCTGGATATTTTGAGCGAAGGTGCGCAGCGTGCAGAAGCGGTGGCCTCGAAGACGCTTTCAATTGTTTATAAATCCCTGGGATTACTTCCCCGATCGTAGGAATCAGACCAATTCACCGACTGGTTCGACCTTTCCAACAGCCTCAAATCCCCAGTCAAATAACTTTTTCGCCAATGCATCTCGGCCATATCTAAGGTGCATAAAGGTAATGATGATTGTCCGCCCATCATGTTCGGCGATTCCAATATAAGTATTTCGCCCCTTAGTGGTGTAACCAGTCTTTACCCCTATGACACCGGGATAAGTAAAGATTAATTTATTCAAATTTCTAATCTTACGATCGACATTTCGTGGACCAGATTTCGGGAATACGTAGGTCTTAGTTGCAACAATCTTTCTAAAATTCTTCTCTTTCATGGCCGCGCGAGCAATCAAGGCAAGGTCGTATGCGCTCGAGACTTGACCAGGCGTATCTAGACCATGAGGGCTTTTTGGGATGGTGTCATATGCTTGAATTGAACGCGCTTTGGCGAGCATGAGAGCGGAAGTTTTCTTAATTCCTCCACTCATTGTTGCTAAAGCGACCCCCGCATCATTGCCTGACCCCAACATCAATCCGTACCAAATATCTCGCACGGTGTAGGTGCGGTTCTTCCACATGCCTACCTTGTTACCAATTATGCTAGCTTCACGCCATGAGGCTTTATAGCGCTTATCCATGTTTATTCGAGACATCAAAGTAAGTGCTGTCAAAGTTTTTAAGGTACTAGCTGGTGGCAATTTCTTATGTGGATTTTTGGCAGCAAGAACTTCACCAGTTTCGAAGTCTGCGATCACGTAGGAGAGTGCAGAGGTGCTTGGCGGAGCAGATACCCCATCACCTTCGACTGAATTGACGATGACTCCGCTCTCACCCAACCTTCCACCGCCAATCACCTGCTTGCCATCGGCGCTACCGGCCATCGCGCTTAAAAACATTGCAGAGGCGAGTGCAACTACCAGAGTGGTACGTCGGGTGCCTCTCATGTTGACAGAGGTAATGCGAGCCATAGTGAGTGAGAGTATTGATTGATAATAGATTTTTTCCCTTTGCCACTCCGAGAGAGATAAGATTCACAGATGAGTTGGAATTCGGAATCGGGTCTTCCCATCAAACCTGATTACGTCACAGATGGCGAACGGCCAGGTGAATTTCCCTTCACTCGCGGTATTTATCAAGAGATGTATTTACGTAAGCCATGGACGATGCGCCAATATGCAGGATTTGGTTCGGCAGAAGAATCGAATGAGCGCTACCACCAGTTGGTAAGCGCTGGAACTGGTGGACTTTCGGTTGCCTTTGATTTGCCAACACAGATGGGCTTTGACTCTGATGCTCCTCAATCCCTAGGCGAAGTAGGTCGAGTGGGAGTGGCAATCGACTCCCTCGATGATATGCGCCAACTCTTCAAAGGAATACCACTAGATAAAGTTTCAACGTCTATGACAATCAATGCTCCCGCAGCGATTCTGTTACTGATGTATGAGATCGTGGCAGCTGAACAAGGTGTGCCTGGTGCAGAGATCAGCGGAACAATTCAAAATGATATTTTGAAGGAATACATCTCTCGGGGCACATATATTTATCCACCAAAGCCTTCGATGCGTTTGATTTGTGACACTTTTGATTATTGCGCGCGTGAATTGCCAAAGTGGAACACGATTTCAGTTTCGGGGTATCACATGGCAGAGGCTGGAGCTAATCCAGTTCAAGAGATTGCATTTACACTCAGCAATGCGATTGCCTATCTCGATGCAGCTCAGAGTCGAGGATTGAGTGTGGAGCAGGTCGCCTCGCGTATGAGTTTTTTCTTCGTCGCGCGAACAACTGTATTGGAGGAGATTGCAAAATTCCGGGCTGCGCGCCAAGTGTGGGCTCGAATCATCAAAGAGCGCTATGGCATCACTAATGAACGTGCAATGCACCTTCGATTTCATACGCAGACTGCGGGTGTACAACTTACTGCTGCACAACCAGAATTAAACCTCGTACGCGTGACTCTGCAGGCGGTTGCAGCGGTTTTGGGTGGTACCCAATCCCTTCATACCAACTCTTTTGATGAGGCGCTGGGTTTGCCGACCGAAAAGGCTGCGCTACTTGCCCTTCGCACTCAACAAGTGATCGCTCATGAGAGTGACTTAGCACGAACTGTCGATGCGCTTGCTGGATCAGCCGCGGTCGAGAGTATGACTACCGAATTGGTTGATGAGATTCAGGCGCTAATGTATAAAGTTGATGAAATGGGTGGCGCCGTTGCTGGAGTGGAAGCAGGATTCCAAAAGAGTGAGATTGAAAAGAATTCCTATCGAATTGCGCAAGAAATTGAGGCAAAGACTCGACTTATTGTTGGTGTTAATGAGTACATATCGCCAGCGGAACCTTACAAACCTTTACGAGTTGATGAATCGGTTGCGCATGAACAGAGCGCCAAGTTGGCTACGTTGCGAAAGAATCGCGATCGTGATCGCGTTGATAACTCCCTAAAATCGGTAGTAGCAACCGCTCAAAGTGATCAGAATCTGCTTCCTGCACTCAAAGCGGCTTTACTTGCAGATGCAACAGTGGGCGAGATTTCAGATGCGTTGCGAAGCGCTTGGGGGAGTTACCGCGCTCCAGAGAGTTGGTAACTACTTAATCTCACAGATGGTGGCGCCACTAGCGATATTGCTACCGACCGCCATTACTAATCCATGGATTCGTCCCGACTTATGAGCGATGAGCGGTTGCTCCATTTTCATAGCCTCCAACACCACGATCAAATCACCTTCAGCGACCTCATCACCATCATGCACTGCAATCTTGACCACTGTGCCCTGCATGGGACTGGTAAGAGCATCCCCTCGATTTTTGAAAGATTGAACAGAGTGTGAGCGGCGACGTTTCGGTTGCTCGCTGACCAAACCCACTTCCAATCGATGTCCATCCACCTCAACCACAAGGCGTTCAATCACTTGATCATCGTGAGCTTCAGCCGTTCCGGTAAATGGTGGAATCTGATTATCAAATTCGCTCTCAATCCAGCCAGTGAATACTCGAAATGGATCTGATGTAAAAGCGCCATCACGGACAACTGCTCTATGAAAGGGCAGAGCGGTGGCGATTCCATCTACTACGAATTCATCAAGCGCGCGACGAGCTCGCTCGAGCGCTTGAGCGCGAGTTGAACCTGTCACAATCAATTTCGCTAATAGTGAATCGAAATTCCCGCTGATCACATCTCCAGTTGTAAATCCTGAATCAACGCGCACCCCAGGTCCTGATGGAGTTTTCCACGCGGTAATTACCCCCGGTGTAGGAAGGAAATTCTTTCCAGGATCTTCACCGTTAATTCGAAACTCTATGGAGTGACCCCGAATCTCTGGATCGGAAAAGGACAATCTCTCTCCCGCGGCAATTCGGAACTGTTCTCGAACCAAATCAAGTCCTGTCACCTCCTCACTCACAGGATGCTCCACTTGTAATCGCGTATTCACCTCAAGGAAAGAGATAGTTCCATCGAGACCAACAAGGAATTCACAGGTACCCGCACCAACATAACCCGCCTCTTTGATAATTGCTTTACTAGCCGAATAGAGTTGATCAATCTGAGCCTTACTCAGAAATGGCGCTGGCGCCTCTTCAACTAGTTTCTGATGACGTCGTTGCAATGAGCAATCGCGAGTAGAAACGACTACGACATTTCCATGGGAATCAGCAAGAACTTGAGTCTCAACGTGGCGGGGGCGATCGAGATATCGTTCGACGAAACATTCACCTCTGCCAAATGCGGCAACGGCTTCGCGGACAGCTGAATCAAATAGCTCAGGGATCTCCGCCAGAGTTCGAGCAACTTTCAGGCCTCGGCCACCGCCACCATGCGCTGCTTTGATAGCAACAGGCAGACCGCGCTGTTGAGCGAAGGTAATTACTTCGGCTGAACTTTCGACAGGATCAGCAGTTCCGGCAACGAGCGGAGCACCAACTTTCGCGGCAATCTTCCGCGCCGAGACCTTGTCGCCCAGAGCGGCTATCGCCTGAGGTGGCGGGCCAATCCAGATCAAGCCAGCATCGAATACCGCTTGAGCGAAAGTTGCATTCTCGGAGAGAAATCCATACCCCGGATGAATAGCGTCAGCTTGTGCAGTGCGCGCAACTGAAATTATCTTCTCAATATTGAGGTAACTCTCGCCTGCAGTAGCGCCATTAAGTGCGTAGGCCTCATCACATGCGAGAACATGTTGGGCATTTCGATCGCCATCCGCGTAGACAGCAATAGGGGTAATTCCATGATCGCGCGCGGCGCGAGCAATCCGAATTGCAATCTCACCACGATTGGCGATTAAGACTCGTGAGATGTCTGGCATGCTTATTTCGCCCTTAAGGAGTGCCAGGGATAACCAAGTTGGCTAAACAATTCTCGTAAGTGATTCATGCTTAATCCTAGAACTCCTGAGGCATCACCAGATATATGCGAAATATATGGTGAGCCAATTCCATCAAGAGATGCACCACCTGCCAGAGACAAGGGCTCTTCTGTGGCGACGTAAGAGCGAATCTCTTCATCGGTGAGTTGGGCGAAAGAAATTTCCGTAGTCGAAAGCGCGCTCGCACTCTCTCCTTTAGCCACATCGATAACGCTCTGCCCAGTATGTAACTTCCCAGATAGACCGCGATAATTTTGCCACCAAGAGATCGCTACTTCAGCCTTGCCCGGTTTAGCCATCGCACGACCATCAAATTCCAAGGTCGAGTCCGCTCCAATAACGAGAACATTCCTTCCAGTATTCATGGAAGCAACAGCTCGCGCTTTTGCAGTGGCAAGTGCAAGAACCATTTCACTCGGCGAAAGGGTGGTAAACACCCCTGCTTCTTCATCTATTCCACTCACTACAACAGAGTGCGGAATCTTCGCATCGCGCAGCAACTTGGTCCGTGCGCTAGAGGCTGAGGCAAGAATTATTTCCATGATCAAGAGCGCTCGGCGCTTTCTGGCTCTATGGAGGTACGCAAAATGGGTTTGCCGTACTCACCATGAGTTTTATCAGATGTAGCGCATTGTGCGGTGCGCATCACGAGCGCTTGCTCAATCGCTTTAATCTCTAAATCGTTACCAGCACCTTTGAGGATTTTGATCACAGTGGAATGTTCCCATGTTTACGCGGAGGGAGTTCTACCCGTTTGTTGCGAAGGGCCCGAAAGGCTCGAGCGATATTCACGCGAGTTTGGGCGGGCTCGATGACTGCATCGATGAAGCCACGCTCAGCAGCTAGGTATGGGTTAGCGAGGGTATCGTCGTATTCGGTCATCAAATTCTTTCGGAGCGTTTCTACATCCTCTGCTGCGGCAAGTTCTCGGCGGTATAAGAGATTGACCGCACCTTGCGCTCCCATGACTGCGATTTGTGCAGTAGGCCATGCAAAATTAATGTCGGCGCCAAGATGCTTTGAGCCCATAACATCGTAAGCACCACCGTAAGCCTTGCGAGTGATGAGGGTAACCAACGGAACAGTTGCTTCACCATAGGCGTAAAGAAGTTTGGCACCTCTACGAATAATTCCATTCCACTCCTGATCAGTGCCTGGCAAGAATCCAGGCACATCTACGAGAGTGAGAATGGGAACGTTAAAGGCATCGCACGTTCTGACAAAACGAGCTGCCTTCTCGCTCGCATCGATATCTAGGGTTCCCGCCAGTTGTAGAGGTTGATTCGCAACTACGCCAATTGCATGTCCTTCAATTCGTCCGAATCCAATGACAATATTTGGCGCGAAAGACTCTTGAATCTCCAAGAATTCACCCTCGTCCATGATCGTCTTAATTACGTTCTTCATGTCATATGGCTGGTTAGGGCTATCAGGGATGATGGAGTTGAGCGCTAAATCTGCACTGTGAATTTCATTCCTGTGGGCAACGGGAAAAATTGGTGCTCGATCTCGATTGTTGCTTGGTAAGAATGCCAAGAGGTTCTTTACGTAATCGATTGCATCTAATTCATTTGCTGCGTGATAGTGCGAGTTTCCTGTTTTGGTGTTGTGAGTACGAGCACCACCAAGTTCCTCCATTTCAACATCAGCGCCAGTGACTGCCTTGATTACCTCAGGTCCGGTGATGAACATATGCGAAGTGCCTTCGACCATGATGGTGAAATCCGTCATTGCAGGTGAGTAGACCGCACCGCCTGCGCATGGACCAAGAATGAGTGAAATCTGCGGGATGACTCCAGACATTCGCGCATTACGGCGAAAAATCTCTCCATAAAGCCCGAGTGAGACCACACCTTCTTGAATTCGCGCTCCACCAGAATCATTGATGCCTACGAGGGGAATTCCCGCTTTGAGTGCGAAGTCCATGACTTTGAGAATTTTTTCGCCGAACACTTCGCCCAGACTGCCGCCCATCACCGTGAAATCTTGAGAGAAGAGCGCAATTTGTCTGCCATCAACGCTCCCATAGCCTGTGACAACGCCATCGCCGTAGGGGCGTTCTTTTTCCATCCCGAAGGCGGTAGAGCGATGGCGAGCAAGTTCATCGAACTCGGTGAATGAACCAGGATCAACGAGCGCAGCAATCCGCTCGCGCGCGGTCATTTTCCCTTTTGCATGCTGTTTTTCAATTGCGCGTTGCGAACCTGCATGGGTTGCTTCGTCAAGGCGAGAACGCAAATCATCGATCTTGCCTGCAGTGGTATGAATATCACCGCTCATAGCCGTACCGTACCCCTCGTGGAACCTCTGGATGTAGCAGAAATCATCTCAGCACTTGACTCGGGTTACTGGCGAGTACAGCATTTTAATTTAATAGATTCTACTCAGCGCGCTTTGGTATCCGAGTTAGCTGCTGGGAGCGCAAGCGAGGGTGAGGTCTATCTCACCGAATTCCAAAGCGCAGGACGTGGGCGCGCAGGCAGGAGTTTCGAATCGGAAGCTGGCCAAGGCGTGCTGCTATCTGCCGCGCTCTCACCTGTTGGCCAACCCGAGAACCGCTGGGGTTGGATTCCGTTGATTGTTGGCGTTGCAGCATGTTCTGCGATTGTAAAAACGACGGGGGTCAATACAAGCCTTAAGTGGCCTAATGATGTAATGATCGATGATAAGAAAGTGGGCGGAATTATCGCTGAAAAAGTCAATCATAATGTCGTCATTGGGATCGGGATAAACTGCCTTCAGGATCAATCGAATCTGCCGGCCGAGAATTCCACTTCACTTACCATTCACTCTAGTGAAAAAGTAAGTCGAGAACTTCTTGTTATTAATTTTCTAACGGATTTGGCACGAGCCATCATGGAATGGCAAGTCAAACCATTTCCCATCGAGAATAAGTATCGACAACTCAGTTCCACTCTCGAAGAAGAAGTCAGACTCACCCTTCCTGATGGGAGCGAGGTTTTTGGACGCGCAGCTGCGATCTCTGGAAGTGGCTCTTTGGTCCTTGCTGATGGGCAAGAGTTCGTCGCAGCTGATGTCACCCATCTTCGCGCGAAGTAAGTAGGCTCTCCTCCATGGTTAATGGTTCACCGAGATTGGGAATCATCGGCGCGGGGCAGCTTGCCCAAATGTCGCTGGCGCCAGCAACGGCCCTTGGTATCGATCTACGAATTCTTGCAACGAGCGCTACCGACAGCGCCGCTCAATTCTTCCCGGTAACCATTGGTGACTTTCGTGATTTTGAAGTGCTCCAACATTTTGCGGATCAATGTGATGTGATTACCTTTGAACATGAATTAGTTCCCAATGGCCACATTCGTCGCCTCGAGGAGTTGGGGAAGGCAGTTCGGCCATCATCGAAAGCTTTGCTGCACGCTCAAGATAAGTTACATATGCGAACGAGCTTTAGCGATGCGGGGCTACCGCAGCCAGCGTGGAAATCAATCCTCAATGCATCAGAGATCGAGAACTTCCCCGTGATTCTCAAAGCAGTCTCGGGAGGCTACGACGGCAGAGGCGTTCGATTAGTAAGTGGAATCTCAGAGGCGCAGGCTGTACTTGCCGACTGGGGACGTGCATTGTGCGAGGAGGTGATCCCATTCGATCGAGAACTGGCGATTATGGTTGCGCGCTCTCCTCATAATCAGATTTCGACGTGGGCGCCAACTGAAACAGTACAACGAGATGGCATATGTATTGAGACGATTTCACCAGCGCCAGACCTTGATGAAAGAACTGCTTTATTAGCCCAACAGATTGCACTTGCTATCGCCGAGCATATTCAATTGATCGGCGTGATGGCTGTCGAGTTATTTGATGTTGGCGGAGAGCTCTTCATCAATGAGATTGCGTTGCGTCCGCATAATTCAGGGCATTGGACAATCGAAGGTTCGGTTACCTCGCAATTTGAACAGCACATTCGCGCGGTGCTAGACCTGCCATTAGGTAGCACCGCATTAAATGCGAAATGGGCGGTGATGGGTAATGTGCTAGGTGGCGAAAAGAGCGATCTTTACCGGCCATACCTCCACCTTTTTGCACGAGATCCCGAGTTGAAGATCCACAACTATGGGAAAGAGGTGCGACCAGGGCGGAAAATTGGACATGTGTCTGCGATTGGAGAAAATTTAGATGCGTTGCGTGCTCGGGTAGCGCATGCAGTTGATTACATTAGTGGCAAAATCAGCGAGTAGAGGCTCATACAAGGGGATGAAGTAATGGCAGATGTAGCAATAGTGATGGGGTCAGATTCGGATTGGCCCACGATGGAGAGCGCTGCCACCACTCTCAAAGGGTTGAACATTACCTATGAAGTATCACTGCTCTCTGCGCATCGGATGCCCGAAGAGATGATGGAATTTGGGAAAAGCGCGGTTGCAAGGGGTTTTAAAGTAATCATCGCAGGTGCCGGTGGCGCAGCACACTTACCAGGAATGTTGGCATCGATTACGCCGCTACCTGTGATTGGAGTTCCCATCATGTTAAAGGCGCTCGAGGGGATGGATTCATTGCTATCGATTGCCCAAATGCCCGCAGGAATTCCCGTGGCTACAGTGGGAATAGGAAATGCAAAGAATGCCGGTTTGCTCGCCGCACGAATTCTGGGAGCACATGACCTTTCAGCTCTCGCTGCAATTAAGAATCAGATGGAGCAGATGCACACCGAAGTTCTCGGTCGCGCCGAAAACCTAAAGCGAGCGACCCAGAGCGAGTAATTTCCACCCGGCCTTTTGCCATTTCTTTACATCAAGCACGTTGCGGCCATCAAAGAGCGTTGGAGTGTTGACTAAACCGATGACCCTCTCTGGATCAAGTGAGCGATACTCACTCCACTCAGTCAAGAGCATTGTCAATTCAGCCCCCTGAAGTGTCTGGGCAACTGATTTTTCGTAGGTCAAATCGGGAACTTTTTCTCCGGCGCTACCCAGAGCGCGTGGATCAGTGACCACGACATCTGCCCCCAAGGCAGCGAGAGTTTGCGCAATCTCAAGCGCAGGAGAATCTCGTACATCATCGCTCTCTGGTTTGAAGGCTGCACCGAGAATCGCAACCTTTTTCCCCTTGGGATTTCCTAGCTCTTTTACTGCAACTGCAACCGCACGCGAGCGGGCTCGTTGATTGATCAGATCGAATTCTTGTAAGAATGCAAGTGACTCTCCAAGCCCAAGTTCATCTGCGCGCGCTAAGAAGGCACGGATATCTTTCGGTAGACAACCACCACCAAACCCAATTCCAGCACCGAGAAATTTTCTCCCTATGCGATCATCGATTCCGATTGCATCGGCCAACACTGTGACATCTGCGCCAGTTACATCTGCAATTTCAGACATTGCATTGATGAATGAGATTTTCGTTGCCAGAAAAGCGTTCGCAGCAACTTTGACTAACTCGGCAGTTGGAAAATCAGTTATGAATTGTGGTGCGTTTGGCGAGACGGAGCGATAGAAATCTGCGAGCACTCTTGCATCAGAGGGTGTAGATGCACCAATAACAATCCGATTTGGCTCCAATGTATCAGCGACGGCATGACCTTCACGCAAGAATTCGGGGTTCCAATTGAGAGTGATCTCTGGTCTAGTAGTGGTTAACTCTCGAGCAAATCGTTGTGCTGTACCGACCGGCACTGTTGATTTTCCGGCAATGATCGAACCAGATTTCGCAACCGAGAGAACCGAATCGAAAGCGCTTTCAAGCGCGCTCAAATCCGCAGCAATTCCCTCGCGATTCTGCGGGGTGCCAATACAAAGAAAGTTGATCTCGCACTCAGAAATTGAAGAGATATCTGTAGTGAAGGTGATTTTCTTAGTATTACGAACCGAGTCAAAGAGCTCCGACAAACCTGGTTCGAAGAGGGGGAGAATCCCACTTTTTAGTAGCGCTATTTTCTCGCTATCGACATCTACAACGACTACCTCATGGCCAAGAGATGCCATGCAAAGAGCATGGGTGGCTCCGAGGTAGCCGGCTCCGATGACCGAGATTTTCATAGCGTCAGGCTAGCGGAGGGCTCCGCAGCTATCGACCTCCGCCGTTCTTGACTTGAAGATGTCAGTCGGAGTTGGTGTCGGTGTTGGCGAGGCCTTTACCTTCTGTGATTTCTTGTCAGGCACATCTGCGCCATTTTTATCGGTCGTAGTGGGCTGTGGAGTTGGCTCAACAAAGACCTCTTGGTCATTACGTAATTTATCCCAGAGTATTGGCGCTCGTTCTTCATCCCACAAAACTGCCGCAGTAACTCCTTTGGCATAGTAATTCTCATCCGAGAGCGGGACAGTTAAGGTTCGAACTTTCTTAGTAGAAATTCCTCGCAACTGTTCTGCGAGCGTGATTAAATCATCTTGCTTTAAGCCTGGATCGGTTGTGACCGAACCAAGTGAAGCATTGATGAATTTCACGAGTTTGACAGGATTGAGTAGAACTCCCGCACTGGTTGCCTCCCGAATCATCGCCCCAATGAATTGCTGTTGACGTTGCATTCGACCTAGATCACCCATGCCATCGAAATATCGAGTTCTCACATATTTAAGCGCAGTAATTCCATCGAGTCGATGTGTACCTGCTGGCAATACAAGGTGGCTCTTAGGGTCATTGATTTTCTTCCTCGTGCAGATCTCCACTCCGCCGAGAGCATCCACCATCTCTTTAAAACCAAGGAAGCTAACTTCTATGTAATGGTCAATCCGAAGGTCTGTCATGCTTTCAAGAGTTTGTACGAGCAGGGGCGCATCTCCACGACCAAAAGTTGTATTGATTTTTGAATACGAAGGCGAGTGGACCTTGCCTTTGCTATCTGTCCACTCCGGAATTAATACGAAGGTATCGCGAGGTATCGAGACGATAGTCGCATGATCTCGAGACTTACTTATATGAACTAACAACATTGTGTCCGCTCTCTTGCCGGCGGCCACCTTGGTAGAGCCGACTTTGAGCGCTTTGATCTCCGCTTTCGTGAGACCTTCGCGGGTATCTGAACCAACGATGAGGTAAGTGACCGCTGTCCTGGCCACTACTTTCGGTCGCTCAGTTCGATCTTTAAAGACATCCACCCGTTTGATTTGCGAAGTTGCCGCACCGAATCCGCCCCAAATGATGCCCGAAACCAGCACCACACCAACCGAGAAGAGGGCAATTCGCCGTTGTCCTTGGTTTTGACGGGGGAGAATTCGCGCCAAGCACTGATGTATCACGCCCATAGCCTAAGTGGAGAGTACCTTCTGTCCTTAATGACCACGCCAATTACCAACCTAACTCCGGTATCCGTAATTCTACCGGTCTTGAATGAAGAGCGTTATCTCGAGGCGACGGTGAGCGCAATCACTTCACAGAATCATGATGGCCCACTCGAAATAGTTCTGGCGCTCGGACCTTCACGTGATAACACCAATCGCATAGCTGAGAGGATTGCTGAGAAAGATTCGCGAATCACTCTGGTTGATAATCCGACCGGCAAGACAGCTGACGCACTTAATCGTGCAATTGCTGCCTCCAAATATCCCGTCATAGTTAGGGTTGATGGCCACTCCATCCTTCCCAGTGGATACATTCGAGAGGCTGTAGCAACCCTCGCTCGCACCGGAGCGGTAAATGTTGGCGGAATCATGGCGGCGCGGGGAGAAACTCTCTTCGAACGTGCAGTTGCTGCTGCTATGCGCAGCAAGTTTGGTGTAGGTGGTGCAAGTTTCCATGTTGGTGGAGAGGAAGGACGTGCTGACACTGTGTACCTCGGTGTTTTTCTGCGAAGTGCAGTGACTGCAATCAATGGATTCGATCCACGATTTATTCGGGCACAAGATTGGGAACTCAACTTTCGCCTTCGTGAGCGTGGCGGACTGGTTTATTTCAACCCTCGTCTTGAAGTGACGTACCGACCGCGTCCAAACATTGGCGCCTTAGCAAAACAGTATTTTGAATATGGAAGATGGCGACGCGAAGTGGCGCGCAGTCACAAAGGAACCATCAATGCGCGGTACCTTGCTCCACCCATCACATTACTCGGAACCTTGGTCGGATTGATTGGTGCATTCATTTCGCCATTGTTTTTGGCGCTTCCGACGATGTATCTGCTTTTTAATCTTCTAGGTTCATTTTCGTTATTACTGAGAAATCCGTCTCGGGAGATGATGTTGCTGCCAATAATCCTGGCGACTATGCATTTTTCATGGGCATGGGGCTTCATCACTTCGACAAAGCGCGTTACAGCCAACCGATAGCGGTACTATTTGCTCATTCGTGAGCGCATATTCACATGTGAGATGAGGGAGAGGTAGACGTGGCATCAGTCCAGGTTTATCAACCTTTTCATCGAGGAATGCCCAAGCTTGGTGAGTATTTCAAACAGGTTTGGAGACGACGCTCCTTCATCGCGGAGTTTTCACGTTCGGAGCTAAGGGCGCAGAATTTTGGCTCGCTCTTTGGCCAACTGTGGCTCATCATCAATCCGCTTCTACTCGCACTGGTTTATTTCCTATTGATCATGGTGATTGGTGGAAGCGCTGATGGCCGGCGTTTTGCCCACTTAACTGCCGGGCTATTCCTCTTTTATTTAGTGACAAACTCTCTAACGATGGGGGCTAAATCCATTACTAGCGGTGGCAAGTTGATTCTCAACTCTGCCTTCCCTCGTTTTGTATTACCTATATCTGCAACGGTAATTTCACTCTTCAAATTCATACCTACCCTCGTGGTACTCGGCATAATCACCGCACTGCTCGCCTCGCCGTTAAGTCCAGCTTTGCTCTTCATTCCCGCGATACTTATTCTGGCGCTCCTACTTTCGCTTGCCTTCGCGCTCCTTTTTGCCACGCTTAATGTGTATTTTCGAGATACCAAGAATTTCCTGCCATATCTAACCCGTGCCTGGCTCTATCTTTCGCCAGTACTCTATGAGACTTCTTCTCTAAAGCCTGCGCTGACACCTTTGAAATACCTCAATCCACTATCACCGTTTATCGATTCCTGGAGTGGAATCTTTATTGAAGGGAATGCACCTTCGCTAACGGCATGGGCTCTTATGTTCGCGTGGAGTATCGGACTATTTCTGTTGGCAAGCTATCTCTTCCTAAGTAGGGAGCGTGAATTTGCTCTCCGTATCTGATCAACATAATTCTGGAGATCGCGCGATATCGATTCATGATCTCTCGCTCACGTATCTGACGACAGTCGAACGTAAACCCACTTTCCGGCAAGCCCTTACTCAGACCGGTCGAAAGACTCGTGAGGTAAAAGCGTTACGCGGGATCAATCTAGAGATTCCCTATGGGAGCGTCTTGGGAGTAATCGGTGCAAATGGCGCCGGCAAATCCTCATTGATGCGAGTAATTTCTGGAATCATCCCTCCCACTTCGGGAAGAGTTGAAGTGGAGGGAAAGATCAGCACGTTACTGGCTCTTGGCGTCGGATTTAATCCGCGTCTGACCGGTCGCGAAAATGTCATTCTCGGAGGTTTGGCAGCTGGTTTGACCCGGGAAGAGATCCAATCGCAATTTGATGAGATAGCGGCATTTGCCGAAATCGGTGATGCAATTGATTCGCCAATGAAAACTTATTCATCTGGAATGTATTCAAGGTTGGCATTTGCAGTCTCGGTAGTTGTAGAGCCTGACATTCTTATCATTGACGAAGCCTTAAGTACCGGTGATGCAAAATTCAAAAAGAAATGTCTGGAACGAATCAAATCTTTACGTAGTCATAATCGGGCAATCATTCTCGTGAGCCATGCTCTCGCGACTGTTAAAGAAATCTGCAACGATGTGGTCTGGTTAAATCAAGGAGAGTTGATGATGCGCGGCGCGCCTGGGCAGGTCATAACCGCATACAAAGAATCGTTGCAAGTAGCGGCATCACCAGCTGCAGATGAAGATGTATAAGAGGCGACTTTCGTCGCTGATCACAATAACGCTTGCTCTTTCAGCCACAGCTCTTCAAGCGAAGGCTGCAGAAGTTCCCAGTCGCTTCGAATTTCGTGGCTCTGGGTATGGCCACGGGGTGGGCATGAGTCAGTTTGGGGCATACGGACAGGCACGTGAAGGCAAGAGCGGTCCAGAGATTGCCACCTATTACTACCCGGGAACGAGTGTTGAGACAGTCGATGATTCATCTTTTGTACGAGTCAATATTGCAGACAAAGTTGCAACAGTAGGATTTAGCGTTGAAGCCGCCAGCGGTAGCGCACAACCGATGAGAATCTACGGCGGCGATTTACCACCTGAGCTCGCCACTGATGAACAAACTTTTGTAGAAGTGCCAATTGGGGGAGAGGTAATTTTCTCAGCACTTAGCGGGACAATGATTATCTCCATTCTCGATCCAATCACTAAAGAAGCGACAACTCTTCCATCCGGAACCATATGGACTCTGCGGTGGTCAGGTACCAACGCTTATCCGGGGGATCAAAACATCATCAAGATGAGGCAGGGATCAGTAATTCATAGATATAAGTATGGGCAAGTTCAAATTAAATTTATTCCACCAGTCTCGCCAGCAATCCAAGGTTCAATCATCGCCACCACCACGCTTCGGATTCATAGCGAGTACCTACGAGGAATTGGTGAAGTTCCATCTTCGTGGCCGAGCGCTGCATTGGAGGCGCAGGTGATCACCGCCCGCTCCTTTGCCTTGTCGAAGGCGAGCATTTATCGTAAAAGTTGCGACTGTAACCTTTATTCCACAGTGCAAGATCAGAACTTTGTCGGATATTCCAAGGAGAGCGAGCCGATTTACGGACAAAAATGGGTTGATGCGATAACTGCAACCGAACCTGAACCAGGCAGGGGACTTGCAATCACCTACAACGGAAAAGTAGTCACGACCTACTACGCATCTTCAACTGGTGGAGTCACTCAAGATGTTGCCGAGGTATGGGGAACTCCTATTCCCTATCTCGTTCCGGTCCCCGATCCATGGAGTCTGGACCCCTTGATTAACCCCACGTTTAGTTCGTGGGTACGACAGGTCAAACAAGCAGATATGGCAAAAGCATTCGCTTTACCCGATGTCCTCAGGTATGAAGTCGCCGCTCGTACCAAGGCAGGTGGGGTAAAGGCGGTGGTTGCCTATAGTTCAAATGGCAAGAGCGCAGAATTAAACGGAGAAAAGTTCCGTTCGAGATTACAACTACCCTCTACCTGGATATCCCGCTCTGTAAATCGTGTCATCGGAGAGAGCTCGGATTCGATTGCGATTGCAGTAGCGAGGAACATGTTTCCAACCGCAAGAAGTGCCGTCTTAGTTAACTTCGATAAAGATCCTTCTGGCGCACTTGTCGGAATGGCATATGGGAATAAGTTGCAACTGCCGGTTCTCAACGTCAGCGCTAAGGATTTGAGTTCGGAAACGGTAAAAGAATTAACACGGAGGAAAATCTCATCAGTTGTGCTTATTGGCAGGACCAGCGCTCTTCCCAGTCGGACAGCGCTAGCAAAGCGGAAGTTAAAAGAGGTGAGATTTGAAGGGCGCAATGAGATTGAATTGAGCGAAAATGTGCTTGAACGACTCTCTGGCGAGCCAATAATTCTCATCGCAAGCGAACGAAATGTCATGCTTGCCGATGCCAGCAGGATCATTGCATCAGATCGGCCAATTCTGTGGAGTAAGGATTATGAGCCCTCATCAAAAGTCGAGGCGCTTCTTGTTGAACGTAATGTTCCAGGGATCTTTTACGGTGATATTCCCTCGTACAGATTTCCCTCCCGGGTCGTCATCACTCGTTCTGCAACTTCGGCATTCATTGCCTCCACCTGGCAATCACCAATTGTCATTGCAGATGGAACGGAGATTGAGCGCACTCTGGAAATCATCAGAGAATTTCCCAATATCGCGGCAATTACCGTGATGGATAAAGATCTGACTTTGGAACCTTTTCAGAACTTTAGTTAGCGTGCAGAACGGAATTGAGCCCGCCCCAATCTCCCCCTTTCGGAAGAGCCTCAATAGCGCCGCTTTGAGAATTCCGGCGGAACAATAGATTGTGCGCTCCGGAAAGTGCGCGCGCCTTAACGACCTCACCATCAGGGAGAACGACTTTAGATGCTGCAGTTAAATAAAGCCCTGCCTCGACTACACAATTATCACCGAGTGAGATTCCTAAGCCAGAGTTAGCGCCAAGCAACGTTTTCTCTCCGATTGAAATCACCTCTTTGCCGCCGCCAGAGAGAGTGCCCATGATTGAAGCGCCACCGCCGATATCTGAACCATCGCCTACAACTACTCCAGCAGAGATTCGCCCTTCGACCATTGATGCACCCAATGTTCCAGCATTGAAATTGACGAAACCTTCATGCATCACTGTCGTTCCGCTTGCCAAATGTGCGCCCAACCGAACCCGATCAGCATCGGCAATTCTTACCCCTGAGGGGATGACGTAATCGACCATGCGAGGGAATTTATCCACGCCAAAAACGCTCACATGTCCCTGCTTCATGAGCGCTGCTCGAGTCATCTCAAAATTTTCGTTAAGGCACGGCCCTCGATTTGTCCATACAACATTGGGCAGTAAAGCGAATATTCCATCTAAAGATTGCCCGTGTGGTTTGACTAGTCGATGGGAGAGTAAATGTAAGCGGAGGTAGACATCCTCTGTCGAAGTTGGCGCCTTGGTGATATCGATTTCAAGTTCGATAACTTTTTTACTGACTTTTCTCTCGCTCTCATCGCCACAAAGGTGTGCCAACTCAGGTCTAGCCGCATTGGACAGTGGGCCAAGATGTGGCTGCGGGAACCAGACATCCAGGACTGTGCCATTGGATGCCACTGTTACTAATCCAATACCGGAGGCGCTCGTCATGAGTACACCGTACCGCTTTACCCGTATCCTGAGCGGGTGCATATCGCGGTTTACTGTTCGGCTTCAGAAAATATTGCTCCGGAGCATATTGAGTTAGCTGGAGAACTCGGCGCTGCCATCGCACGTAGACAATGGTCCCTGGTCTGGGGTGGTGGCCAGATTTCGATGATGGGGGCAGTCTCGAAAGCATGTCGCGAACTGGGAGGCGAGACTATCGGTGTCATTCCGCAGCGCTTAGCCGAATATGAATTTGCTGATCATCAAGCAACCGAATTACATGTAGTCGATGATATGAGAGTACGAAAGGCGCTACTCGATCAATTTTCAGATGCCTTCATCACGTTACCTGGCGGCGCCGGAACGATGGAAGAGTTCTTCGAAATTTGGGTCGGGCGCTCTCTTGGATTTCATGAGAAGCCAGTTATTATTCTCGATCCAACTGGATTCTATACGCCACTCCGTGACTTTATTGAGCACTTAGCGAATCAGAGATTCCTCAAGCCACATCAACTCGATCATATTGTGTGGACTACCACTATCGAAGAGTCGCTCGATGCCTGCATCCGAAATTCTTAGCGATGTCCGTGCACTGACACGGTATAACGGGTTCACAAAGTTAGCGTCCGCGCGATTTATCTCTAATCTTGGCAATGGAATCACGCCTATCGCATTATCTTTTGGAGTACTTGGTCTGCCAAATGGCACTGCCTCACAACTAAGTTTGGTCCTAGGTTCGCAAATGATCCCGCTCCTACTTTTTATGCTTTTTGGTGGGGTTGTAGGCGATCGCTATAAACGAAATAAGATTGTTGGCGGCACCGACATTCTGGGTAGCGCCTTCGTGATGGTGAGCGCAACGAGTTTCATCTTTGGTTTCGTCTCAATTCCTCTCCTTTGCGTGATGGGAGCGCTCTTTGGCATCCTCAATGCTCTCTGGTGGCCAGCATTTTCAGGAGTATTGCCGGAGATTCTCCCCAAAGAGGAGCTTCAACGGGGAAATAGCGTTATCGGATTACTGACAAACTTTGGATATACCAGCGGCGCGCTACTTGGAGGAGTGCTTGTAGCAGTTGCAGGTTCAGGGTGGGCGCTTGCCGTTGATGCGCTTAGTTTCTTCACTGCAGGCGTCTTGGTATGGACAATCGATTTACTGCGGATCTCTCGAGATGACAGTGGGACGATGTTTCACCAACTCCGCGCTGGTTGGCGCGAGTTCATCGCCCGTAAGTGGGTGGTTTCTGTTGTCGTCTCTTTCACCTTCATCAATCTCGCCTATGAATCAACACTCGGAGTTCTAGGACCGCTGGCAATCAAGGAGAGCGGGTATGGACCCCGGGAATGGTCTTTGATTTTGGCTGTTTCGACGGCAGGAATGATTGTTACTGGACTTGCCTTACTCCGCTTCACTTTGAGTAAGCCGATGATCTACGGAATCACTCCCATGCTCTTCATGAGCGCTTGGATTTTCTCCATAACATTTGCAAGCAATATCTGGATTCCGATAGTGATATCTTTTTTTGCTGGTGTGGCAATCGAGATTTTCTATGTCGCATGGAGCACCTCGATGCAACATAACATTCCTGAAGAATCCTATTCACGCGTTGTTTCATATGATGCTCTGGGCTCCTATGCATTGGCGCCAATCGGGCTAATTTTCATCGGCCCACTAGCTGAGCAGATTGGTACAAAAAATGCGATCTTCATACTCGCTGCATTAGTATTTGTTGCAACAGTAACCGCTCTCTCGGTACGGGAAGTTCGGATGGTGCGAAATAAAACTTGAATTCACTCTCACGATGAAGGCTCCAATCCAAAAAATCTGGGATGCGATTGCCGATTGGACCTCTCAAGGGGAGTGGATGTTGGCAACCCGCGTGGATGTGCTTGAGGATCACGGTGGAGTGGGCACGAAAATTGCGGCATTTACCGGAGTAGTTCCAAGTCGCGCTCTGTTGGGAATCTGGGATCACATGGAGGTTCGCAGATGGGAGCCGCCACATCGCTGTGATGTGCTCCATTACGGCAGGTGGCTTCGAGGAACGGGCTACTTTGAGTTAGAAGTGCTCGATCCTGCTCACACCCGTTTTACATGGAATGAAGAGTTAACTGGAGCGCTAGCAACCCTGTTAAAACCTGGACTTGCTCTGGGGGTTTGGCTCAGCTTGCACCGCTTTGCCCGCCAGATACGGAGCTGATTTGGTCAGCATCTGGAAGATCACGCCTTAAGGATTTACCAAGGTTTGGAGGTAATCTCACCAATATGAGCCCCTTTCTCGACTTGCTCGAGCGCCTGCCGGAGGAGGAGAGAACAATCCTCACCCTGGTCTACCTGCAGCGCCGCTCGATACCTGAGATTGCCCGGCTCCTCTCTGTCCCGGAACGGGCAGTATTGGTGGTGTTGGAGCGGGGGCGGGCTCGGATTGCGGCCCTAATTTCCCAGGCTGGCGAGAGTGCGAGATAATTCGGGAATGGCAGCTATGAAACCCCGAACCGGTGATGGTCCTATGGAGGTCACTAAAGAGAACCGGAGCCTGGTGATGCGTGTACCGCTCGAGGGTGGCGGACGTTTGGTAGTTGAACTCAATGCAGATGAAGCGAACCGACTCTCCGAGTGCCTCTCTGCTGCCGTAGCGCTTGTCAAAAAATAGATTTGCTCCGTTTCGAGATTTCCTCGAAAAAGAGAGCTCCTCTGGAATCCTCTTACTCTTTGCAGCAACTCTTGGTTTGCTCATTGCAAACTCACCCTTTGCTGATGCTTATTTCAAGACCTTAGATTTTTCATTCTCGCTCAAACCCCTTGGGATAGATCTAGAGCTCACAATTCTCAAATTGATTAACTATGGGTTGATGACCATCTTTTTCTTTGTCGTTGGTCTTGAGATCAAACGGGAACTTACCTCTGGACACCTATCTGAAATTCGCTCGGCTGCCGCGCCTTTTTTTGCTGCGATAGGTGGCATGGCGATACCGGCTCTGATTTATCTAGCCATCGCAGGATCAACCGCTCCGGAAGGATGGGCGATTCCGGTAGCAACAGATATTGCATTAGCGGTAGGAATTCTTGCATTGATGGGTTCGCGGGCTACAGATGGTTTGAAATCTTTTCTTTTAGCTCTGGCAGTCATCGACGATATCGGTGCGATTATCATCATCGCTTTCGTTTTTTCAGCGGGCGCTCTCTTCTCATGGTTACTTGCCGCTCTCGGTGCAACGCTTGCAGTTCTGGTTTTACAGAAGATCGGAGTGATCAAGAGTTATGTCTACGCAATTGTGGGATTGTTACTCTGGTTTAGCCTATATAAGGCAGGAGTGCACCCAACCCTTGCCGGTGTAATCATGGGTTTACTCACTCCAGCAACAACGATTACCGATAAAAGACTTGAAGATATTGAAGATGGCAGACTGACACTTGTCGAGAAATTACAAGGCAACTTTCATGGATTTTCGGCATTTGTGGTTGTGCCACTTTTTGCACTCGCAAACTCTGGCGTAGCGATCTCTGCCTCTGCGATAGATGCAGCACGTACATCACCCATCGCTTGGGGAATCGTCTTGGGCTTAGTGGTGGGTAAGCCACTCGGTATTTTTCTCACCGCAAAGGCAGCCGTTGCTGCGCGGGTGGCGCAACTTCCACCAGAAACGGCCAATAGCGCTCTTGTTGCGGTCGGCAGCACCGCGGGGATCGGATTCACTGTTGCCATTTTTATCGCTAAGTTGGCATTTACCGAGCCGGAGCTTCAGGATCTCGCGGTT
Organism: Actinomycetota bacterium; assembly: GCA_016870715.1. GTDB lineage: Bacteria > Actinomycetota > Actinomycetes > Nanopelagicales > Nanopelagicaceae > IMCC26077. Next base: position 61,788 of record VGAL01000002.1, on the reverse strand, counting down.
ACCGCAGTGATGGCCGGTTCGCTCATAAGTGGCGTGATCGGAGTAGCGTTCTTTCGCTTGCTCCGCCATTGACAGGCGCTACGGTTAGCAAGTGCCTCGACCTACCGCTCAGCAGCACCCTCGGATTCTTCCGTACACCTCCTCCACTTTACGAAAAAGTGATGTGCTTGCGATACCTGTAAAAAAAGGTGAGCCTGCCAAAGTATTTCTTGAGGCAGGTGCCGAGGTTCGAACTTTCCTTAAGTCTTTTGATGTAAATCTCAATGACTTGGTGGTTCGACATTCACTGACTGGCAAAGCAGGAGAACTTCTTGACATCCCTGTCACTTCTGGCAACGCATCCTCATTAAAGAGCATCTATCTGGTGGGAGTTGGCGATGGCACGCGCAGCGATCTCGTGAAAGCCGGGAGCGCTATCGGGAGAAAACTCCGAGGGAGCTCCCAGAGTTGCGCTTCGCTCTGTGGCGGCAAAGGCGAGTTGACTCGCTCCCATGCGTTAGCGCTTGCATTGGCGGCGTATCAATTCAAGATAAGCGGGAGTAAGGAAATTATCTCGAACAAACAAGCCCCATCATTTACTGTATTACGAGAGTACGACGTGAAAGAAGCAGAGGCGATGTTAGAGGGAGCGCTGTTAACGCGAGATCTCATTCATACGCCTTCAAATATGAAGAGTCCACAGTGGATGGCAACCCAAGCGCGCAAAGCGCTAGGCAAGTCACCAGTAGAAATCACCGTGCATCAGGGTGCAAAGGCGCTGGCGCGCTTTGGCGGTTTAACTGCAGTGGGAAATTCTTCACCCAAGCGACCACCTGCGATGATTGAGATTTCTTACAATTCGCGAAAGCGTAAGGGTCCCCATGTAGTACTCGTTGGAAAAGGCATAATGTTCGACACCGGAGGGGTCTCACTCAAACGTCCCTACGAGAACATGGTGGCCATGAAGAGCGATATGGCAGGAGCGGCTGCAATTCTCGGAGCAATCAAGGCAGCAGCAGAGCTTGGAATAGATTGCCGAATCACGGGATTATTGATGTGTGCTGAGAATTTACTCTCGGCCACTTCACAGCGACCATCTGATGTGATTACCCATTACGACGGGCAGACTGTCGAGGTTATCGATACTGATGCAGAAGGGCGATTAGTGCTCGCGGACGGCATAGGTTATGCGATGGAAAAGTTAGACCCTGATTATCTCATTGATCTTGCTACATTAACTGGGGCAGCGACTCTTGGATTGAGTAGACATTATGCGGCGATGTACACCCGAGATTTCACTTTAGCTGCCAAGTTCTCTAAAGCAGGTGAGAGTTCGGGAGATCGTGTCTGGCACATGCCCTTAGTCGACGAGTATGCAACGAGCCTTCGATCTCATGTTGCTGATTTCAAAAATATTGCCGAAAAGCCAAGCGTCGGCGCTGGTTCCATCACCGCAGCGCTCTTCCTTGAGAAATTTGTTGGTGGTACTAAGAAAACCAAATGGGTCCATTTCGATATTGCAGGGGTGGGTAGGAGTGATTCGGATTCAGGGGAGAACCCGAAAGGCGGGACAGGATTTGGAGTTCGCTTGCTCACCGAATGGTTACAGACCTTATGAGTGAGCAACTCGAGAAGGTCAGGGAATTCATTGAGAGTTTCATTGTTGAAGAGCTCGAAATACAGAGCGCTCGAAGTCGAGGTTCTGAATTAGGAAGCGATGAACCATCTCAAGGAACTGGCGCCTTCTTGCAGATGCTTGCACGTGCAATTCAGGTTCACAGTGCAGTTGAATTAGGGACTGGAACGGGCGTAGGTACGTTATGGCTCGCAGATGGAATAAAAGAGAGTGGCACGCTTACATCTATTGATGCAGAGGCAGAGCATGTGCATCTAGCTCGACAAGCATGTGATGAGATGGGAATCTCGCCACAGCGGGTTCGATTGATCCATGGCGCGCCATATGAGATCTTGCGAAAACTCACCGATTCGGGTTACGACATGATTGTTGTTCGAGAATATTCAGATGAGAGCGGTGATCTTATTGAGCAAGCTCATCGTGTATTACGGAGCGGTGGTGTCTGTCTCCTGGTACATGCCTTGCATGGTGACAAAGTCGCAGATTTAGCTCAACGAGATGAGGTCACCGTCGCTCGACGTGAGTTGCTCCGTAATTTGCGCGCAGATCGCGAGCGGTGGACCTGTTCGCTTGTTGGTGTGGGAGATGGCCTTTTTATGGCGGTCAAGCGATAACTGGCGATAGGCCGGTTTCTGTCTTAGGTTTAGGGGGAATTTCAGCGCGCTCTCAGGTTTCTTTGGAATTCTGGAGCCATAGTTCAACTTACCAACCAAGGAGAGTTACTCACTATGAGTCAACCAGAGTGGTGGTCACCGGCGGCGCAGTATGCCCATAATCAACGTCCAAACGTGCCTGCAAATTTTTACCTTCCGCAGAGCGCGCAGCCATTTCCTGATCGAGGTGCATCAGCGCAGCGACACCGGGGGGTACATGGTGGGCGGGTAAGCGTTGGTCTTGCGGTGGGAATGGCGTTGATTGCAGGGGCGATTGGTGGCATCGCAGGGAATCTTGCAAATGGTTCCGCACTCTTTGATTCACGGGTCAATCTAGTTGCGACCAATAACGCTGTTGAACGTGCGCCAGAATCGGTTGCAGCCATTGCTTCGCGTGTTCTGCCATCAGTGGTCTCCATTTCGACCCGCTCTCGTAGTGGCGCCGGTACCGGTACGGGATTTGTGATTCGTTCTGATGGATACATACTCACCAATAACCACGTGGTGGAGAATGTGGCACGCGGTGGCTCACTTAACGTTTCGTTCAATGATGGCAAAGTTGTACGAGGAAAGATTGTCGGCGTAAATCCCGCATACGATCTTGCAGTAATCAAGGTGACCCGAACTGGAGTGCCCGCGCTTCAATTTGGCAATAGCGATTCGGTCCAAGTTGGAGATTCGGTAATCGCAATTGGATCGCCTCTTGGTTTATCAGGAACAGTCACATCGGGAATCATTAGCGCGAAAAATCGTGCCGTCACTGCAGGCGCAAATCGAGGGGAGAGTTCTTTCATCAATGCGCTACAGACCGATGCCGCGATCAATCCAGGTAATTCGGGTGGTCCGCTCGTGGATCGAACTGGCGCGGTAGTCGGAGTAAACACTGCAATCGCAACTTTGGGATCTTTTAGTGGACAGACTGGATCGATAGGTCTTGGTTTTGCTATCCCTATCAATCAGGCGCGACGGACAGCTGAAGAGTTAATCAAAACCGGAAAATCTTCTTATCCAATCTTGGGGGTCTCGGTTGATACCAATTATGGCGAGAGTGGTGCGCTCATCACTTCGGTCTCACCAGGAGGTCCCGCAGATGCAGCGGGTATTCAAGAAGGGGACATCATCATTAACCTCGATGGACGCGTGATCACCAACCCAGATGAATTAATCGTTGCAATCCGAAATCGAGCCCCAGGAGACCGAGTTTCCATTACCGTCAAGCGCGAGGAGGTAACGAAGGTAGTTAAGGCAACTTTGGTCGCTGCGCAGCAGTAGCGTTACGATAGTTAGATGCTCGATATTGGTGCCGGCGAACTCCTTGGTTTGGCCCTTGTTGCCTTGGTCTTAGTTGGTCCATCTAAACTTCCTACCTTCGCAGCAGACGCCGCGCGCTTCCTCCGTAAAGTCCGTGGCTTTACACAATCTGCCACGAGCGATCTACGCGAGAACTTAGGTCCAGGTTTTGAAGACTTGAGCGTGAGTGATCTCAATCCTAAGAGTTTCATCAGAAAGCAAATGCGTCAGGCCCTTGAGGATGAACCTGCTCTCGATAAGAACTCGGTCCGACAGGATCCACAACTTCCATGAGCAGTGAATTAATTCGAGAGGCTCTTACTAAAGTAATCGATCCAGAACTTCGGCGACCACTGACTGAATTAGGCATGGTAAAGAGCATCGATATTTCTGGGGATGTCGCCAGAATCGGTATCTACCTAACCATCGCAGGTTGTCCGATGAAAGATCGCTTGCAAGAAGATATTTCTAAGGCGGTAATTGGTATTTCAAATATCAAGAGCGTGCAAATAGATTTTGATGTAATGAGTGATGAACAGCGAAATGAAATTAAACGGATCATTCGGGGTGGAAATGAAAAAACGATTCCATTTGCTCGTCCAGATTCGTTAACGCGTGTTTTTGCAATCGCATCCGGGAAAGGGGGCGTTGGAAAGTCCTCAGTTACTGCCAATCTCGCAGTCGCTTTGGCTGCTAGAGGTCAGCGAGTGGGAATCTTGGATGCCGATGTTTACGGCCACTCCATTCCGCGAATTCTTGGCATGCTCGGAGCACGTCCTACGGCGATTGATAACACCACATTCATTCCTCCTGAGGATACTCGTGGAATCAGAGTCGCTTCGATGGAGATGTTCAAACCACAACGTGAAGACCCAGTTGCCTATCGAGGACCGATTCTTCATAAGGTGTTAGAACAGCTCTTAGCCGATGCATTCTGGGGTGAATTAGATTTCCTCTTACTCGATCTGCCACCTGGTACCGGAGATATCGCTATCTCACTTGGTCAATTGATTCCATCGTCAGAATTAATCGTTGTCACAACGCCACAAGTGGCTGCGGCAGAAGTGGCTGAGCGCGCTGGACGCCTTGCCCATCAATTGAAGCAACAACTCACCGGCGTCATTGAGAATATGTCTGCATTCGCCTGCCCACATTGCGGCGAGATGATCTCGCTCTTTGGTTCAGGTGGTGGGGAAGAGACCGTGGCACGCTTAGAGAAACTCACCGGTGCTCCAGTGCCGTTATTGGGGCGAATCCCATTTGATCCTGAGCTACGTGAGGCTGGAGATATTGGAGCCCCTATGGCAGAAGGTCGGGGCTCCACAAAGGCTCTTGAAGAGATTGCCGATCAACTGTTGAAACGGAGCGTCTCGCTGGCTGGGCGACACTTGCCAATTTCACCGCGTTCATGACCTTTGGGCTGGCTGATTGAGCAAGTAGTACCTACACTTTAGTTACCAAAGTAATTTAAGGAGCAGCGTTGGCTCAGCGCACTGTGTTACCTCCCAAAATTGTCGATATAGCCGAGGACTTGATGCACGCCCTCCTTGGAGTAGGCGTTTTTATTGTTGCGCTTATTTCAACCTATCAGGGAGTTATTCGACTTATTGAAGCCGAGCGGATTTACCCTGAAGGAGCGATTCGCGGAATAAACGACCTTCTCTTTGTCATTATTTTGCTGGAGATTCTTCGAACCGTTATTGGACGTTTTACCAACGGCTCTTATCAATTAGAGAGCTTCTTGATAATTGGCGTGATTGCGTCTGTTCGAAGTATCTTGACTGTTGGTGCCACGTTGACACTGGGAAGTGACATTAGTCAAGAGAAATTCACACGCCTTCTCTATGAACTCGGAATAAGCGCCATAATCAGCTTACTCTTAGTAGTAGCGCTTGCAATTGCAAAATTCTCACGAAGAAGTTTCGATCCCATGGAGCAAGGGTGATAGCTCTTCCTTCCAGAAGCTATGAAGCGGAGCAGAGGGGTGCTTATCGATGGAACTTCAATTCTTAGTCCTTCTGATCATTCCAATACTTTTGAGTGGCTGGTACTGGTTGCACTTTAGAGAGTATGAGCCAGGTTCTCCGGGTGGCAGGAGTGACTCCACGAAACTCTTCTTCCCCTTTATTGAGTCATATCGCTACTACAAATCTGCAGCGCAGAAGGCGGCATCAGATGGAACGGGTGCTGAGACATATATCAAAAAAATTCTTGCCCAAGCCCCTCAAGATTCCCCGGCCGAACATGAGGCTGCATATATTTTTAGGGAATTTACGGCTGCAATGTGCGCGTGGAGTCAACACGTTGACAAGCACGTGGGTGATGTCGCACAACTTAACAGAGCTTCAGACATATTGGAGCGCGAGATTGAACAAATTGCTCATAAGTGTGAGCGACTTGGGTGGACATTTAGAGAAGAGTGGAGAAAGTAAGGGCTTACTCCGAGTCCGACTCCACTTTGCTTCGCAACTCTTCAAGTAATTCCCGGAGCTCACCACGAATGAAATCGCGAGTAGCGGCATCGCCAAGTCCCTCACGGAGCGCTGCAATCTCTCGTGTCAGATATTCGGTCGCGGCAAGATTGCGCTCATCACGAGATCGGTCTTCGGCAGATTGAATTCGGTCCCGGTCTGCTTGTCGATTCTGTGCAAGCAAAATTAGAGGGGCAGCATAAGAGGCTTGTAGAGACAAGATCAGCGTTAGGAAGATGAAGGGGAACGAATCAAAGCGTAGATCGCTCGGTGCGAGGGCATTCCATAACACCCATGTCAGCACGAATACCGACATGTACACCAAGAAATTAGCGGTCCCTAAGAAACGTGCAAAACGCTCCGAGAGCCGACCAAATGCTTCTGAGTTGTAAGTTGGTCGCAGTGATCGCTTTCCACGACGTGGAAGATCAAGACGATTGCTCATTTCAACACCTCCCGGCCGTCATCATCATGGCGCGCACGCCAGTTTTCAGGTAGCAAGTGGTCAAGAACATCGTCAACGGTCACAACCCCAAGTAATCGATCATTCTCATCGACGATTGGAACTGCTACCAAGTTATACGCGGCAAAGTAGGAAGAAATCGTCGTGAGGTTCTTATCGGGGGTGAGAGATTCTGATTCGGTATCAATGATTGAACCGAGCAAAGTTGCAGGAGGCTCCCGCAATAGCCGTTGGAAATGTGCGATTCCCAAGAATTTCCCGGTGGGAGTCTCATGTGGCGCTCTGGTCACAAAGACTTGAGCGGCAAGAGCGGGCGTAATCTCACTGGCACGAAGGGCTGCTAACGCTTCAGCGACTGTGTTATCGGCGGCAAGTATTACTGGCTCAGTCGTCATCATTCCACCAGCGGAATAATCTTCGTACACCATCAACCGACGGACATCCTCAGCATCCTCTGGCTCCATCAAGTTAAGAAGTGATTCGGCCTTTTCGCTACCTACTTCGCGGAGCAAGTCAGCAGCATCGTCGGGATCCATTTCACCAAGTACATCTGCGGCGCGCTCACCTTCTAATTGCGCAAGGAGTGCAACGCGCTCTCCCTCTTCCATCTCTTCTAACACATCAGCAAGGCGCTCATCATCAAGCGACCGTGCGATTTCGACCCGACGTGCCATAGATAGTTCATGAAGAGCTCCAGCAAGGTCGGCTGCTTTGAGAGTTGCCAAGGTGGCCATCAAACTCCGCGCACCATCATCAGTTTCACCTGTAATGAATTCAGTGAGTTCTGAGAATTCGACTGTCTTACCTGGGCCGCGACGACGCAGACCAGTTCCTTTCGGAGCAACATGGATTTTGCTTAATAACCAATCACCACGACGACTCTGCTCCATCGCAATATCCTCAATGACAACACGCTCGGTCTTTCCAATCAGAGTAGTTGTGCGATCTAGAAATTCACCGAGGACGAGAAATTCACCAGGGCGTGGTTGAAAGCGCCGTACATTCAATAAACCAGTGATCACGACAGTCCCTGGTTCGATGGAAGTGATTCGAGTAATTGGTATGAATATCCTTCGTCGAGGTGGTACCTCAACAATCAGACCTAATACTCGCGGTGCCAATGGTCCTGCTTGCAGGGTTGCGAGAGCATCGCGCACCTTGCCCACTTGGTCACCAGCTGGGTCGAAAACTGCAGTTCCCGCTAGGCGCGCTATAAAGACTCGATTCAATGTAGCGCTCATAAGCCTAAGGGTACCGGTTAGGGTCTTCCTCATGACTTCGCATCAGGGTCCCGCAGCACGGATGCGATCTCCTATTTCCGGCGCTGATTTACTTCGTTTAACCATTGGAGTCTTCGGCATCGGCACCTCAGGTCCACTCATCGCATGGGGCACCATGGCGGTTCCCGTAGCAATATTTTGGCGAAATCTCGGCGGTTCTTTGATTACCTTGCCCTTTGCAATTGCAAAGGGAGAGTGGCGTCGACTATCGAAGATTTCCTGGGGCTGGTCGATTCTTGCTGGAGTATTCCTCGCTCTTCATTTCATCTGCTTCTTCTACTCGATGCGAATGACAAGCGTGGCAAGCGGCACTGCTTTAACTGCGATGCAACCAATTTTTGCTGCGCTCTGGCTCCGTTATAAGGGAAGAAAAGTCGATTACCGAGTCTGGGTAGGTATGGGAATCTCAATGATTGGCGTTCTCATTATCACCGGCGTGGATTGGTCGTTATCAACCCGCTCGCTTCTCGGTGACTTGATTGCACTCCTGGGTGGCGCACTTGCGGCAGCGTATGTGACTGCAGGTTCTCACGTTCAAAAGGTAGTCTCGACAACTACGTACACTGCAATTTGTTACTTAGTCTGCGCCCTCACATGTTTGATATTTGTGATTCCTTCTGGAGCATCGCTTACAGATTATCCGCAATCGGAGTGGCTATTAATTATTGGCTTGATTGTGGGCGCCCAACTACTTGGCCACACGATGTTCAATCAAGTGCTGGTGCGAGTAAATCCTGCTGTAGTCTCGCTTATTGTCTTCTTCGAGGTTCCAGTCGGCGCGCTACTAGCTGCATGGTGGTTAAATCAAGTCCCCCCAGCAGGAATCATTCCTGGGATTGCGTTATTAATTTTTGGTAGCGGGTTAGTAGCAACCCGAACCTCGCAACTACAGGGCGAGCTAGAGGGCGAGCATCCACATGTTGATTGATCTTCATACTCATACCAACATCAGTGATGGCCAAGATTCACCAGAGGAGTTAATTCAACAAGCCCGATTGGCAGAGTTAGCCGTGATTGCTATTACCGATCATGACACGGTGCTTGGTTGGCAAGGTTTACAGAATCAACGAAATCTCGATAGCTCATCCAAATTAACAATTGTTCCCGGTGCAGAGATTTCCTGTCGTACCCCATCCGGGATGAGCGTTCATATGCTCGGATATCTCTTCGATCCAGGCAATAGCGCACTTGCGGAAATAATGTCTCTGACTCGTGATGATCGGATTCCTCGTATGCGAAAAATCATTGAGTTGCTCAATGGTGCAGGCATCGATATCTCTTTCGATGATGTAGTTGCGCACTCTGGTAGCGCGGTCACGTTTGGGAGGCCGCATCTGGCTGATGCGTTGGTGGCAAGAGGTGTAGTCGAAAGTCGTAACGAAGCCTTTGCTCAGTATTTACATAATGATTCTCCATTTTATGTCGGACATTTCGCTCCGAGCCCGGAAGAGGCAATCGCTGCGATAAAGAATGCCGGTGGTGTCAGCATCCTTGCTCATGGCTTGGCTGGCTCGCGCGGGGCCATTTACTCACTCGATGAGATTGAATCGCTTGCAAGATGCGGACTAGATGGCCTCGAAGTTGATCATCGTGATCATGATGAGAGCGCACGTGCGAGTTTGCGCGAATTGGCCGATGCTCGCGGACTCTTCGCAACCGGTTCCAGTGATTATCACGGTATCAGTGTTGGCCAACGACTTGCGATGGAAGTCACTGCGCCGGAAGTTTGGGAGGGTATCCTCGACCGAGGTAAAGGATGTGAGGTGTTTACGATTTGAACGCGAGTATGAGCACCATCAGCGCGCTCACCTTTGGCATTCAGGTCTTTGTCACCTTGATTGTGATTATCGACCCGCCAGGAGTGATGCCAATTTTTCTCTCTCTAGTCTCGAAATACTCCGTGGAAGAGCAACGGAGATTGGCATGGAAAACGGCGAGCGTCTCTTTATTAGTCATAATTGTCTTTGCACTCTTTGGTCAGTTGATCCTCGACTATCTGAAGATTTCCCTTCCAGCGCTACAGGGAGCAGGCGGCTTACTCCTCTTGCTAGTGGCGCTCGACCTCCTCATCGGAAATGAACGGAAACCAGCGGACGAGAGCGATGTCAATGTTGCACTTGTTCCTTTAGGAACTCCATTACTGGCAGGGCCAGGAGCAATCGTTGCCACGATCATCTTCGTTAAACAGGCAACATCTTCATCGACGAGTTCAGTTGCGATGATGGCCGCGCTTCTGGTCGCGATTGTTATTTTGCACTTATTTCTTGGTTTGGTACTCGCCTATTCCACTGGGATTATCAAGATCATCAAGAAATCTGGGGTGACATTGATTGCTCGAATCGCAGGTCTCTTACTAGCGGCAATCGCGGTCCAGATGATTGCTGATTCTGTACGCGCCTTTATCAACGCATGAGCGATCAACAAACTTTTGATGGAATGCCAGAGAGGCTTTTCGCCTGTACGCCTTATCGTTTAGAGACGTGGCTGGATTGTCCAAAGAAGTATCGCTACACATATATAGATACCCCAAAACCTCCACGAGGCGGACCGTGGGGCCACAACAGCATGGGAAGCGCAGTTCATAACGCGCTCCGCGAATGGTTCACACTTGCGCTTGAGGAGCGCACTATGGAAAAAGGAGCAGAGCTAGTAATTAAGCATTGGCGTAACGAAGGATTTCGTGATGAAGAGCAATCAGATCGCTATCGATTTCGCGCTGAGAATTGGGTACGACAATATCTGGCCAATGTTGATCCACATCTAGAGCCTAGAGGTATAGAGCGAACTGTGAGTACGACAACTGGGCGACTATCGCTCTCTGGTCGTGTCGATCGAATCGATGAACGCGATGGTGAATTAGTAATTGTTGATTACAAGACTGGAAAGCGCCCCCCTGATGAGGCGGAGACTGGTGGTTCGTTAGCGCTAGCGATTTATGCGCTCGCGGCCGAGCGCACGTTACGGAAGCCATGTCGCACGGTAGAACTTCATCACCTTCCATCTGATACCAAAGTTGCTTTCCGTCACGACGATGCTTCGCTGGCCCGCCATATAAATCGCGCCGAACGTATCGCCGTCGAGGCGTTAGAAGCCACTGCCGAAATGCGCTTCCCAGCTACTCCGGGAGCGCTTTGCGCATATTGCGATTACGCTCGGATATGTACCGATGCCGATCGAGCACCTGCGCAACCGTGGGCGGGCCTTGATGAACAGTAAAAGAGTATTTCTTAGGGGAGTCTTGTGCAGAGAGGTTATTTCGCGCCCGATTCGATTGTCGCGCGACTACATTCTGATCCAGCGTTAATCGTTGGTGGAATACGTGCACTTATGGAACAAGCTCTACACCCTGGAGCGATGGCGGGGGTCGCAAAGTACTCAGATTTTCGCGACGATGCGTGGGGCAGATTGCGCCGCACCGGAGAGTACGTCTCGCTGGTGACGTACGGCTCACGTGAAGAGGTCGATCCCGCCGCTGAACGAGTACGAATGATACATCGCCGATTGGGTTTGGATACTCAAGAGGAGTTGCTCTGGGTTCATACCTCGATGGTCGATGCCTTTATCGATGTCGCAAAGAGGTCAGGGATGCCCTTATCAGATATGGATATCGACGATTATTTGGAGCAGATGGTGATCTTTGCAGAGCTCGTTGGGATAGATCGAGAGAGTGTGCCGAGTTCATATGAGCAACTGCATCGGTATATGGAAGAGATACAACCAAAACTTAAGGCAACGGAAGAAGCCAAGCGCACCAGCGTCTTTCTCACCTTCCCTCCGATGTCACCGGTTCTTCGCTTCGCCACCCCCGCGACAGGACTTTGGGCATCGGTAGCCACGCTCGCCGCTGCCTCGTTACCGCGTTGGGCTCGCGATGTGTACGGCTGGCCGAGTTTTCCGGGGCAAGAGAGCGTGACCAATCGCGCCTTGGTGGCTTTTCGCAACAACGCTCTTCGCCTACCAGAGGTTATGCGGATGAGTCCGTACGCTCGAGAGCAGCGCACTCAGATGATTGGCAATTCATGAGTCGCATCCTTGGATTTATGAACAGTGCAGGTGGCGCGGGCAGGACGACAAGCGCGCTCTCCATCGCAGTTGCCTTCTCTGAATATGGCAGACGGGTATTACTGGTCGATTGCGACCCGCAAGGCGCGCTCACTTTCATTCTCGGAAAGGAGAGATCACATCGGAGCGTTCATGACATCTTCTCTGGGCGAGAGCGTGCCCTTGGCATGATCCATCAGACAAACGAGCGAGTTGATCTCATCCCATCTTCACCCAAGTTGTATGAACTCTCGCGGTTAAAGAGGAGCGAAGTGCTCTTTCATGCTCTCAAAGATTTTGAATACGACATCATCATCATCGACGCAGCTCCAGGATTGGGCGACATTAATCAGAGCGTGCTCGCTGCCGCCGATGAGCTGATCATTCCTACCCGTTTAGATTTTCTGTCGGTCAGAGGAGCGATTCACGTAGCTGAAGCGAGTAAGAAGTTTCGGGCAAAGGTCCGTGCAATCTTGCCAACGATGGTTGATCCGCGTGCTAAACGCGGCGTTGAGATGATGAGCGAACTCATGAGAAAGTTTGGTAAACAGGTCATTGACCCGGGGATTCCACGAAGCCCTTTGATTCCCGAGGCGGTGGTTGCGGGTACTTCGCTACTTAACTTCAAGAAGTCGAGCGAACTAGCGGGGCGTTTTCGCGAGATAACCTACGATTTACTCTAGTTAGTTCTAGTTAGTTCTAGTTAGTTCCGAAGCCAACTTTTCGCTCTGATCGCGCGCTAACCTCGACAAAGCCAACTTTGGCCGCCGGCACAATCAATCGTCGACCACGTTCATCGGTGAACGCGACATGAGATCCCTCGTGGAGCGCACGCTCAACCGTTGCCTCGATCTCATCTGCAGTATTACTTAACTCGATAGTGAGCTCGCGAGGAGAGTCGGTGATTCCGATTCGTACCTCGACTTTGCTGCTGGAAGTTGATGCAGATGTTGATGGCGCGCTCTTCTTTGTACTCATATTCCCACTGTATCGAGTTATCGCTTGCCACGCTCGTCAAGGGTGCGCGGATATCCAGAGATGCCGCGCCATTGGAGATTGGCAACTAGTCGCGCAGCTTCCTCACGGGGTACACGACCATCGCGCTCTAACCAATAGCGCGCAGTAAATTGCGCGGTTCCCACTAAGCCGATTCCAAGGAGCATCGCTGCTTCATCAGGGATTCCGGTATCGGCAGCAATGACAGCGCTCACGGCAGCAGCACAGTCATATGTCATACGCGTGAGTCGTTGCCGCACTGCAGGCTCGACGCTCATATCGCTTTCGAAGAGTAGGCGATATGCCTCACCCTCTTCCTCGATAAAGTTGAAGTAGGCATCCACGGTGGCGCGGACGCGATCGGCATTATCTTGAGTCGAAGCAATGGCCCGCTGAATCGAATAGACCAATTGATCGACATGGAGATCAAGGACTGCTAGATAGAGATCGAGCTTGCTCGGAAAGTGTTGGTAGAGCACCGGCTTACTCACTCCGGCGCGATCGGCAATCTCATCCATCGCTGCTGCGTGATATCCAGCTGCGGTGAAGACTTCAAGGGCGGCGGTGAGAAGTTGCGCTCGCCGTTCATCGCGAGGTAACCGCGCTTTGGCATCGCTCATGGGGTTGATGGTAGGCCTTCAAGTGGAGCGAGGGTAAATAAACATGGCAGAGTAGGGGTGTGAGCCTGCCCATGAATCCGCCCCATAAAGCGCTAGTTGAACCTGGCCCTTCCCTCACAGTCGATCAGGTACGTAGGTATAGCCGCCATTTGATTATCCCCGATGTAGCGATGGACGGTCAGCGTCGACTGATGGCGGCGAAGGTGCTCTGTGTTGGCGCTGGGGGATTGGGATCGCCGGCCTTGATGTATCTGGCAGCAGCCGGCGTTGGTACTTTGGGAATTGTCGAGTTTGATGTCGTTGACGAATCAAATTTGCAACGACAGATTATTCATGGCCAGAGCGATATTGGTAAGAGCAAAGCGCAGAGCGCTGCTGAAAGTATCGCCGAAATCAACCCTTACACAAAAGTAATCATTCATGAGACTCGACTTGATAACTCCAATGTTATGGAGTTGTTCTCACAATATGACTTAATCATCGATGGCACCGATAACTTTGCGACCCGCTACATGGTTAACGATGCAGCAGTACTTTTGGGTAAGCCCTATGTCTGGGGTTCTATCTATCGTTTCGATGGACAGGCCAGCGTCTTCTGGGCAGAGCATGGCCCCTGCTATCGCTGCCTTTACCCCGAGCCACCTCCGCCGGGAATGGTACCCAGTTGCGCCGAAGGTGGCGTGCTCGGAGTTCTCTGCGCATCAATCGGATCCATTCAAGTTACTGAAGCCATCAAGTTGTTGACCGGGATTGGTAAGAGCCTCATTGGTGAATTGATGATCTATGACGCACTTGAGATGAGTTATCGGAAGGTCAAGATTCGCAAAGACCCTAACTGCGTCCTATGTGGATCCAATGCAACGCAGCGAGAACTGCTTGAAGATTATGAAGGTTTCTGCGGTGCGATATCTACCGCTGCAACTGAAGCAGTTGCAGGGTCAACTATCACTGTTGACCAACTCAAGAGCAAGATGGATCACCACGACAACTTCCTACTCATCGATGTTCGTGAGCCTGCAGAGTTTGAGATTGTGCGGATTCCTGGGTCGGTTCTCATTCCTAAGCAGGAATTTCTCGACGGTTCAGTCCTTGCCAAACTTCCGCAAGATAAGCCCATCATCTTGCATTGCAAGAGCGGGGTTCGCTCTGCTGAATGTCTAGCGGTACTCAAAGGTGCGGGATTCTCTGATGCAACACATGTCAGCGGTGGCGTGCTTGCCTGGGCCAAACAGATTGATACCTCACTACCTACTTATTAATTTGTAGCGCGCGAGTCAAGAAATCTAACTCGAGCAACATCAAGTTCTCCGCGACAACTTCCTGTGGTGTCATATGAGTAACTCCAGTAAGAGGAAGTACCTCATGCGCCTTACCGGCTTCAAGGAGGGCCGAAGAGAGTTTGAGTGAGTTCGAGACCAGTACATTGTCATCGACCATACCGTGAATGATCATCACAGGAACTGAGAGATTCTTAGCATCATTGAGCATCGATGAATTCTCGTAGTTTGGATGTTTATCGTCTGGCCCCATGAACCGCTCGGTATAGAAAGTATCGTAAAGTCGAAAATCAGTGACTGGTGCACCAATAATCGCCGCCTTGAAGATCTCTGGTCGACGCATGGCGGCAAGCCCAGCAAGATAACCGCCAAAGGACCAACCGCGAATGGCAACTCGCGAAGAATCGATTAAACCAGGGCGAGATTTAATTAAAGCAAGAACTGCATCTGCTTGATCGGTTACGGGCGCAGATGAAAGATCGTTGAGAATTGCCCGTTCCCACTCTGGATTTCGGTTCGGTGTGCCACGACCATCTGCGATGAGTACGGCAAAACCTTGGTTTGCAATCCACTGCGCCTCCGCATAAGCGCTTTTTGCATGGAGCACGCGGGAATGTCCAGGTCCACCATAGGGATCAACTAATAGCGGCAGGTTCTTTGCCGCACGATTTTGCGGAAGTAAAAGCGCTGCATTAAGTTGACGTTCACCAAGAACGAGAAATTCTGGTTCCGCATCAACCTCTGGTTTTTCATTGAGGGCTGCAATTCTTTTAGTAATTCCATCACGCTTGATGACAACTGAGATTTCATAGCTTTCAAGATCTCGTGAGATTAGGAGCAGAGTGCCACCACTTGTGCGCGCCATGTGGACGCCAGGTTTTGAAGTCATAGCTTCGAATTCACCGCCCCAGCCGCGCCAATAGATATGAGATTGCGTTGGCTCGAAACTTCCCGAGAAGGTGATGCCATCTCTATCGATTGAAATGATGCCGTCAACTTGCAGATTGACAGGGGTGACCACCTCACCATTTATTGCAATCGCGTGAGTATTTTCATGGATCACATGAGTAACTAATTCACCTGACGGACTCCAAGCAGGAACACCTCCTACCAAGTCAATCCATGCTGGATCTTTTAATTCTGCGATTACTCGCACCTGGCCTGACTCGTTGTCGATTGCAAGAATCTCGGCGTGACGTTGATTTCGAGACATTGTCAGCATCAGCGGTGGAACCTTGCCATCTCCCGGTGAAACCGAGCAGAGATATTCATGCTCGGGGTTCCAGATAATCTCTTTTCGAGAGTGGTCAGATAAGTCGAGGATAAATAGCGACGTTTTGACATTTGGCGTGCCCACAAATGGGTACCTCACCTGTCGTGGAGCGCTCTCTGGATTGGCAGGATCGCTTATCCAAATTTTGGTGACTGGAGATTGATCAAAACGTTCTACAAATAATGATGTGCTATCTGCGCTCCACCAGAAACCATGATGACGATTCATCTCTTCACTAGCAACGAACTCTGCAGTACCGTAAAAGATATCTTCATTCTCTGGCGTGCAGAGAACTTCGACCTTACTACCACGTGAAAGGTGGAGTTCCCCTTCCGGAGTGATATACGCGATTGCTTTGCCATCGGGGGAGAGTTGTGGGTCGATTACCACTCCCGCACTCGGCTGTTCGGTTAATTTTTTAATGGAAATCTCAAATGAATAAAGTTTTCCCGATAGGACGAAAGCAACTGTCTGGCACTTCTGGTCTGTGGAGTACGAAGTGATACCTCCGGCAGCCTCTCGAGTCCGTTCCCGACGGGCGCGTTCCTGCGCAGAGAGATGTTCTTCACCGTCAAGCAGGAGGTGGAGTGGATCCACAAGAAGCTCTTCGATATCGGTGCGAATGTCATATTGATAGAGGCGCCCAATTCGGTCACTGCCTGACAGGCTTCGCACAAAAAGTACCCGTTGGCCATCTGGGGAGAGGGTGAAAGTTCGCGGCGCTCCAAGTGAGAAGCGTTGTGTCTTTGCAGAGTGACGTGGGAATGAGAGTTGCGACATGGCGACCATAGGAAATCACCGTACCCTTTCCTCCATGAAATCGGCGAGACCTAGACGCCTTTTGCTGGTCCATGCACATCCTGACGATGAGACCATCAATAATGGTGCGACAATGGCGAAATATGCAGATGAGGGAGTTGAAGTAGCGCTCGTAACCTGCACTCGTGGCGAAGAGGGCGAGATACTCGTGCCCGACCTGGCAGAAGCAGCAAGCGATAAAGAGGATCGATTGGCGGAGATTCGTGAGCAAGAGTTAGCTGGCGCGCTTTCTGCGCTGGGAGTTGAAAAACATTGGTTCTTAGGCGCACCAAAAACTCGATATCGAGATAGCGGCATGATGGGAATGCCACAGAATTCGCGTGCTGATGTCTTTTGGAGCGCCGACCTGCTCGAAGCAACTGATG
The DNA here is from genome assembly GCA_016870715.1 of Actinomycetota bacterium. Lineage (GTDB taxonomy): Bacteria > Actinomycetota > Actinomycetes > Nanopelagicales > Nanopelagicaceae > IMCC26077. The sequence continues at coordinate 44,625 of VGAL01000002.1, read as the reverse complement.
CGCTCGCCGACTACATCGTGGATTTCAAGCCGCAGGTTTTGATTACCTACGATGAATTTGGTGGATATGGCCACCCCGATCATATTCAAGCCCATCGAGTGGCGATGAAGGCATCTGAAATCAGTGCAGCACGTGGTTGGGAAATTCAAAAGATCTATTGGAACATTATGCCGCGATCTGTCGTACAGCAAGGAATGGATGCAATGAAAGAGATTGGGTCAGATTTCTTTGGTGTTGGATCAATCGATGATTTGCCATTTGTGAAAGATGACTCATTGGTAAGTGCAGTGATCGATGGAAATAACTATGTGGAGAGCAAGCAAGAGGCGATGCGGGCACATCGAACACAAATCGCAGTAGATGGACCTTTTTTTGCGCTATCGAATTCTTTGGGTATGCAGGTATTTGGTTTTGAGTATTACACCCGAGTAAAAGGCGCCGCCGGACCCGATGTCGATGAGCAAGGCAGGGAGAGAGATCTTTTCTCTGGGATCGATCTATGAGGCGTGTACTAGAAAATCTCACTGGCCTTGTAAGTGGAGTGGTAATTGGCACTTTCGGCGTGGTGATTCATAATTTTTCTGTTGGATGGTTTCCACTTGGACTGATAATTGCTCTATTAGGTAGCGCTGCTGCGAATAGCGCACTGGGCATCTACTGGGGAAGGCGTGGAGTTCGGTTCTGGTTTCTCCTTGGGTGGACCCTCATCGCACTTCGCGGAGGAGTCTTCGGCAACAGCGATGAATTGCTCATCATGGCTAATGGAGCAGGAGATGCATATTTAGGGCTAGGGTTCTTACTTGTCCTAGTAAGTATCTGGACACGAAGTTAGCGAGGGTTTTCAAAAACAGATATGAAAAACGGGAGAAAATATCTGGCAATCGCAGGCCTGGCACTCTCCGCGCTGGCATTTGTTTGGCTCGGAATGTGGTTGGCTGTAGGTTCTGCAATTCCACCTAAGACTAAAATCCTGGATGTTGACATCTCTCGACTCTCAATTGCAGAGGCTTCCAAGAAAATCTCCAGCGTAAGAGCCGCCGAACTTCAAGGTGAATTACATGTAGTTGTGGATTCGAAGAAGTTCTCGCTCCCAGTGAAAGATTCTGGGGTCGAACTCGATATTGCGGCGAGTTTGGCCGCTGTACCTAGTCGTACCGGTAATCCAATCCAACTCTTTTCTCTGTTATTGCGAGAAAAATTGATAGCACCAGTAGTTCTGACAGATAAAGAGAATTTTGGAAGAGCGATTCGCATGGTTGAACAAGAGGTAAATATCGCACCCAAGAATGCGGATATCGTCTTCGACGGGATAGTTCCCAAATTGGTGAGCGCTCGAGCAGGAAAAGCCCTCGATCGCGATAGTGCACTAAATAAAGTGGCAAAGAATTGGCTTCGCATCGACTCCATCACCCTTGACACTAAAGTGCGTCAAGCTCGAATTTCTGATGAAGAAGCGAGCGAGTTACTGGAGTTCGCACAGATCGCAGTTTCTGCTCCGGTTGAAGTGATGCTCGATATCGATAAGCCCGTAACTTTTTCGCTGACTCCTAAAGTTATTGCAGAAGCTTTGACCTTCATACCTGGTCGAGGGGAGAAATTAGAGGCCAAATGGCTCAAAGCAACTTTTATCAACGAGGTGGGTAAGAAGTGGAGTGCGCATGTCGTTGAGCCAGTGAATGCCTCATTCACGATGAGCCAGGGAGAACCTCGGGTGCAACCTTCACGTGATGGTCTCGATGTCCCGGAAGATAAATTAAGCAATGCCCTCATAGAGGCCCTGGGAAAGAGCGGCATGGAGCGAAAGGTATCGCTGACCCCTGAGCCAGTTGCTGCCAAAATCACCACAGAGATGGCTGGCGGATTAGGAATCAAAGAGGTGATCGGCACCTTCACCACCTTCTTCCCCTATGCGGAGTATCGAATTATCAACATCGAACGAGCTGCGCGTTGGATGGATGGCGTGATCATCCAGCCTGGCGAAGTGTTTAGCTATAACAAGGTAGTTGGAGAACGGACAGAAGCTCGAGGTTTCGTGCCAGGAATCATGATTGACCGAGGAGTGTTCAAGAAGGATTGGGGTGGCGGCGTATCTCAAGTTGCCACGACCACATGGAATGCAGCGTGGTTTAGTGGTCTAGAACTGGTCCAACATAAACCACATAGTTTCTATATCTCTCGATATCCAGCAGGGCGGGAATCCACGGTTGCATGGCCGAGCGTCGATGTTAAATTTCGAAATAACTCAGGAAAGCCCATCTTCGTCGATACCTCGTTTACCAACAAATCAGTGACTGTGACTATTTATGGAACAAAGTTCATAGATGTGGAGACCGAAAGTGGTCCGCGGACCAATCCTCAGAAGTTCAAAGTGTTAGAGAGTGACTCTAAGGATTGCATTTTCCAAGAGGGAGTCGGGGGCTTCACCATCGATGTGTGGCGAATACTTAAACGCGAGGGCGTGGAGATCAAACGGGAGAAATTTCGAACACGCTATCGCCCCGAGGATCGAATAATCTGCACAAACCCAGAAGCTCGCTGGATGAATCCACCAATCGAAGTACAAAGGGGTCTAGCCAAAAGTAGTTAGAGCGCTTCCCAGCTCTGCCCTTCTGGCCCATCGGTAACGCGGATTCCATGCGCCAAGAGGGCATCGCGAAGTTGGTCGCTTCGAGCCCAATTGCGCTCTTGCCGCGCAACCTTGCGCTGATCGAGGAGCTTTTGAACTTCAGGAGTAATTGTCAATTCACCTTTGAGATCTAATTCCAGCCCAAGGAGCGCGTCGGCAGCAAGGAGCGTTGTGCGTTTTTTAGCTTCCGGTATCGATTCATCACGTTCAATTTTTCGAATCAAAAGTATTGCTCCAGCGGTATCTAAGTCATCGCTGAAGTGACTGATGATTTCTCGGTGTATTTCGGGATCAACTACACCCTCTTGTGGCCAGGAAGCAATTTTCTTCCGCCATCTTTTCAAAGTGGTGTGCGCCGCTTCGATGCTCTCCCAGGTGAGGTTCATCTGAGTGCGATAGTGGTTCTCTAAAAAAAGCAGTCTGAGTGCGAGCGGATCGATTCCTCGTGCACGTAAATCTGCAACGTGCAGGACATTACCTGAACTTTTTGCCATCTTCTTTCCATCAAAGAGAAGATGCTCGCCATGGACCCATTGCCGGACAAATTCTGAGTTAGTCGCGGTATTGCTCTGTGCGCGTTCATTCTCATGATGAGGGAATCGCAGGTCGATCCCTCCCAGATGAAGCGAGACTCCATGGGGAAAGTAATGAATGGACATGGCCGAACATTCGATATGCCAACCGGGAAAACCCACGCCCCATGGCGTTTGCCAGGTCATCTCTCGATTGACCGATGCGCTCTTCCAAAGCGCCCAATCGGCATGGAATCTTTTTCCTGACTCAACGTCAGCGCTCATGGCATCAAATCGATAGCCAGCCTGTAACTGGTCGAGCGAGTTGTGGCTAATTGCGCCGTAATCTGTAAAGCTTCGCGCAGCGAAGTAAAGCGAGCCATCTTTACCCTGATAAGCAGCGCCGATATAAATCAATTGCGCGATTAAATCAGTGATTAGTCCGATTGAATCGCTCGCTTTGGGATATGCATCAGCAGGCTCGATGTTTAGCGCTTCTAAATCTTCGTGAAATGTCTGCTCGTAGAAACGTGCAATCTCGAAAGGGTCTTTTCGCTCGAGTTTTGCCTGCGCCAAGATCTTGTCTTCTTCGATTTCGATGTTCACATCATCATTGAGATGTCCCACATCTGTTATGTTCTGGATATATCGGTAGCTGGCACCTTCCGCCTTTAACGTTCGTCTGACTAAATCCCCCAAGAGGAAGGTGCGCATGTTTCCCACATGCGCAAAGCGATAGACAGTTGGTCCGCAGCAATAGATATCGACACTTCCACTTTCTGCGGGAAGTACCTCAATAAGTTCTTTCGCTTTGGTGTCATAAAGGCGCATTTATTCCGTCATCTCTCCCGGCAACCTTTTCCATGCCACGATGTGATCTGGCTCGAAAGTCTTGAGAATGCCATTCTTATCTCGAACTACGGTGGGTTCGACTAAATACCCCAAGAGGTCACGAAACTTGCCCGGCTCTTCATCGTGGATGCGGATACTCACTCGCGTACCGATATCACCTGAGTCAGGCGCAGATTTTCCCTTGTGGTCAGCCATGCTCACCAGCATAGAGTGGAAATTAACCAGAGAGGCAGCATAATTGGGGGCTGAAACGGTAATGAGCAAAAAGTGAGGAGTAGACGGTGACGTACATCATCGCGGGGCCATGTATCGATGTGAAGGATAAGTCATGTATCGAGGAGTGCCCGGTGGATTGCATTTACGAAGGTGGCCGAATGCTCTACATCCAACCTGATGAGTGTGTGGATTGTGGCGCCTGTGAGCCAGTCTGCCCCGTGGAAGCGATTTACTACGAAGATGATGTCCCTGGTGAATTTACTGAATACAAATCCATCAATGAAGAGTTCTTTGCAGAGATTGGATCTCCTGGCGGGGCAAGCAAGGTCGGAGCACAAGAGAACGACCATCCAGTAGTTGCGGCACACCCGAAAGGGTAGTTACGGCAGAGCTAGAGGTGAGACTCCCAGATTTCCCGTGGGACCTTCTCGCGCCCTATAAAAAGATAGCCAGCGCTCACCCTGATGGTCTGGTTGATCTCTCCATTGGTACACCGGTGGATCCATCTCCTGAGGTAATGCAGGCGGCGCTTGCAGCGAGTGGAAATGCGCCGGGGTATCCCCTCACTATCGGGAGCACGCAGTTGCGCGAATCTTTGTCGAGGTGGATTCGCACCAAGTTTTTTCCAACGGGAGATATCGATTTCCTCCCCACCATAGGGTCAAAGGAGATTGTCGGATTACTCCCGACCATTCTTCAGGCGAAAAAAGTGCTCATCCCCGAGGTCGCCTATCCCACCTATCAAGTGGGAGCTTTGGTGGCGGGTGCGCAATGGGTTGGCGTCAATGATGATTGTGAAAGTTGGCCAACAGATGGCGATCTGGTCTGGATTAATTCTCCGGCAAACCCGCATGGCCGGGTACTCGACGCCGATCAGCTTCGCGCCATCATCACGTGGGCGCGCGCAACAGAGACGGTAGTGGTCAGTGATGAGTGTTACTTTGAGTTGGGTTGGGAGCGCGATCCAGTCTCACTTTTGCAGATGGCCGATGGAGATTGCAGAGGATTACTTGTCGCGCACTCGCTTTCGAAGAGTTTTAATGCTGCTGGATATCGCAGCGCATTTATCGCCGGTGATCCCGAGATAATCGGAACAATTCGCGAGGTCCGGAAACATCTTGGATTAATCATGCCTGCTCCCATTCAACGCGCACTGGCAGCTGCTCTCGATTCACCAAGTGAGATTGGCCAACAAAAGGAGCGTTATCGCGCTCGCCGCACCATGCTCCGAAGCGCATTGGACTCTGCCGGCTTTGAGATAACAGATTCAGAGGCTGGTCTTTATCTCTGGTCCACACGTGGTGAAGAGTGCTGGAAGACGGTGGCGTGGGCGGCAGAGCGCGGGATCTTGGTCACACCAGGAATCTTTTACGGAACCAAAGGCGCATCGCATATCAGAGTCGCATTGACTGCAACCGACGATGACATCAGACGCGCGTGCGAACGACTCGCGTAGGTTCGGCTAGGTTCGAGAGGTTCACGAGGTTAACTATGGAAGCAATTTTTCTCGTCGGCGGTAAGGGCACACGCCTGCACCCGCTTACGTTAGAAAGACCCAAACCCATGCTCAAAGTGGCCGGAGTTCCCTTTATCGCCCATCAAATCGGCTACGCGACTGCCCATGGAATTACCAGAATAGTCGTGGCAACCTCTTATAAGACCGAGCAATTTCTCGACTACTTGGGGGATGGAAGCGCTTTCGGAATTGAGATTGTTTATGCAATCGAGGAGGAACCGCTGGGTACTGGAGGAGCGATTTCCAATGCATCTGCCCACCTAACCAGCGGTGACAGCGAACCAGTGGCGATACTCAATGGCGACATCTTAAGCGCCCATAACATAAGCGCTCAGATTGGCTTGCACAAAGAGCGTGGGGCAGATGTGACTTTGCATCTAATCGAGGTAGATGATGCTCGTGCCTTTGGTTCTGTCCCTACCGATAACGAAGGACGCATCCTGGAGTTCATCGAGAAGTCGGATGCCCCACCGACTAATTTCATCAATGCTGGCTGTTACATATTCACTCGGAGCGTTATCGATGAAATTCCAAAGGGAAAAGTGGTCAGTGTGGAGCGCGAAACTTTTCCGGAATTACTCTCAGAAGGTAGAAAGTTATGGAGTTTCAAGAGCAGTGAGTATTGGATTGATATTGGCACCCCAAAGGCGCTTTTGAAGGCATCTCACGATTTGCTCCACGGAGTTTTTCATTCGCCAGCGCTCTCACCAGAAGCGCTCGTCAGAAAAAAATTTGTGGATGAGCAGGCGAAGATCGATCCAAGCGCGCAGATAGGCATGGGCTGCGCAATTGGTGCAAGCATCGTTGGAGCAGATGCCATCATTGAAGAGAGCATGGTTGGGGATGGGGTGGTGATTGGGGTGGGTGCGCAGATCCGCGCATCCATCATTGGCGATGGCGTGACCGTAGGGGCTGGAGCAATTCTTCGCCAGAGCGTTCTTGGTGGCAGCGCTCTGCAGAGAGCGCCTCAGTCACTCGAATAGTCGACAATTTCTCGAGATTTCTTCCTAACCTAACTTGACGAAATTAAGTTACAAGCGTGTAATTATCCCTAGGTCCTACTCGAGACGTTAGGGGCAATAAATGAGCGCACCGCTCACGCCATTTGAGGCGCCGTTTGCAAGTGGAAATCCTGCAGAACTTTCATGGCAAGAGCGCGCGCTCTGTGCCGAAACAGATCCCGAAGCCTTCTTCCCTGAAAAAGGTGGTTCTACTCGCGAGGCGAAACGAGTCTGCCTCTCCTGTGAGGTCCGGAGCGAGTGTTTGGAATATGCGCTGGCTCATGATGAGCGCTTTGGAATTTGGGGAGGGCTCTCGGAGCGAGAGCGCCGTCGCCTCAAGCGTCGCCCCGCCTAAAGCCCGCTAAATTCCAGGCCCACCGTCCACAATTACCCCACTGACCTTAGGGTTAGAGCCGTGTCTGTCGAGAGTTCTCCCGCCGCACGGGTGAGCGCCATCGTGGTGAGCCACAATGGCGCGCGTTGGCTCCCCGAGGTAGTTGCAGCGATCTCTAGCCAAGTTCGTCCTCCTGACTATCTCTGCGCGGTCGACACCGGATCTCACGATGGCTCCGTTGAGTTACTTCGAAACTCTCGAATTGATGTTCTGGAGATCGCCGGCGATAGCGGATTTGGAGGCGCAATCTCAGCTGCGCTCTCGCAATTGCCTCCGATTGAGCCAGAGGTGGAGGTCGAGTGGCTCTGGCTTCTCCATGATGACTGCGCTCCTGCACCCGAGGCGCTCGCAGCTCTTCTTGAAGCGGTAGCGGCGCGACCTAATGTCGGAGTAGCGGGGCCGAAAATATTAGGTTGGCATGATCGCTCCCATTTATTGGAGATTGGGGTGACGATTGCGCATAACGGGGCACGATGGACTGGATTAGAACGTAACGAACGCGATCAAGGTCAACATGATGGTGATGGGGCCTTACCGGTCTTGGCAGTGAGCACAGCCGGCGCGCTCATCAGACGAGATCTCTTTGAAGAGATTGGTGGCTTTGACGAAAATCTCCCGCTATTTCGTGATGACGTGGATTTTGGAATGCGCGCACATATGGCGGGGTATTCAATAATCTGCGTTACAAGCGCGAAACTTTTTCATGCAGAGGCCGCAGCAACAGAACGTCGCGCAATCGATGTTGCAGGTGGCGCCTTTCATCGCCCTCATCTTCTCGATCGGCGACATGCAGCATTCGTGCTTCTTGCCAATTTGCCGCTCTGGACTTTGCCTTGGATCACGCTACGAATATTTGTCTCAGCAATCATGCGTGCCGCTGGATATTTGTTGGCGAAGTTGCCAGGCTATGCTCTCGATGAATTAGCAGCGGTCGCACTTTTATTTACGCGGTTAGATCGACTTCGTTCAGCTCGTCAAATGCGAAGAAAAAATCGTCTATTGCCAGCCAGAGTAATTCGACCATTGCTGGCGCCTTGGAGTGAGCAAATCAAACTGGGAGCACTTCGTATCCGAGATTTGCTCTTGCGGAGAGTTGAACGGGTGCCAGAGCCGGTAGTCGGCAATGTATTTAGTGACACTGATGATTCGGATGACGGCGAGCTTCTGGCTCCTGTGCATTCAGGATTCTGGCGTCAGAGCCTGACTAAACCTCTTGTCATTACAGCCCTACCCCTCCTCCTTCTTTCATTGGTAGCAAGCAGATCACGTTTTGGTTCGTTATCTGGTGGAGCGCTTGCACAAGTTGGGCCAAGCGCCTTTGATTATTTGGAGTTCTATGGTCAGTCCTGGCACTCGCTAGGAATTGGGTCTGGTCGCAGCAGCCATCCGTTTACCGCACTCCTTGCCCTACTTGCGGCGAGTACAGGTGGAAATCCTGCGCTCTCTATCGCGATTGCCTTTGCAACTGCCCCATTTTTTGCGCTCTTAACCATGTATCTCTTCCTTCGGCGCACAGGAGTGGGAAAGTGGAATGCCGCACTCTCTGGGTTGATGTACGCCACCTCCGCCCTGCTCTTTACCTCCCTTGATTCGGGTTTTGTGAGCACGGTGATTCTGATTATTTTTCTTCCGTTGATTGCACTTGTTGCACTCCCAATTTTTACTCAGCCTGAAACCGCGGTTAGTTGGCGGAGAATATCTGTGATCACCATCGCACTTGGATTGACCTCTGCGATTTCCTTTCAAATTCTTATTTCCGCTCTTCTCTTTGCTCTTATCCATCTCATCTATTTGCGAGTTCAAGGATTTGATTCTCATGTTCTGACTAAACGAGCCCTGATATATGCGGCAACTGTGTGTGGTTCATTCATCATGCTTGCTCCTTGGAACCTCTCCAACATTCTCAACCCAAGCCAATTTCTCGTGGATCAAGGAGCACCTGCCCCTATCGGGTCTGGTCTGCGCGCCCTGCTTGGAAATCTTCAACCATTCGGACATGCGCCTTCTTATGTTATGAGCGCCACGCTATTGATAGGCGTTGTTGCTCTATTTTCTCGCAAGGCGTTCATAGATTCTCTTGCGATACTTTCTTCAATTTTCTTAGCAGCACTAGTGAGTTCTATAGCTGTGACATCAGTTGGAAATTCGCTTTCACAGAGAATTTGGCCAGGCGGCTTCTTGGTCTTGGCAATCTTCTTTGCATCAAGGTCCCTGGCAATTCTCAGTGAAGGTCGTTTAGAACGCCTTCGGAACTCATCATTTGGTCGTAGTCACGTTGCCACCGTGGCTGTAGTCATTTTCACTGGATATTGCATGGTAGCAAATACGCTCTGGTTTATTTCAAGTGCACCAAGCGCTCCGGTGAAAGCCAATTATTCTTCAGTGTTGCCTCCGTTCATTGCCACTGTGACAGAGAATGCGGATCGACCTAAGACTCTGATTTTACGCACGAGCAGTAGCGTGAATTCGATTGGTGCTCAAAGTTTTTCCTATGTAGTTCTACGCGAGCGAGATGTGCGCTTTGGCGAGATCAGTTCACTACCCAACGAGTCTCCGATTTTAACGAGAACGATAAGTGAGATAACTGCTGGAGCAGGTAATGCCCCCGCAGCAAACCTTGCACAATTTGGAATTCGATATCTATATTTAGAAGATAGTCGAAGAAACAAAGCGCTAGCGCGAAAGATTGATAGCATTGGCGGGCTTACTCGTCTGTCGGCAACGCCAGATGGAATCTTGTGGGAAGTTTCAGGATTGACATCAAGAATTCGTTTCCAACCGACTGGTCAAGAAGTTGAGTCTGATACAGAGGCCATAGAAATGCCATCAGAACTTGTGGGTGGGGAATTCGACCTCCCCAGCGCAGGAAGAGTAAATGTTGCAGAAGCATTCGATTCGCGATGGCGCATTTTGCATGCTGGTCGAATCATCACGCCAAAGGAGACGCAGTTAGGGCTAATGGAGTTTGAAATCCCAGAATCTGGGCGAGCGGTGTTATTCCATGATGGAATACTGCATCGCGCGGGGATTTCACTACAACTTGCCATGCTCGGACTACTTCTCTTCTTGGCGCTTCCACGTGGACGTAAGCAGTCAGAGTTTACTGATGAGGAAGTTGCATGAGAATACGACTCTACATTCTTGCAACTTTCATCGGGCTCATTGCAGCTACGACTGCAATCCCGAATAAACCTGAAAAAAGGGAATTCGTAGAGAGCGCTTCAACATTCGTGTGTCCAGCTAAGAGTGGGAATTCAAATACGAACGGTGTGATTCACGTTGGTGCAAAGGCAGTCAAGAGCGCGCTCATTGACAAGAAGAATCGCCCACTAAAGAAAGGGAAAGATCGTTCGCTATCCATTTCAACGAAGGCCAGGGTTATCGAAGGTGAATCAGGCACGCCAATACTTCTTGCCTCAAAACCATCGACGTGGCTAGCGCTCACCCAGTGCACATCTTCTTCTGGTGAATTTTGGTTCGTAGGCGGAACTTCAGATGTTTCAAGTCTTGGATATTTCCAATTCACTAATGAGAATCTCGGTAAAGCCATTATCGATATTGAACTTTGGAGCGAAGATGGGAGTGAGGGGAGTCGAACGCTCACAATTCCAGCGCGTAGCACTAAGAATTATTCCTTAACAACTTTTATGCCTGGGAAGAATTTGACTGCTTTCAATGTCATCTCCCGTTCAGGACTGGTCAATACAACTTTGCTTGATGAGCGCCGTCGAGGATTGACGCCTTACGGCGCTGATTTTGTTCCGGTCAGTGCAGCACCGGATAAAAATGTCATCATGGTTGGAGTGCCTGGACCGAAATTTTCCAAGAAATCGAAAATCACCTCGCAGAAGATACGAATTTTCGTACCGGGGGAGACAGATGCAATTATCCAAGTTAATTATCTTTCTAAATCAGGAATTTTTGCTCCAGTGGGATTGGACTCAATTCGGGTACCAGCTCAAAGAGTGGTCGAAGTCGAACTTCCTGAGTTGCCTAATGATCAACTCTTCTCATTGCAGCTCCGAGCTACTGAGCCGATAATCGCAAGCACTGTTACGCGGGGTACATTTGATAAACGACGTGAACTGATTTGGTCGGGTAGCGCGCAAAAAAATCAAGATTCGAAAATTGCATTGCCAGAGAGGTCTGGCTACCTCTCCATAGTTTCATCGGAGCCCAAGGTCTCTTTCGTTGTGGTGAAGTCAGGTGGGAAGCGGTCCACAGTCACCATGACAACGGACCCAATGGGGCTCTGGAAAGTGCCTGACACGGCGCGCGAAATCCAATTTAGCGCCGGAGCTCCGCCAAAATTGCTAGCCATCACTATAGAAAGTATCTCGGGGGTGGCATCTGCGCCCCTGGCGCCGGCACAATCGAAGGAAGTGACCACACTTCCTGTTATCGATTCCACGCTATTAATTCCAGACTCGAATAGTCTCAACTAGCCTGGAGTAGATCAGCGATCAGTAGATTCCGCTCGTATAAGAACGGAGTGGCATCCCAGAATCAAAAGTTATTCAGATATACCTTTTGACTATGGCTAAGTTGCGCCCTGCCTCACGTAAGTGCACCCGCACCGGGTGTGCTCTGCCTGCGATGCAGACGCTCACATATGTATATAGCGATTCGACAGTTGTATTAGGGCCCTTGGCAACTTATGCAGAGCCGCATAGCTACGATCTTTGCAGCGACCATGGTGCAAAGTTGACGGCACCACGAGGTTGGGAACTGATCCGATTAGCCAACGAGGAGTTTGAGCCTGGCCCAAGCGAAGATGATCTTCTAGCAATCGCAGAAGCAGTTCGCAGCGTTATCTCAAATGTTCCTGAACCAACTGCGCCCACCATTGGTCGGCGTGGACATTTGCGTGCGCTTCCTTCAGAGTAATTGGCGTGGGATACACCGCGCAATCGCTTGCGCCAATTATTAAGTCATACGACATTCGGGGTTTGGTTGGTTCTGAAATAACTCCAGAATTCTGCAGAGATGTTGGAGTTGCGTTTGCCAATCTCGTGAAGGCACCTGAGGTTGTGATTGGTTTTGATATGCGCCCCTCATCACCAATTCTCGTGGCAGCATTTTCCGAGGGGGTTCGCGCTACTGGAACCAACGTAGTGAATATTGGTCTATCAGCCACTGACCAGTTGTATTACGCAACAGGAGTTATGAATATTCCTGGCGCAATGTTTACAGCAAGTCATAACCCTGCTGCGTATCACGGAATTAAATTGGCTCGTGCGGGAGCTAAACCAATCGGAGCAGAGTCGGGCTTAGAGGAAATTCGTAAATCTCTAATTAATGGCGCACTTCCAGTATCAGAGAAAAAAGGAGCGGAGCGAAAAGAAGATCTTCTGGAGGGCTATGGAGCTTACCTTCGCAAATTGGTGCCATGTGATTGGATTCGTCGTTTGAAAGTAGTAGTCGATGCGGGAAATGGTATGGCAGGCCACACTGTTCCCAGCGTGCTTGGCTCGCTAGATCTTGAAATCATCCCCTTATATTTTGAATTAGATGGCTCATTTCCCAATCATGAAGCTAATCCTCTTGATCTCTCCACGCTTGTCGATTTGCAAGAGCGAGTTCTCGCTGAAAAGGCAGATCTTGGCTTGGCATTTGATGGTGATGCAGACCGATGTTTTCTGGTTGATGAGCACGGTCATGTGGTAGAACCTTCACTACTCACTGCGCTGATTTCGGAGAGTGAGTTGAAACGTGTTCCAGGAAGCACAATTATCTATAGCTTAATCTCTTCAAAAATTGTTCCAGAGACTATTGCCGCCAATGGTGGTGTTGCTTCACGAAGCAAGGTTGGGCATTCCAATATAAAAGCACAAATGGCCGAGACAGGTGCGATATTTGGCGGTGAACATTCAGGTCACTTCTACTTCAAGGATTTTTGGAATGCAGATTCTGGGATGCTGGCCGCTCTATATGCGATTTCAGCACTAGGTAATTCCGCTACCGGAACTACCTTTTCTTCATTGATGAGAAAGTACCGAAAGTACAGAAATAGCGGAGAAATAAATTCAAAAGTGAGCGATGTACATAGTGCACTCAAACGAATTGAGCAGACCTTTGGTACTCAAGGCGAAATTGATCGTTTAGATGGCTTGACGATAACTTCACAGAGTTGGTGGCTGAATGTGCGGCCATCTAATACCGAGCCCTTATTACGCTTGAATGTCGAAGCTGATTCCGATGATGTAATGTGTCGTATCCGCGATGAGGCATTGGAGGTGATTCGGCAATGAGCGTCGATCCTAAGATTTTAGAGATAATCGTCTGCCCGCAGTGTCGCGGAGATTTGATACTCGAGACCGAATCACTTTTCTGTAAAGCATGTTCTCTTGACTACCCGATTCGAAATAAGATTCCGGTTCTCCTCATAGATTCTGCTCGAAAGCGTGGATGAATAGGTCTTCATCAGTGATTCCCATTCGGGGCATCGTCAAGAACTACGCGTGGGGATCATTTCAAACCCTTGCTGAACATCGAGGCGCGCAGTCGAGTAAGGAGCCTGAGGCAGAGCTTTGGTTTGGAGATAGCCCCCATGGACCAGCGCTCCTCTTAAATTCCTCGCAGACCCTCGATCAGCTCACGGAAGAATTTGGTCAATTACCTTTTCTCGCCAAAATTTTAGCTGTAGAAAGTCCACTCTCACTTCAAGTGCATCCTGCGTTATCAGATTTACGCGGACTTGAATCGGTGAAGCGCGATGATAATCACAAACCGGAGATGATTGTGGCGCTCTCTCAATTCGATGCGTTGATTGGGTTGGCATCCAAAGACGAGATTCTAGGACTTGTCGAAAAACTTGATTCTGAACATGCCAGGAGAATCATTAGCGAGCCTCTGTTAAAGGGGTCCACAGTGATAGAAATTCTCGATCACATTCTTGGAATCGAGGATCATCTCGATATTCTTGATGAAGTCTTGGCAAAAGCACGAAACTTGAGCGCGCACCATCAAGAGTGGCTTCACGAATTAATCACGCTTTATGCCCCGAATCTCGATCCTTTAGCGCTCCTTCTATGTAATTTAGTGCGGCTTCCTCCCGGAGAAAGTGTGTACCTCCCGCCGCGATGTATCCACGCTTACTTGCGAGGAACTGCCGTCGAGGCGATGGCTAACAGTGATAATGTGATTCGAGGTGGCTTAACAAAAAAACCAATCGATAAAAAGAATTTCTTGGCCTTACTCAATGAAAGTAATGAAACCTCAGAAATCATTACCCCGAGAAGCGAGCTTTTTGAAGGTACAAAGGGCGGTGCTCGTCATTGGCAACCTCCTATCGATGATTTCTCGCTAAGCGAGTTCCACGGTGCAATTAATCAGCCGATCCACGTAGCTAACTTTGCTATTGCATTTGTCTGGAAAGGCGCTGCCGTGATTTCTGACCCAGCGAGTGAATCAATCTCGGTCAAAGTAGAAGGTGACGAAGGGGCATTCTTGGCACCCGGCGAATATCGGGTTAATGGTGAGGGCTCTCTATGGGTGGTATCAGGCAAAGGGCGGTAAAGTTCATGGTGACTGTGTTAGTCCCGAGTGTCCCGAGTGAAAGGTTTCCGTCCTAGTGAGTAGAGCAACGATTATTAAGAGCGATATTGCTAACCCAGAATTAGCGGCACAAGGTAAGAAGAGAATTGAATGGGCAGAGCGGAGCATGCCGGTATTGGCTCAGATTCGCGATCGCTTCACCATTGAGCAACCATTCAAAGGCGTCCGAATCTCAGCGTGTATGCATGTGACCACAGAGACAGCCAATCTCATGCGAACTCTGGCCGCAGGCGGCGCGGAGTTGGCGCTTTGTGCATCAAATCCATTATCGACTCAAGATGACACAGCAGCTGCGTTAGTACACGAGTATGGAATCAGCGTCTTTGCACGAAATGCTATCGATCGTGATGGTTATTACAGTCACATCAATGCTGCGCTCGATATCGCGCCACACTTTGTCTTCGACGATGGTTGCGATTTGGTGAACACTCTCCATACGACCCGTCGTGAATTACTGCCGACAATTCTTGGTGGCTGTGAAGAGACAACAACTGGCGTGATCCGTTTGACGCAAATGACGCGAGACGGCGCCCTCACATTCCCAATGATTGCTGTAAATGACACTGACACCAAACATATGTTTGATAATCGATATGGCACTGGCCAATCAACCTTTGATGCAGTTTTCCGAGCAACAAATACGTTAATCGCCGGAAAAGTCGTGGTGGTTGCCGGCTTTGGATATTGCGGTCGCGGAGTTGCAGAGCGTGCAAAAGGCTTGGGCGCTGAAGTGGTAGTAACTGAGATAGATCCAACGAAGGCCCTCGATGCCATGATGCATGGTTATCGGGTAATGAGAATGCATGAGGCTGCACGAATTGGTGATGTATTCATCACCGTGACGGGCAATCGAGATGTACTACGAGCTGAACACTTTGAGCTAATGAAGGACAATGCCATCATGGCCAACTCCGGCCACTTTGATATTGAAATTGATGTTGCCTGGCTAGAGAAGAATGCACGTAAGAATCCAAAGATTCGTCATCAGACTGATGAATATGTGATGAAAGATGGAAGACGTCTACTCCTTCTGGCTGAGGGTCGTTTGGTCAATCTTGGCGCCGCAGAAGGTCACCCAGCCGCGGTAATGGATCTCTCATTCGCAGATCAGGCTCTCACCGCTGAGTGGTTAGTGCACGAGGCCAAGAATCTCAAACCTGGCGTTCATGAAGTGCCGGTCACTATCGATAAAGAGGTGGCTACCTTGAAACTCAATAGTATGGGTGGCGAGGTAGATGTTCTCACCCCTGAGCAAGAGCATTACCTCAACTCCTGGGAGCATGGCAGCTAATGACGCTGATAATGGTTGTCGATGATGACCAGGATTTAGCAGAGATGCTCGCAATCGTCCTCACGGGCGAGGGCATGGAAGTTGATTTAGTTTCTCGAGGCGACCAAGTCATGGATGTTTTTCGCAACTTTCAACCAGACTTGGTCCTCTTGGATTTAATGCTCCCTGGACTTGATGGAATCGAAGTATGTAAATTGATTCGAGCAGAGTCGATGATTCCAATCGTCATGCTGACGGCAAAAGGCGACACCACAGATGTTGTAAAGGGCCTTGAAGCAGGAGCAGATGATTACATCGTCAAACCTTTTCAAACTAACGAGTTGCTTGCTCGGATCAAGGCCCGACTGCGCAGGGTTGCAACAACCTCCGCAGTATCTTCAAAATTGGAATTCGGAGGAGTTTCGATTGATTTGGTCGCCCACGAAGTTCGAAAGGGCGAGAAAGTTATCGCGCTTACTCGTTTGGAGTTTGATTTACTTTTGGCCCTGGCTCGGGAGCCAGGTCGCGTTTTCACTCGAGAGGCGCTTCTAGCTGAGGTGTGGGGTTATCGACATTCATCGGATACGCGATTGGTCAATGTGCATATTCAAAGAATTAGATCAAAGATTGAGCGCGACCCCAATCAGCCAGAGTTAGTGCTGACGGTGCGAGGGGTCGGATATCGCGCTGGTAATTTCACAGAACAAAAATAATGCGTTCTACAAATTCGCTCGCATTCAGAGTCCTTGGGACCACCTTATTATTCTCTACGCTCTTGGTGTCGGTTTTAGGTTCAATCTTGAATCAATTACTAAGTGATGGAATCAGGGAATCAAAAATCGAAGCAGTGCTAAACGAGAGCCAGTCAAAGTTATTCCAGACTGAAAATAGATTTGTGCTTTCAGAGATTTCATCCGTTGCGGACTTCCGGGATGCGATGGATCGAACAATCACAGAGTTTGCTGACACCAAGGGAAATGAACGTAATCCCGAGGTTATAATTCTGCAGGCAAAATCACCGGTAACGAGATTCCTCATTTATGAACGTTCCACCAATCAAGTCATGAAAGAGTCAATACCAATCGAACTTCGTGACAGGGTGCGAGCCAGCAAAGAATTGCAATACTCATATGGAGAGATCCTCTACCCAACCTCCTTTCTCACTGCTGTGCCTATTGAGAGGCGAGATCCCGCTCTGATTGTTGGTGGACAATTCACTCTGGCGAATTTCGGCCAATTTGAGATGTACTTCCTTTTCAGCACCGCGCCGGAAGATCAGACGCTTTCGTTGATTTCCAGGACCTTACTTATCGGAGCGATTGCGCTGGTTCTCGTCCTCCTATTCGTTGTCTGGGTAGTTTCACGCCAGGTGGTCACGCCAGTCAGGAGAGCCGCAGAGATTGCTGAGAAATTGTCGGCAGGAGATTTCGCAGAACGTATGAATGTCGAGGGAGCTGACGAGATTGCTAGGCTCGCACAATCATTTAATGAAATGGCCAGCGCCCTGCAGAATCAAATTACCCGCCTCGAAAACCTTTCGAGAGTTCAACAACGTTTCGTTTCGGATGTATCGCATGAATTGCGGACTCCACTTACTACCTTGAAGATGGCATCTGATCTGATTTACCGACAAAGACAAGACTTCGACCCAACAATCTCCAGAAGCGCGGAATTGCTCTCTGCTCAGTTAGAACGATTTGAGAATTTGCTCACCGAATTACTCGAAGTCAGTCGATTCGATGCTGGAGTCATAAATCTTGAACCTGATGTCACTGACATAGTGGCCCTTGTTGAGAAAGGCGTCGACACTTTAACGCCGATTGCGAAGGAACACGGCTCAATTTTCCGCTGTAAATATCCTACAGAGCCTGTAGTCACGGTCGTGGATCCACGGAGAATGGATCGAATTCTTCGCAATTTGCTAAACAATGCCATTGCATACGGAGAGGGCAAGCCAATCGATGTTGCAGTAAGAGCGGGAGAACATTCAATTGCAGTGGCGGTGCGTGATTACGGAATCGGCTTACGTGAGGGGGAGGAAAATAGGGTCTTCGATCGTTTTTGGCGAGCCGACCCTTCACGAGAGCGGACTCGGGGAGGTACCGGACTTGGTCTATCAATCGCTCAAGAGGACGCTCAGTTGCACGGTGGAATCATCGAGGCAGCTGGCGTATATGGTCGGGGATCCCTTTTTGTATTAACAATTCCACGAGATCGTAGTGAAGAACTCACAGAGAGACTTTTCTCTCTTTTACTCTAATTTCTTTTTTGTATCCACCTATCTTCACCTAATGTCATTCTGGAGCGCTCTTCGATCTCTTGTCATTCCCGTTCAATGCATTGTGTGTACCGTTCCAGATATTGTCCTCTGCAGGGTCTGTTCAGATGAGTTACTTCTAGCTCCACGGAACAATCCAATCATGGTTAGTACTCTTGCTGGACAAATGTCTATTGCTACCAAATTACCTTTTAGCGATGAAGTCTCCCGGTTGGTTTTAGGTGCGAAAGATGACCACAATCATCAATTAGAGAGCGTCCTGGTGGATTCACTTCGTCAATCTCGGTCGCTATTCCCCGAGGGCTTATTGCTTATTCCAATTCCAAGTTCAGAACGTGCTCGCCGTGCGCGAGGTAGAGATTTTCTCCTTGATATTTCTCGAGAATTAGCTCGAGATACGAAAGATGAGGTAATTCCCCTACTTTCACTTGGGCGAAAAGTTGCGCCTCAGAAAAGCCTAAATGCAACTGATCGAGCTCGGAATATGGATGGCGCATTTAGAGTCCGAGAGGATTTGTTATCTAAATTTCACGACTCGTTGCAAGTTAACCAAGCGCTTATTGTCGATGATGTGCTCACCACAGGAGCGACTATGCGTGAGGGCTACCGGGCGCTCCACAGGGCTGGGGCTCGGTGTATTGGGGGAATTTCAGCGGCGTATTCGCTCAATTGGAGGATGTACGGCCTGGCACATTAGAGTAGGGCTCCAATCACGAAAGGCCGAATACGCGTGGTCGTACTGCTCGATAAGATTTTGCGCGCTGGAGAAGGGCGCCAGGTGCGGAGCCTGGAGAAGATTGCCCGAATCGTTAACAGCCATGAAGCGGAGATAACAGCGCTTACTGACGAGGAACTTCGCGATAAAACCGAGCAATTTAAAACCCGACTCGCTGAGGGTGAGGATCTCGACGATATCCTTCCAGAGGCTTTTGCTGTCGTTCGTGAGGCTGCGAAGCGGACCCTAGGTCAACGCCACTACGACGTTCAGTTGATGGGTGGCATCGCCCTCCATCGAGGCAATATCGCGGAAATGCGCACTGGTGAGGGAAAGACTCTGGTTTCAACGCTTCCTGCTTATTTAAATGCGTTATCGGGCAAGGGTGTGCACATTGTGACCGTCAATGATTATCTTGCCGAGCGTGATAGCGAGTGGATGGGTCGCGTTCACCGTTTCCTTGGTTTGAGCGTCGGAGTGATCCTGGCTCATATGAGCCCCCAAGAACGACGCGTCGCGTATTCAGCAGATATCACGTACGGCACCAATAATGAATTTGGTTTCGATTATCTTCGAGACAACATGTCTTGGTCTATTGACGATTGCGTTCAACGAGAGCATAACTTTGCAATTGTTGATGAAGTGGACTCAATCCTTATTGACGAAGCACGTACTCCTTTGATCATCAGCGGTCCAGCTGACCGCCCAACTAAGTGGTACTCCGAGTTCGCTTCCATTGCAAAGAAATTAACATCTGGCGATCATTACGAAGTTGATGAAAAAAAGAGAACTGTAGGGATTTTAGAGGCTGGAATCACAGAGGTTGAAAGACTGCTCGGGATTGAGAACCTTTACGAGACTGCGAATACGCCCCTGATTAGTTATTTGAATAATGCATTGAAGTCGAAAGAACTATTTAAGCGAGATCGAGATTATGTAGTAATGGGTGGCGAATTGCTCATAGTTGATGAGCACACCGGTCGAATCCTTCAGGGGCGTCGTTACAACGAAGGTCTGCACCAAGCGCTTGAAGCTAAAGAAGGGGTAAAGATTCAAGACGAAAACCAGACTTTAGCGACTATTACCCTTCAGAATTATTTCCGGCTTTACGACAAGCTCTCGGGAATGACTGGTACAGCTATGACCGAGGCCTCGGAGTTCTATCAAATTTATAAACTAGGCGTAATTCCTATTCCCACAAATAAAGAGATGTCGCGTATCGACCAGGCTGATCTTGTGTATAAGACGGAGAATGCCAAGTTTTTAGCTGTCGTTGATGACATCGTCGAGCGACATCTCAAGGGACAACCAGTTCTTGTCGGAACTGTTAGCGTCGAAAAATCTGAG
Source organism: Actinomycetota bacterium (assembly GCA_016870715.1). Classification (GTDB taxonomy): domain Bacteria; phylum Actinomycetota; class Actinomycetes; order Nanopelagicales; family Nanopelagicaceae; genus IMCC26077. The sequence continues at coordinate 24,341 of VGAL01000002.1, read as the reverse complement.
GAGTTATCCACCCATCTAGTCCGTCGAGGTGTTGCCCACGAAGTTTTGAATGCTAAGCAGCACGAACGTGAAGCGGCAATTGTTGCCCGAGCAGGGTGCAAGGCAGCGGTCACCGTTGCCACCAATATGGCTGGGCGTGGAACTGACATCATGCTTGGTGGAAATCCTGAGTTCTTCGCCGACTTTGCCCTACAACAGAGAGGGTTCTCTCCAGTTGATACTCCTGCCGATTATGAACGTGAATGGCCGGCTGAATTAGCTCGTCAACGCCAACTCGTCGCCACCGAGCACGATGAGGTTGTTGCACTTGGCGGACTCTATGTCCTGGGAACTGAACGGCACGAGTCTCGGCGAATCGATAATCAGCTTCGAGGACGTTCGGGACGTCAAGGCGATCCTGGTGAGTCTCGTTTCTACCTCTCGCTACAAGATGATTTGATGCGACGATTCAATTCCGCTTTGGTTGAGCGCTTCCTCGGCGCTGCGGGAATTCCTGAAGATGTTCCCATTGAGTCAAAGATGGTTAGCAATGCCATTAAATCTGCGCAGACCCAAGTAGAAGGCCAAAATTTTGAGATTAGAAAGAACGTCCTCAAATACGATGATGTACTTAATCGCCAACGACAAGTCATTTATGCGGAGCGACGAAGTGTTCTCGAAGGCGCAGACCTGCGCGAACAAATGATTGGATTTATCGACGATGCAGTTCGTGGTCAAGTTGCGTTCGCAACATCTGAAGGCTTCCCCGAAGATTGGAATGTTGACGCGCTTTGGCAACAGTTGAAAGCACTTTATCCAGTATCCGTCACGCCCGAGGAACTTGTAGCAGAGGTTGGTGATATTTCAGCCCTCTCTACCGAATACCTTAGCGAGGTAATAAGCGCTAATGCCCTTGAGAAATTTGAAGAACGTGAGCAGGTGCTCTCAGCTGAAATCATGCGGGAATTGGAGCGCCGAGTTGTCCTTAGCGTCCTAGATCGTCGTTGGCGTGATCATCTCTACGAGATGGATTATCTACAAGAGGGAATCGGGTTACGCGCAATGGCACAACGTGATCCTCTCGTTGAATATCAAAAAGAGGGGTATGACCTTTTCACCGCGATGATGGAAGGGATCAAAGAGGAGTCAGTTGGCTATGTCTTCCACGCAGAGGTAAATGTGGAGCGGACTGCGCAGGGAGACCTTGCATCCGCCTCGCTTCCCGAACTTGGTGGCGGCGAGCAGGAACTTCACTATTCAGCGCCTGGAGAATATGAAGAGCAGGCGACTCGCTCTAGCGATGAGACTTCTCGGAATGCTCCATGCCCATGTGGCTCAGGAAAGAAATACAAGCGATGCCATGGAGATCCACGGAACCGTTAATCAACGGGTGTGATTCAGATTGAATAGAGCTCCACGCAAAGCCACCTGCCATCGAGACCCTCAAAACGGGCTACTAGTACTCGACTGCGCTCGTTTCCATGGAGCATCGCTGTGACTTCAAGAATTTGATCGAATGGTTGGCAGATTCGCTTTCTCCCGACCCTGATAGTCGCTGGTCGCACTCGCGCGTTCTCGGTCAAGTAAGCGAAAACCTTCCTATTGCACCATCGAGATAGTTGCATGGGTGCCCGTTTTCCATTGAGGATTTCGAGAGCAGCATGAACGAATCGATCGACCCATTCCTTTGGCTCAGGTAGTCGTTCGTAAGGAGTGATTTGTCGCCCAAATTCATATTCGTCTTCGACGAAAGCATCTTCATCCTGGGTTGGTTTGAAAGTAAGTGAAGATAGATGCGGTTGGAAGCGAGGTTTTTCGAATAAGTCGAGGGCTTCCTGAACGATTAGTTGAGTCATGAGCGGAGACTTCCGGTTCCGCTGAAACTCTCCCTCCTCCTTTCGAATAAGCTCTTCTCATCTAAAAGGATGAGTGCGAACTTAGTTCTACCGGGATGTTTAGAATGCGGTAGTAACGAGCATGCGAAAAAGAGAGTTAGTCGGGCTTGTATTTTTGATTATCGGTGCAAGTGGGGTTTATTTATCGGTTCGCCAGACTCCACCCCAGTACATCTATCTCACTGCAAGTCGAGATATCTCGGTCGGCGAAATAGTCTCTGAGCAGGATTTCACCCCTGAATCCCTATATCTATCGAACTCTGAAAATAAATACGTCAGTGGCAGTTTTGATTTGGATGGCCATAGGGCTCTGCGAAGCATCACTCGCGGTGAGATTATTCCCAGAGCAGCCATCACCAGCGAAATAGAGGTTGAAGAGCGGAGATTACTAACTTTCGTCGTAGCTAGATCTCAAGCGCCAGAACAATTGAAATCAGGGGATGTCATCGATCTCTACTTCTTTTCAATACCTAGCAATGTTGCTCTTAATGAGCCGGCTAAATTAATCACAGTAGTCGAGCAAGTGAGAATCAGAGCAGTGGAAGATGATCAAGCACAATTCGACGGGAAGATGACCATCTCTGCATTATTTGATAAGAATCAAACACGCGAAATCATCACCTTACTTGCGAACTCATCGATAGCTGTGGCTCAGCGGTTTGATCACCATGACTGATTTGAATATTCATCTAGCCATCATTGATCCAGTTCTCGAAGCGCAGGTGATGCGAGTACTAGCAGAGTCAGGAATACAGTGCGCTGGACGCCATTTTACTCTTGCTGAAATTCCTATTGATGAAAGATCGTCAGTTGTGATGGTAACGACTTCGGCCACCTTGCATGCAAGCCAGGTAATGGAAGAATTTCACAGAATAATCTCTTTGGGCGACAAGGCGACCTCTGGGGCCATGAATCTCAGTGAGAGCGAAATACCCAGACTCCCCGAATTAATTTCCAAGATCCTCACTGAAGGTAATAGAACAAACAATTCGAGAGTAGATTCTCTTGTCAAAGGAGTCTTGCCCAGAGTAGGCGCACGTACTCTAAGTCGAATTCTCGAGGAAAATCTCGGAGCGATATTACTTCCGATTATGAAAAGGCATGATCGTGTACATAAGACTATATTGCTCTCTGAGATTGATGATGAATCGATACTCCGGCTATGCGATGAGCTGCGGGCAGGCAATTCAAGCGAGCATTGGTGTGCTGTGGCGATCAATAAAGTCCCGCGGAATTCCTTGGCGCAGAAGCGATTGCGCGCTCTAGAACGGGAACTGCAAGGTTCCGGGATGGCCTATTTTCATCCCATCTATTTCGATGCCGAGATACAAATCGCTGGCGCGCCCAGCAAGAGTACGATTCGCGCGCTTCAACCATTATTCGACTGGATAGCAAAATCAAATTAGGCTTCGGGTATGCGCTGTTATCTGCCACTGAGCAAGAGTGAATTTGCTCATTTCATAGAAAGTTCTCAGATGCAATGTGAGATTCTCTATGTGCCTACCCCCACTTTAGCTTTGAAATATGGCGTTAGTGATGAAGAGGAGACTGAATACGCCGCACTCGAACTTGCGCGAACCGATGCAGAATCGATTAAGAAGCCAGTGATTGTCGCGTTCGAATTGAGTGAGGTTTCAATAGCTAGTGGGAGCGAAATTAAAGCTGGAGTTGTAACTGGTAAATACTCCATAAGAAATCCTGATGTCATAGCTCTCTATCTCATTTATGGAGCTGATGATGAACTTGAATGGTATGACGCAAGTGAAAGTGCGATCTGTCTGGCGAAAATAGGAGAATGAAGTAATGGCTACGCTTGAAGAACTGACTGCGCGAAGCACACTTAATGCTTCTGACATCAGTCGCTTGCGTGCGATTATCTCTGAGTGGCAACTACTAGCCGATTTATCTTTCGCTGATCTGCTGCTCTGGGTGCCGCTACGAGATAATCCAAAAAGTTGGCCTGAGGGACATGTTGTTGTTGCGCAGATGCGACCAACGACTGCAGCCACGGTCTACCCAAATGATTTGATTGGCAATAAAGCACGTTGGGGAGAGCGCCCTTGGATTGACGCTGCTTTATCGGATGGAGAAATTCAGAGAGATACTGAAGCTGAGTTACTTGGTGAAGTAATGGTAAAAGAAGAGACCATTCCAATTCTCCATAACGGAAAGGTAATAGGTGTTATTGCCCGATATCGAAATGTAGAGCAGATGCGCTCGCCTGGACGGCTCGAGTTGACCTATCGAGAAGCGGCTTTCGATTTGGCGCGAATGATTAGCGAGGGAACTTTTCCAGCAGCTGAGATTGTTACTGAGGTCACGCCCCGAGTAGGAGATGGATTAATTCGGCTAGATCGGAATGGAATGGTCTCATTTGGTAGCCCAAATGCAATCTCAGCATTTCGACAGATTGGCCATCAAGGGGATTTGGAACTTCATGAGTTAGCGGGAGTAATCGAAAAACTGGCTACTGGATTTAAATCACGCCATCCACGCGATGAATCTTGGCAATCGATACTGAATGGAAAATTGCCCCGCCAAGTTGAGCTAGAGAATGATAATGGGGTCTTAGATTTATACGTCTTGCCGCTAACTGCGAATAATGACCGCGTCGGCGCCCTTGTTCTTGTTCATAACGTCACTGAGATTCGGCGACGTGAGCGAGAACTGATCTCTAAAGATGCAACCATTCGTGAGATTCATCATCGCGTGAAAAATAATTTACAAACAGTGAGCGCTCTTCTTCGACTCCAGGCACGTCGTGCCGAGAATCCATCAGCGGTCTCCGCAATTGAAGAGGCAATAAGAAGAATTAGTTCAATAGCACTTGTGCATGAAATGCTTTCAATGAATGCGCAAGAGATGGTTGACTTTGACGAGGTAGCTGACAAACTCATCGCGGCAGTAAAAGATGTCTCAGCGCTCCGTCCAGGCATAACATTGGAGCGAATTGGGAAATTTGGTGCGCTCAGACCCGAAGTGGCGACACCACTTGCACTTATCTTGACCGAATTAATTCAGAATGCCTACGAGCACGGCTTATCGACAGTTGGTTCAAAGGTGAAGATCGCAGTCACTCGAACTCAGGACTCCATGAGACTAGAGGTAACCGACGATGGAATTGGGTTGCCAGCAAATTTTGATATCAATACCTCAGAGAGTCTTGGACTGCAGATCGTGAAAACGCTCGCTACAAATGAATTAGGGGGCGCGATTGAGGTAGATCGATTAAACGGCGGCGGAACTACCATTCGCATGGAAATTTACTGCTGATTTATCTCGAATGGGTTGGGGCTTTCGATTCCTCGGGCCCGATTTCGAGCTGCACGACGTTTAAGTGCACGTCGCTCATCCTCAGATAGCCCACCCCAGACTCCAGCCTCCTGGCCGCTTTCAAGCGCCCATTTCAGACATTCGTTGATGACCAGACAGCGGTTGCAGACCTTCTTTGCCTCCTCAATTTGCTGGAGCGCAGGTCCAGTGTTACCTACGGGAAAAAATAATTCCGGATCCTCATCTCGACAAGCAGAGCGATGTCGCCAATCCATGGCTGCCCCCTTGCGTGTGAGTAATTAGATAAGAATGGCGTTACACGAACGCACCTTCCATATTCTCCCTGGTAATCAGGCCAGGAACAAGGAAGACAGGGGTAATTCCTCTCACAAGATTGGCTCAATGAGCAGGGCGGCGGGCAGGAATGCAGGTTCTTTGTAGATTCTCACGAAGATAGAGAAGATAGGGGTATGAGCGAGACCGCATATTTTGCAACCGGATGTTTCTGGGGTGCCGAACGTCGCTTCTGGCAGATGGAGGGCGTCACCAATACTCGCGTCGGATACATAGGTGGAACTTCTCCTAATCCCACGTATAAAGAGGTCTGCTCGGGGAGCACCGGACATGCGGAAGTTGTAAAAGTTGAATTTGATATGAACAGAATTACGTATCAAAAGTTGCTCATTGCATTCTGGCAAATGCATGATCCGACAACTTTGAATCGTCAAGGAAATGACATCGGCACTCAATATCGAAGTGCGATTTACTATGTTAATCAGAATCAACGTGAAGAAGCTCTTCGCAGCAAAGAGATCTACCAGAGCGAGTTAAGTAGATTGGGATTTGATGAAATTACTACCGAAGTAACAGCCGCGCCAGAATTTTGGGATGCGGAGGAGTATCACCAACGTTATTTAGAGAAAAACCCCAATGGTTACGACTGCCATGCTACAACTGGAGTTCCCTTTCCAACGGGAGTGATGCGCTAACGATGGCTGAATATCCACACCAAATTGACGAGAATGAGTTAAAAGCTCGAGTTGATAATCTCTCATTTAACGTATTGCGAAGAGCTGCAACTGAAGCGCCCTTTACCGGAGAATACACGGATGAAGAGAGTGTAGGTGTGTATCGCTGCAAGGCATGTAACGCAGAGCTATTTCGAAGCAATCACAAGTTCCACTCGGGTTGTGGCTGGCCCTCCTTCTACCAACCTAGCGCTCAAGACGCAGTCGAATTACTCCCTGATCATTCGTTAGGAAGGGCACGGACTGAGGTGCGCTGTGCCAATTGTGGCTCACATCTGGGACATGTCTTCGAAGGTGAGGGCTATTCGACGCCCACGGATGAGCGATGGTGCATCAATTCAGTCTCACTTCTGCTCGAGAAGAAGTAGGCTAACCGGACTTGAATATCTATGACGAGGAGAAGCGCTAATGACCTCTGGCTCCATATGGCTTATTACCATAGCCGTCCTTGTTGGAGTTTTACTCCTTGATCTCCTCCTCGCAATAAAACGGAGAGACCAGGAGACCACCACAAAAGAGGCTGGCTTATGGACCATTTTTTATGTGGCGGCCGCCATCGTCTTTGGTTGGACTTTAGGCGGTTGGGAGAACCCGCAGGCGCGAGCGGAGTTCTTCGCAGGTTGGCTGACTGAATATTCACTCTCCATCGATAACGTTTTCGTATTTATCATCATCCTTTCCCGTCTAAAAATAAGTAAAGAGAAGGCTCAACTTGTCCTTCTGATTGGAATCATCCTCGCATTGATTCTTCGCGGTGCATTTATCGCCGCTGGCGCTGCTCTCATTCATCGTTTTGTGGCAATCTTCTTCGTATTCGGTGCATTCTTGCTATACACCGCCTGGCATCTGGCAAAAGATGAGGATGAAACGAATGATTGGCAAGAATCTCGCATGATAAAGAGCCTTGCTGCACGTGGTGCAACTCCTTTCACCGTCGCGCTAGTCGCTGTAGGTACCACTGATTTACTCTTTGCTCTCGATTCCATTCCAGCAATCTTCGGTTTGACCAAGGATCCTTACATCGTCTTTACGGCAAACGCTTTTGCATTAATGGGGTTAAGGCAACTCTATTTTCTTCTCGGAGACTTTCTTAATCGATTGGTATACCTTTCAAAAGGGCTAGCTATCATTCTGGGCTTTATCGGAGTCAAACTTGTCATCGAGGCTTTACATGGAATTGGAATCCACAACATTGGTGCTCTGAAGATTCCTGAAATCTCGCTTGCAGTCAGCCTGGGAGTAATCATCGCCTCCCTTTCAGTCACTTCATTGATTAGTCTTACAAGACCAGTTAAAAAAACGGAGAATAAAGAATGAAACCGATCGCGGTAATTACTGGGGCAAGTAGTGGAATCGGCGCAGCAACAGCGCGATTACTTGCCGAACACAGTTTTCACGTGGTTGCTGTTGCTCGCAGAGAAGATCGCCTAAATCAACTCTCGGCTGAAGATGAGAATATTGAAACGCTAACTATTGATGTCACCTCTGATACAGACGTGCAGAAATTAGCCGCACATCTTCATGGAAAGCCGGTAGAAATCTTGGTATGCAATGCAGGCGGAGCTTTCGATTTTGATACGGTGATAACTTCAGATCCAGAGGTCTGGATGAAAACTTATGATGTTAATGTGGTTGGATCAGTCCGATGTATTAAAGCCTTGACTCCTCTCATGACTAAACATGGGAAGGGGCATTTGGTCATCATCACTTCCACTGCTGGTCAGGTAGCTTATGAAAATGGCGGATCTTATGTAGCTGCTAAGCATGGAGAGGTGGCACTAGCTCGCACCCTTCGATTGGAATTGAGTGGCTTGCCTATCAGGGTTACAGAAATAGCTCCCGGAATGGTTAAGACTGATGAGTTTGCTTTGACACGATTCTCTGGCGACAGTGAGCGTGCTGCAAAGATTTATGCGGGAGTCGAGAAACCGCTTGCTGATAGTGATGTTGCAGAGGCAATTCGATGGAGCGTCATGCTTCCTGAACATTTCAATATTGACTCGATGACAATTAGACCAGTGGCTCAAGCAGCCCAACATAAGGTCCATAGGATTACTCAGCAATGAGCGGAAGGCTACTCGCACCATCTTTAGCAGAGCTAAGGAAACGTAGAAGTACTAAGTGGCGTGAATATGACCCAGATGTACTACCGCTGCCGGTTGCGGAGATGGACTATCCAATCGCCGCACCTATCATCGATGCGGTGACTGAAATGATGCGCCGATCAGATACTGGTTATCTAGGAAAATTTCCGGAATTAGGTCTGGCTTTCGCTGGGTTTGCTCAGCGCCGTTGGAATTGGCAAATCAATCCAGAATCGGTCCGAATGACTACAGATTTAGGAGTTGCCACAATCGAGATTTTGCGAGCGCTCGGTTCGCCGGGAGATCGAGTGGTGGTCATGCCACCGATTTATCCAGCTTTCTACAATTGGACCACCGAAATACATTTTCCAATTGTTGAAGTTCCGCTCCGTAAAGATGGAACCAATTATTCAATTGATTTTGAGGGACTTGAACGCGAATTCGGAACAGGTGTGCAGTTTTTCATTATTTCCAACCCACATAATCCTTTGGGATTGATCTTTACCTCTGAAGAATTGAAGAAAATCGCGGCGCTCGCAAAGAAATTTGGAGTAATCATTCTCAGCGACGAAATCCATGCTCCACTGACTTATAAGGGGGAGACTTTCACGCCTTTTGGCAAGGTAAGCGATGAAGCTCGTTCGCAAGTAATCACGCTCACCTCAGCAAGCAAGTCATGGAATCTCGCTGGCCTCAAATGTGCATTATTCTTCACTGAGAATAGCGAGTTGCACGAGAAGTTAGAGCCTCTGGTGAAAGGGATTCGCTCCCGAGCATCGCTAATTGGCGCTGCTTCACATGTGGCGGCATTCTCGGAGTGCGATGAATGGCTTGATAGCGCTATCGACACGATTGAAGAGAGCTCCCAATATTTCGCAGAGTTAGTCGCCAAGCACTGGCCCAATGTGCAAATATCCAAACCAAAAAATAGCTATCTCTCGTGGGTGGACTTCAGCGACACGCGCTTGGGAGAAGATCCAGCAGTTGAATTATTAGAGAAGGCTCGAGTGGCAATAAGTTCAGGAATTCCCTTTGGGACTGGGGGCAAACATCACGCTCGTTTGAATTTTGCAACCTCGCCAGAAATTCTTGAAGAAGCGGTCACGAGAATCGCACCATGGTTGTAGCCTCTGGTTCCGAACATTCTACGTACGATGTGATTGTCGTTGGTGGTGGCCATAACGGTTTGGTTGCCGCAACATATTTAGCGAAAGCTGGCAAGAAAGTCGCACTTATCGAGGCCAGGCCCTCCCTCGGCGGTGCTTCTATCAGCTATCAAGCCTTTCCTGATTATCCCGTTCGACTTTCGCGTTACTCGTACCTGGTTTCGCTCTTTCCTGATGAGATTAAGCACGAATTGGGATTGAATTTTCGCACGCTATCAAGGAGGGTTTCTTCGTATACGCCAGTCAACCAAGATAATGAGAACCTAGGGCTACTAGTCGAGCGCAACCTCGGCCCTGCGAGCGAGGATTCTTTTCGAAAAGTTACTGGCTCCACTGCTGATTTCCTCTCATGGCAGGATTTTTATAGTCGAATAGAGCGGCTAGCGAAGTATTTAGCACCATCTTTACTTAAGCCGCTTGAGAAGATTGAAGCGTTGAAAGCGGGCTTTGACGATCAACTGTTATGGCATGAAATATTTGAACAGCCCATCGGAGTAACGGTTTCGCAGCACTTCCACGATGATGTGGTTCGAGGCGTTGTACTCACTGATGCATTGGTAGGAACCTTTTCCTCTGTTGATGATTTCCAAGCAAACATCTGCTTTTTGTATCACGTCATAGGTAATGGAAGTGGGGAGTGGCGAGTTCCTGAAGGTGGCATGGGGGCTTTAGTGAGCGAACTGGAACGTGCTGCTCGAAAGCATGGTGTTCAAATAATTGTTGATGAGCGAATTGATGGTATCCATGGCGACTCTAAATCTTTGGATGTTCAGACAAGTGATGGCAAAACTTACTCTTGCCGCGACCTAGTGTGGTCAGCTGATGATCGGGCACTTGCGCGATTACTCGGTGAGTCAGTACCTGAAAGACGCGATGGTTCTCAAATAAAGATGAACATGTTGCTCAAAGAATTGCCGAAGTTAAAGAGTGGAATTGATCCCCGTTTGGCATTTGCAGGAACATTTCATATTGATGAGAGCGCTATTCAACTTGAATCTGCTTTTCGATTATCAGCCGCTGGTTCGCTACCTCAAGTCATTCCCTCAGAAGTGTATTGCCATTCGCTGACCGACCCCTCAATTGTGGGTGACTCCGGCTTGCACACGTTGACCCTTTTCGCATTTCACACTCCAGCTACACTGTTTGAGAACAATCGACAATTAAATACTGCAAGGGCCACTGAGCGAATTATCGCCGGCATCAATAGCTATCTTGAAGAACCGCTTGAAGAGTCGCTCGCTTATGATTTACATGGTCGTGCCTGTCTTGAAGTGAAAAATCCACTGGACCTTGAAGATGAACTTGATTTACCTCGTGGCAATATCTTCCATGGCGACCTGACAATGCCCTTTGCTGTAACAGAAAATAGAGGTGAGTGGGGGAGTGAGACCTCCTACGAAAATATTTTCTTAGGGGGAGCAAGCGCGATACGCGGTGGTGGAGTAAGCGGTATCGCTGGACATAATGCGGCCTTTGCCTTATTAGCAAAGCGTTAATCTCTAGTACCCTTCTGCCATGGTTGAGCAGAACCCACTTCGTCCCGAGACGCAGGTTGTCCAACAAGGGCGTCCTGAACGTGAACCTGGCGGGGCAATCATCGGCGGAATCTCTGTCTCCACCACATTCCGCGCTGGTGGCGAGTACATCTATGGTCGCTCGGATAACGACACGTGGAAGGATTTGGAAGCTGTCCTTGGTGCGCTAGAAGGTGGGCAAGCGCTGGTCTTCTCCTCAGGAATGGCGGCGATCTCGGCAACTTTTGATTTGATTCCCCCAGGGGGCGTGGTAGTAGCGCCAACTGCTGGGTATATGAATACCTTTGTGCAGTTACGGAAGCTTGAGGCTAATAATCGACTGCGGATTCGGTGGGTCGATATCAACGAGAATCAATCGGTGATTGCAGCCCTTGATGGTGCTGCGATGCTTTTCTTCGAGTCACCAGTAAATCCACTTTTAACGATCGCTGATGTTTCTACTCTGATTCATGAGGCTAAAGCCCGTGGTGTGCTTGTCGCTGTCGATAACACCTTTGCGACACCTCTTCGACAACAACCGCTGAAACTTGGTGCGGATGTTGCGGTGCACTCGCTAACGAAGGCGCTATCGGGTCATAGCGATGTGGTATTGGGAGCGGCAATCACAGATTCCGCTGAACTATTTGAGAAGTTGATGTCGTATCGAAAAGATTCGGGTGCAAATGCCGGGCCTTTTGAGGCCTGGTTGGCGCTGCGCGGACTCCGAACTTTTCCAATCAGGTTTGCGCAGGCAGAGAACAGCACAAAGATTCTTGTTGAGCGCTTACAGAATCATCCTGCGGTTGAACGGGTTCGATATCCAGGATTTGGTTTTTTGGTCTCCATCGAAGTAAAGGGTGGCGCTCGCGCAGCAGACAAAGCCTGCAATGCATCGAGGATTTGGTCCTATGCCACCAGCCTTGGTGGCGTCGAGTCGTTATGGGAACGGCGTCGTCGCCATGGCGATGAACCTCTCGAAGTGCCCGAGAATCTCATCAGAATTTCGGTCGGAATTGAACATGTCGAAGACTTGTGGAGCGATATGGATCAGGCGTTAACTAAATCGCAAAGTTAATTTCTAGCCACATTTAGGTGCTGTGTCATGAAGAATCTTTCCGGGGTTAAGAATGTGATTTGGGTCGAAGAAGTTCTTAATACCTAGCATCACATCAATAGCGCTTTGCCCAGTTTCTTCGACTAATGCATCGATTTTTCCAGCACCAATGCCATGTTCACCAGTGCAGGTTCCACCCATAGCGATTATTCGAAGTGCGAGTTCATGTGCAATCTCTCGAATCTCCTCGAGTTGCTCTGGCTTCTCCGGATCGGTGATGATGAAAGTATGAAAATTCCCATCAGCAACATGGCCTAAGACCGTGTACGGATAACCCTTCTCAGTAAGGAATTGATCAGCCATTCCTACAGCCTCACCCAGCAGAGAGAGCGGAACAACTGAATCAGTGCTTACCCCTCGCTTGCCGGGATGAGCTGCGATGCTTGCCCAGTGAACATGATGGCGAGCTTCCCAGAGTTTTCTTCTGGCACCTTCATCAGTGGTCCATTCAAATTCTGTGCCACCAAATTCGGCGACGATTTCCTGAGTGGATTTCGCATCTTCTTCTACCCCTTTTGGACTTCCGTGGAACTCAAAGAAGAGAGTGGGACTCTCAGGTAGTGAGAGATTGGAGTAGGAATTGATGTTCTTAATGCAGTTGGGATCGAGAAATTCACATCGTGCAATAGCAATCCCGGATCGAACAATCGCAGTTGCTGCTTCGACTCCTGCTTGCAGATTGGGGAAGCGGGCTATCGCTGCCGCCATCTTCTCTGGCGTTCCATATAACTTCAATGTGAGTTCAGTGATAACAGCAAGCGTTCCCTCTGAACCAACGAGTAACCGAGTGAGGTCATAACCGGCAGAGAGTTTTCGAGTGCCACGTCCGACATGAATCACTTCGCCATTTGCTAAGACTGCGGTGAGCGCCAGTACGTTATCCCGCATAGATCCGTAGCGAACCGTGGTAGTGCCAGCGGCGCCTGTTGCGGCCATTCCTCCAAGGGTGGCATCGGCACCTGGATCAACAGAGAAGAAGAGACCATGAGAGACTAATTTCTCATTGAGAGCAACTCGATGTACACCTGCTTCAACTATGACCATTAGATCATCTGGACGAATCTCAATAATTTTATTCATCTCGGTGAGATCCAGTGAGATGCCGCCATAAAAAGCGAGAATGTGACCCTCTAATGAGGTGCCAGCTCCAAACGGGATTACCGGTATACCCTCTTGATTACAATATTTGAGGATGGCCGAGACTTCATCAGTATTTTTTGGATAGACAACTGCATCAGGCAAAACTGAAGGCCATGCTGATTCATCATGGCCATGCTGCTCTAAAGCTGCTTGTGAGGTGTTTACGCCGCCGCCTGCGAGGGATTTCAAATGCTCGATATGCGCATGAGTCAGTTCAAAGCGTGTATAGCTTGGGGTCTGCGCTGATTGCGAGATTTGAGTCATGGGGCAAGCCTATGGGATGCGGTCAGTTCTGTATTGTCATACTCTTACAGCAATTTTCGCAAAGGAGCCAATAATGAGCCAGACCAATCCGGGATATGTTCCTGGCGTATGTAACATCGGAAAAGGTGAGATTGCGCGTCGACGAACGGTCGGGATCGCTGCATTGGTCTTCGCCGTAGTCTCGGGGTACACCCTCCTCATGGCAGATGATGTTGCTAGGTCTGCGCGGTGGGCGCTCTTTTTCCCTTTGTTGGTCTCGGCAATCGGATTTATTCAGGCTCGAAATAAGTTCTGCTTGGCATATGGCCTAGTAGGAACTTTCAACTTCGGCAAAATCAGCGAGATGGAAAAGGTCTTCGATGCCGAAAGCAAGAAGAGTGATCGTAAGAAAGCGCTCTCGATATTGATTCAGGCGATTATTGCTGCAGGTGTCGTGACGGCAATTTTCGTCTGGATTCCCTAAGCGCTATTTCAACTCGATAGTAATTGCGAAAGTATGAGATTCACCAGGATTAAGCGTCGAAGCTAATTTCTTTTCAACTGCACCAATCAATCGCGTTCCGGGTGGAACTGATGCAGGCTCTAATGCAGTGATCTTGGTTCTCCGGTGGAACGGGAAGATGTCGGCGCCATTTTCCTGCCAGTACCAAAGGTGTGGAAATTCCTTGGGATCCCAACTTGCTCGGGTGCGTTGACCAAAATCTGGGTTATGCCACTCCACCCAACCCTCACTGTCGCGAAGTATGTAAACCAACCGAGCTTCCTTATCCATATTGCGATTGCGAATGTTCACGCCATGCGAATTCATATCTTTCCATTTGAACTCTCCGGAATATCCTTCCTGGACGTAATCATGGAACTTCCACACGGTGTTATCGGGACCAGTTACAACCCCATTATCTGAACCTCGATAGGCAATGTGTTCAACTTTGATGAAAGGCTCAACACTCTTTCCAATATTCTTAATCGTAGTCGTAACGGTCAATACTGGCTTAGTGCTATCTAGATGAGCCACACGATGCACATGTAAGGCATCGAAGATTACGACATCATGAATAATCTCATTGGCACTTTTTTCAACCAATCGCCAGGGGAGAATGGAGCTATCTCCATGGAAACTATGGTGTCGACCTCCCACATCGCACTCTTTATCGGCACTCGGAGTTAGCAACTGCCATCCACCGCGGTAGCGAGACATCCAGTAATGCTCGCTCTCGCCATGAGGATATTCGATTGGCAACTCTTCGATGTCGTCGAATTCATACCAAGCAAGGACATTCGAATCCCTGTCACCATCCCTGCCGATATGGGTAATTGTTCCGCCACGAGTTAAATCAATTTTCACCGTGATAGCGGAGGTTGAAAGTTCGACTACTTCATTCTTCGGCTGCTTCATTTGGGTATCGTATGGCTACTCAGGGCCGTTAGGCTAGATTGTGGGCCATGGCTAATAATTCACTCGATGAAGCCAGAGCAAATGCTGAGTGGATTTCAGTCCGGGATGAGATTTACCAGCGAATTTCTGATTCTCACTCTTTTGTCCGAGCCGTCTTCTCAGGGCGCCGTCGGAATCACCAGCCTAATTTTGATCGCATAGATGTTCGTCCGGTGCGCATCAAAGAAGAACTACGAGTTCAGGTCGAGTTCAGGAATTCAGATGGGGTCGTGACCAAAAATCTATCTCCGAGTGAATTTTCTGCATTAGCGTTACTTGATTCTGGCTTTTCACATTTCCTGGTGGAAAGTCGTGCGGAACGTCTAGAGGTGCGCTTGGGAAAAAAGGGGCAACTCTTCCGTAAATTATCTAGAACTTTTCTAGAGCCTGAATACGAGCATGACAAGAAGAAAAAACGATTCTTAGAGGAGAGCGATCCCTACTTAATCGCCGTTGGGATATCCGATTCCGAGGGCAGGGTAAAGCCTTCGATGCGAGATAAATATCTCCAAGTGGAGGAGTTTCTCAAAATACTGGAGACCAGCATGTCCGCCATCGCAGAGAACCAAGCTCCTGTTCGAATAATCGATCTGGGTTGTGGCCATGCGTATCTCACATTCGCGGCATTTAGGTTTTTTCAATTGAAGAATCGAACTGAGAATTTCATCGGCGTGGATGTCAAGTCAAAAACAAGAGAACGTAATGAAGAAATAGCAAAGAAACTAGGTATAGCCAGCGAGATTTCATTTGTTGATTCAGCAATAGCCGAGTATCCAGTCTTCGAAGTAGATGTTGTGATTGCTCTACATGCTTGCGATACTGCAACCGATGATGCCCTTTCATGGGCAATCAAAGCGAATGCGAAAGTCATATTGGCAGCACCATGTTGCCATCACAATCTCCACCAGCAGATCAAAGAAAAGCCAGATGCGCTCACTCACGTTTTTCAGCATGGAATTCTGGCGGTTCGCCAGGTCGATCTTCTAACTGATGCCTTACGAGCAGCGATCTTAGAACTGGTGGGCTTTAGCGCTGACGTATTTGAATTTGTCTCTGGTGATCACACGGCTCGAAACCTGATGGTCAGAGCAATTCGTGTAAATGCAGAGTCAAATGCGCAGCGACGAAAGGCTGAGAAACTTCGTGAGTATCGCCACACTTGCGCGCTCTGGGGCATCAAACCTGCACTCGAGGAGCGCTTGGAGTTGGGCGGTATTCCACTCAGCGACTAGAGTTCTGCTGTGTCGCTTGCTGTAAATTCACGTGCATATCTAGCTTTAATGAAGTTACGCGTCGTGGAATTGTTACTGGTATCCACTCTACCTGCCATGGTGCTGGCTCAACGTGGAATTCCTGCGCTCCAACTAACAGTCGCTACATTAATTGGTGGCATGCTGGCAGCAGGATCAGCAAATGCATTTAATCAGGTGATGGAGCAAGATCTTGATCTTGAAATGGGACGAACTTCCAATAGGCCACTTGTTGTTGGCTCCATCTCACCGAAGGCCGCAATGATATTTGCAACAAGTCTCGCTGTGTTGGCGCTAGGAATCTTCTGGATTTTCACCAACCCATTGGCAACTTTCCTCACTTTGATTGCAATCGCCTTCTATGTTGGCATTTACACAGCAGTACTCAAGAGAAGAACCCCGCAAAATATAGTGTGGGGCGGCATCGCAGGCTGTATGCCAGTTCTTATTGGTTGGGCCGCAGTTGCAAATAATTTATCGTGGAGCGCGCTCTGGCTGTTCTTGGTGATTTTCTTCTGGACACCTCCGCACTTCTGGGCTCTAGCCATTAAATACAAGGATGACTATTCACGAGCTAAAATTCCTATGCTTCCAGTAGTTGCTGCTGAAAAAATCGTTACACACCAAATGCTTGGACATGCATTTGCCATGATTACTTCCTCACTCGTATTGGGAGTGATTGCTGAGTTGCCGTGGTGGTATTTTGGTGTGACTGTCTGTATTGGTGGTTACTTCCTCTATCTAGTTGCTCAACTTCGAACCAATGACAGCCTCCAGCGGAGTAAGACTGCCGAAAAAATATTTCATGGGTCAATCTCATATTTGAGCGTAATATCGCTAGTTATCGTGTTGGCTGTACTCGTTTAATCTGGGTTACTTGGCTACACGGAGGGTGTCGGCGGCTACCTCGCGTGAGTTGATTCGGTTAGGCTGTACCTATGTCCAAAGTCATGGCCTCGCTTCCCAAAGGAGAGCGAGTGGGTATCGCTTTCTCGGGTGGCCTCGATACCTCAGTGGCAGTTGCGTGGATGCGCGCTAACGGTGCCATTCCATGTGCCTATACCGCAGATTTAGGGCAGTACGACGAACCGAATATCGATGCTGTCCCAGGGCGAGCAAAAGAGTATGGAGCAGAAATCGCCAGACTCATCGATTGTAAAGACTTCCTCGTGGAGGAAGGCTTGGCAGCAATCTCATGTGGAGCCTTCCACATTCGTTCGGGTGGGAAGCAATACTTCAATACGACGCCATTAGGGCGCGCTGTCACTGGAACTCTACTCGTGCGGGCGATGCTCGATGATCAGGTATCAATCTGGGGAGATGGCTCAACATACAAAGGTAACGACATCGAGCGTTTCTACCGTTATGGACTCTTAGCCAATCCACAATTGCGCGTTTATAAACCTTGGTTAGATCAAGATTTTGTCAGTGAATTGGGCGGGCGAAAAGAGATGTCAGAGTGGCTAGTTGCACAGAAGCTGCCATATCGCGATAGCACTGAGAAGGCCTATTCCACCGATGCAAATATCTTGGGTGCAACCCATGAAGCAAAAAAACTTGAACTGCTCGATACCTCCATAGAGATAGTTCAGCCCATCATGGGGGTTCGATTCTGGGACTCTTCGATAACAATCAAGAGTGAAGACGTGAAGATTGATTTCTACCAAGGGCGGCCAATAGCAATCAATGGAAAGAAATTCGATGATTCAGTATCACTCATGCGCGAAGCTAATACTGTTGGTGGGCGACATGGATTGGGAATGAGTGATCAAATTGAAAATCGAATCATTGAAGCAAAAAGCCGAGGTATTTACGAAGCACCAGGAATGGCGCTGTTATTCATTGCGTATGAACGTTTGATTTCGGCTATTCATAATGAAGACACCATTGCGAATTATCATGCAGAGGGACGACGATTAGGGCGATTGCTATACGAGGGACGATGGCTTGATCCTCAGGCGCTCATGCTCCGTGAGTCACTGCAACGATGGGTGGCAAGTGCAGTTACTGGTTCAGTAACCCTCCGTCTTCGCAGGGGAGATGACTACTCGATTATCGACACCTCTGGACCTCATTTGAGTTATCACCCCGAAAAGCTCTCGATGGAACGTACTGAGAGTGCGGCATTTGGACCGACCGACCGAATTGGTCAGCTGACCATGCGCAATTTAGATATTGCAGATACCCGCGCCAAATTAGAGATATACGCGAAACAAGGACAATTAGGTTCCGGTGAATTCCGGTTAGTCGCTGAATTAGAAGACGAACAAGAGAGTATCTAGGCTATTTTTTAGTCGGAATGGAGAATGATGTCGCTATACGAGGATCAATTAAGCCAGGTGAAATCCAGTAAAGGATTTATAGCAGCCTTGGATCAAAGCGGCGGTAGTACTCCAAAAGCCCTCAAACTCTATGGGGTTGAGGAGAGTGCATATTCCTCTGAATCTGAAATGTTTGATCTAGTTCACGCGATGCGCGCGCGAATCATCCAGAGCCCTGCTTTCACCAGCAAGAGAATTCTGGGGGTCATCCTCTTTGAAATGACTATGGATCGTCAGATTGATGGAATGGGAAGTGCAGAATTCTTATGGCAGAAAAAGGGAATTGTGCCTTTCCTGAAAGTAGACAACGGTTTGGCCGATGAAGTTGATGGTACGCAAGTCATGAAACCTATCCCGCAACTTGGCGCACGAATATCCAGCGCTCGCTCTCACGGAGTCTTTGGAACCAAGATGCGCTCAGTTATCAAATTGGCAAATCCCAAAGGGATTGCTGCGGTTGTTTCCCAACAATTTGAATTAGGCAAGAGCATTCTCGATGGTGGCTTGATGCCCATAATTGAGCCAGAAGTTGATATCAAAAGCCCCGAGAAGGAACGTTGCGAGGAATTACTCAGAGCAGAAATCATCAAAGAACTTGATAAATTAACAGCTGACCAGCAAGTGATGTTGAAATTGACTCTTCCCTCACAGTCGAATTTCTACAGACCTTTGGTTGAACATCCACGAGTCCTTCGAGTTGTTGCGCTGTCAGGCGGATACTCTCGTGAAGATGCTAACGCGATGCTCGCCAAGAACGATGGAGTGATTGCGAGCTTCTCGCGCGCACTCACCGAAGGATTGAGCGCTCAACAGAGCGCGGCTGAATTCGATGGAGTCTTAGATCAAGCAATTGAGAGCATTTACCAAGCCTCTATTTAGAGGTTACTTAATAGGGTAAGGCTTTGAGTAACTGCGTAGGAACTTTCTCTTCCTCGCCTGGTTGAAGTGAATCTGGACTGATCCAAACCATCCGCCTAGAGTCGTGAACAACTTCGACAATCGGATCCAAACTCTGCAACTTTGCAATGACATCGAGCGCAGTTGGCTCCTTTAGTTGAATGGCAACTCGCGGTGTTGGTTGACCGGCTTCATTGACATCGTCGCGCCAAATCGTGCACGAAGATTTGCTCGTCAAAACTCCCACCCAACTATCTACAACTTTGCTCCAGCGTTGCCAATCTGCCTCATGGTCTCTTTTTAGGTAGAGCTCGAGGGCGGTAAGCAGGCCAGCAATTTCCTCTTTACTGGCTTTGAAACCTCGACCAAGGCGTGGATAAGGGGCTGCATTGACCCGTATGGCTTCGATGAATTCTTTTCTCCCTACTACCAATCCACTTGATTGCGGTCCGCGGAGGGCTTTCCCACCACTGAATATTGCCAAGTCTGCACCCAATTCATTTGTGAACCGCCAGAGATTGGATGCAGGAGGTAATTGCGCGGCAGCATCAACGATAACTGGAACTGAGTACTTGGCTGCGATTTCTATTGTTTTCTCAAGTGTGAGCGCTGCGGAAGCCAAATGTGCACCGGCACAGAAGAAAATAGCAGAGGTAAATTCATTAATTTTTGCTTCGAGTTGATAATCGAAGGATTGAATCGCATCACCTACAGTTACTAATTCAGAGCCAGCGACTCGAATATTGGAGTCATATGGAATGCGCTGACCCGCGAACATGATTACCTCAGAGCGCTTTGAATTACCATCAATTATCTTCTGAATCTCTACTAAATCACCACGTGTTCGACATGCGAGTATGGAGAGTACGATTCCAGCGGCTGCACCAGTAGTAATAAATGCACCCTCATTTTTTGTAAGCTGCGCAATTCTTGCCCCAGCTTTCTCTTGTAACTCATGGAGTGAAATAAATGATTTCGCAGCATCGCTCATCGCCGCAACAACTTCTACTGGCATTATTGATCCACCAAGTGCCGTGTAGCAGGCAGCAGCATTGATTCGAGTTTTAATTCCAAGTGAATCGTAAATGCTCATCAGGCGCCTTTCGGTTTCAACTGCTTTAAATGCCGGGCTCTAGACTACCAAGCCGATATCTCTTACAGTTCGGCGATGGAATCAGAAGTGACCCTTGAAAGATGGGATTCGAAGACCGATAACCGCAATCGGGTCTTTGCAGCGGTTTTCGCCCATTCGGATGACCTGGCAATACTCGCCGGAGGTCTCACTATGAAACTGATATCTGAGGGATATACCGGATATTTCATCAAGACTACCAATGATGAGATGGATTCTTATGATCTCTCTATGGCGGAGACGGTTTATCGTCTTTACAACGAGACAGTCGAAGTAACCAATTTTCTCGGTTTGAAGAAACTTTATTCGCTCGATTACAAGAATCACTATCTCGAACATGGACAACTCTCTGAAATTCGACATCGATTAATTACCCTATTTCGATTCTTGCAAGTCGATACGGTAATTTCATTTGATCCGTGGGGACATTACGAAGAAAATCCTGACCACTACATCACAGGTCACGCTGTCGAACAGGCTTGTTGGACTGCTGGTCGGCATTTGGATCTGCCTGAGCTTTCTGACCTTGGATTGAAACCAAAGTTCGTGACGCGAAAGTATCTCGTTGCTCGTGGCCCTCAACTCGTCAATCGAGCAGTAGATATCACTCCCATGATTGATCGAAAATTCTCCGCAATTACAATTCACCGCACACCACTAGATAACATGTTCCGTACGCATCGCGATCTTCACCCCAACGATTCCATAGAGATGGATGGGTACATTTGGCGTGAATTCCTCAAGAAGGCAGATCCCAAATATGGTGTGAAGTACGTCGAGGAGTATCACTTCATCGACGAAGGTTAAACAAATTTAAGGAACGTAATAGACGGTATCGCCAATTAAAGTGACATTCTCTGTGGGTAGCGGAGAATCTGCTGGACCATTTATCACTGCACCCGTCTTTTGGTTGAAGCGAGAGTTATGCCAAATGCATACAAGCGAACCGCCGGAAAGTTCGACTGGCCCCCCGGCATGTGTGCAGACTGGCTTGAGAGCCACATAAGTACTTTGATCCACACGTGTTACTAATACCGCCGTGGTCACTCCGTTTTTAGGGAAGGTCGCTGCAGTCGTTGCTCCGATTGCTAATTCAGAAGTTGTTAGCGATTTTCCCGCTACTGTTAATGCTTTTGCATTTGCGGGCACTACTGGGGCAGGTGCCGCAGATGCAGAAGCAGCGGGGGAGGGGGAGTCAGTAGGAGTTGGAGTTGGGGATGGCGAGGGCGAGGCCGTTGGTGATGCGCTCTCTGATGGAGTTTGAGAGGGGGTTGCGGATGCTTTCGGTGAGGGCGTCGATTTGGCTACCGGTTTCGCAGGCGCCTTCTTTACTGGAGCTTTCTTCACTGGTTTCTTTTTGCTCTTCTTCGCAACGGGCTTCTTTGCCGCCAAGGCTTTATCGCCGATAAAGAAAGCCGACGCGACACCCGCGACGATGGCGAGGAATTTTCGGCGACCGGAATTACTGGTATTTGATGATTGAGTATCCATAGTTAACCGATTAGTTCCTTTCGATTGCTCCGCACGGAGGAGTGGTTGCATCGTAGGTTCTCTCCTGCCTCACCACAAGCCTCACAGAGCAAAATCAATTCATTACAGACAGATTCAGCGCAGTTATAGAAATCTTTCGTGGGAGATTGACATTTTTCACACTCACCGATGACTTTTGCTTCCTTGCTAAAGTCAATTGTCATCCGATTGTCGAAGGTATAGAGCGAACCTTCCCAGAGCCCTGAGTCTTTGTACTTATCTCCATAACGAACTATTCCACCCTCTATTTGGTAAACCTCTTCGAAACCACGTTTCTTCATTACGGCAGAGAGGATTTCACAGCGAATACCGCCAGTGCAGTATGTGACTATCGGTTTTGATTTTAAGTGATCGTATCTTCCGCTCTCGATCTCTCTAACGAAATCGTGCGAGGTTACGGTGTCGGGGACCACTGCATTCTTGAATTTTCCAATCTTCGCTTCGAAGGCATTTCGACCGTCGAAAAAGACCACATCTTCTCCACGCTCTTCGACGAGTTTATGGACCTCTTTTGGTTTGAGGTGAATTCCGCCATTGATTACACCGTTGATATCCACTTGAATTTCATCAGGATGACCAAACGAAACTAATTCTTTTTTGACGGTGACTCTAAGTCTCGGGAAATCATTTCCAGTGCCGTGAGACCACTTGAAGTCAATTTTTTTAAAGCCTGGATATTGACGAGTCGTTTTGACGTATTTCTTCAAATCTTGAATGTCGCCACCAAGCGTTCCATTTATTCCATGAGGTGAGATGAGAATCCGTCCCTTGAGGTTCAAGGACTCACAGAGGGCAAGTTGCCAGAGTTTGACCGCGTTTGGATCGACCACCGGCGCAAAACCGTAGTAGAGAATTACTTTCTGGAGCCCCATGACATTGATTCTAACAAAGGAAACAGAGCAGGTTGAGCGTCTAGGATTTCCTCACGTTCACAGCCCGCCGCGGTGCGATAGTTCGAACAGAGGTGCTCATGAGTACGACTCAATCCTTGAAGCCAATAGTCGTTGCAAAGAACGTCTTAGTGCCCATGCGCGATGGAGTCGGGCTTGCCACGGATATTTATCGCCCTGCTGTAGATGGCGAAGCTCTGGCAGGTCCATTTCCGACAATTCTCTGT
Source organism: Actinomycetota bacterium (assembly GCA_016870715.1). Lineage (GTDB taxonomy): Bacteria > Actinomycetota > Actinomycetes > Nanopelagicales > Nanopelagicaceae > IMCC26077. The sequence goes on along the minus strand of VGAL01000002.1, from coordinate 1,202 downwards.
CGTACCCCATATAACAAGAGCGATTTACGTTATATAGAAATTGGTGAATATTTTTCGACTCGTGGGTATGCGGTTGTTCTTCAAGACCTCCGTGGACGTTACAAATCTGAGGGAATCGGTCAGTATTTCCACACGGTAAATCCTCATGAAGGAATTGATGGATATGACACAATCGAATGGATAGCGAGTAGACCATGGTCTAATGGAAAAGTCGGAATGGTGGGAAGTTCATTTGCCGCAGTCACTCAAGTTGCCGCAGCGCTGGAATGCCCACCTCATCTAACAGCGATTTGGCCAGATGTCACTCCAACAAATAACTATTTTCATCAAGCGCGCGAAGGTGGCGCGATGCAGTTGCATATGTTCTGGGCGCTTTTCGTACATGCTCAAGATGAATTAGAGATTGCAGATAACCCTGCCGCACAGAAGATTGTTTGGGATGGGCTCCGAAAAATGCGAGAGCTAGTCACGCAAACTCCTTGGCAGCGAGGAAAGACTCCTCTTGCAGTAGTTCCGCGACTTGAGCAAGTTCTTTTTGATTATTACACCCGCGGCGAGTATGACGAGTATTGGGCCCAAAAATGTAATAACTTCGAGGCCTTCTATTCAGAGCACGCAGATATCGCAGGATTTTTCTCGGGAGGATGGTTTGATCCCTACGCAACCGCAATGACTGATTATTTCACGGCGATGTCCCGTAAGAATAAGAGCCCACAGAGAATGGTGATGGGACCGTGGTCTCATGTGGGTATGCGAGGTGATTCTACTTTTACAGGAGATGTGGATTTTGGTTCTGAATCTGTTTGGGGAGTTGCGCATTACTTTGAACGACAATTGAATTATTTCGATCAACATTTGAAAGGTACTTCGCAACAGATAGAAGAGCGACCCGTAGAGATTTTCGTCATGGGTGGAGGAGATGGGCATAGAACACTTGAAGGGAAATACTTCCACGGTGGGAAGTGGCGCAAAGAACCACATTGGCCGTTGGAGCGGAGCAAGTCAACGAAGTTTTACCTGCATCACGATGGTTCCCTAGATACCAAAGAATCAACAAGCCCAGAAGGTTCGCTTACATACGAATTTGATCCAAATAACCCTGTCCCAACAATTGGAGGAAGCCTCTGCGGATTGATGGAGATGCCAGAGGACTCCGGGAATCTTGATGATATGTGGAGCAGATTCCTCTCTCCTGTTCTCAA
>VGAL01000001.1 GCA_016870715.1 Actinomycetota bacterium | reverse complement strand
ATCACGCTACGCGGCCAAGAGCTGCACGTCCGTGGTGATCGCACCGACCTCACCGCATTCGAGAAACTTATCGAGCAATTGGTTCTTCTTGTAGAACGCGGGCAAGAGGTGACGGTCGAAGGGTTACAACAGAGCCTGAAGATGCTCCGCGGCAACTCACTTCCTGGTGAAGTACTTTCGCTCAACATCCTGAGCAATCGTGGGCGAACTATCAGACCAAAGACTCTTAATCAGAAACATTATGTCGATGCGATAGATAAGAACACGATTGTCTTTGGTATCGGACCTGCAGGAAGTGGAAAGACATATCTTGCCGTTGCCAAAGCAGTCCAAGCGCTTCTATCTAAGCAGGTCAACAGAATCATCCTCACGCGTCCAGCTGTCGAAGCGGGAGAGCGACTTGGTTTCCTCCCCGGAACTTTGCACGAGAAGATCGATCCCTATTTACGCCCGCTCTTTGATGCCCTTCACGACATGATGGACCCAGATTCAATTCCAAAGTTGATTGCCAATGGCGGAATTGAGATAGCACCGCTTGCGTACATGCGTGGCCGCACGCTCAATGATTCTTTTATTATCCTCGATGAAGCACAGAACACTTCTCCGGAGCAGATGAAGATGTTTCTCACCCGCTTGGGTTTTGGTTCAAAGATGGTAATCACTGGAGATATCACCCAAGTCGATCTGCCAAGCGGGATCAAATCTGGATTACGAGTTGTCCGCGAGATACTTGGGGATGTCGTGGATCTAGACTTTGTTGAACTTACGAGTGAAGATGTTGTTCGACATAAGATTGTCGCTGATATTGTCGAGGCTTACGAAAAGTTCGATGAACAGAGCTCTTCGAGTCGCCCTCGGCCGCTGCACAAGGATCGCTAAGTGCCCATTACCTTTGAAAATGAGAGCGATTTTCCCTGCTCTGAAAGTCACTTCACCTCGTTAGCGGCTTATGCACTTGAAACTATGAGACTAGATGAACGGGTAGAGCTCTCGATTCTGGCTGTCGATGAAGCTGAGATGGAGCGGTTACATATCGAATGGATGGATGAAGAGGGGCCAACCGATGTTCTCTCTTTTCCGATCGATGAATTACGGCCCGGCCAACATTTCATCGAAGGAAAAAGCACTTTAGGCGATGTGGTCCTCTGCCCCGAAGTAGCTAAACGACAGGCCCAAGGCGCCGGACACTCCACTGAAAAGGAACTTGAGATTCTGCTAGTGCATGGAATTTTACATCTGATGGGTTATGACCATGTAGAAATAGATGAGGAAAAAGAGATGTTTGCTCTGCAAAACAAAATCGTTACGGAGTGGAAAGTTTCATAAATGAGTATCGCTGAGATAGTTGTCATTCTGGTGCTTTTATTCTTTGCCGGATTTTTGGCCGGCACCGAGAGCGCGCTCAGTTCACTCTCACGAATTTTTATCGAAGAGCAGAGCGCCGGCAATCGACGGGCTGCACGGGCGCTCCTTAAGTTTTCGGCAGAACCCTCACGCTTCCTCAACGTCATATTGCTAGTTCGAAAGACTTCAGAGTTCGCCGCAGCAGCTCTCGTGGCACAAGTAGCTCTCAATCAAATCAATAATCAACGGGAGGCCCTTGCGATAACAGTATTGGTGATGGTTGTTGCCTCATATGTTCTTGTGGGGGTAGGGCCACGCACCCTTGGAAAACAACATCCAGAGAAGTGGGCGCTACCCGGGGCAATCGTTGCAGTGCTACTTGCGCGCGTGCTCTCTCCTGTAACCCGGTTGTTAATTGCGCTTGGTAATGCGCTCACACCAGGAAAAGGTTTTAAACAAGGTCCTTTTTCGACCGAGGCTGAATTTCGTGATCTCGTTGATCAAGCCCGAGAGCGCGGCTTTGTAGAAGAAGATGAGCACGAGATGATTCATTCGGTCTTCGAATTAGGCGATACCTTGGTTCGCGAAGTGATGGTCCCTCGCACCGAGATGGTCTATATCGAGAGAGATAAGACGCTTCGACAAGCGCTATCACTTGCGCTCCGATCCGGTTATTCCAGAATTCCGGTAATCGGAGATGATCTCGACGATATCGTGGGAATCGCGTACATCAAAGACTTAGCAAAGCGAAGCCATGATTTCCGAGAGGCAGAGCAGAGTGAGACAGTCGCTGAATTGATGCGGCCAGCGAACTTTGTCCCTGAAAATAAGATGGCAGATCAATTGCTCAAAGAGATGCAATCTGAGCAAATACATCTTGCAATTGTGGTCGATGAATACGGTGGGACTGCGGGATTAGTGACTATCGAGGATATTCTCGAGGAGATTGTCGGTGAGATTTCCGATGAATTTGATGATGACGATGATGAGCAGCTCGAGCAACTTAGCGAACGTAAATATCGTGCAAAAGCGCGAATCCACTTAGAGGATCTCGAAGGCGAACTAGGCATTGAATTTGCTGATGAGGATAAAGAGGCTGTCGACACCCTCGGCGGTCTGCTCGGAAAACATATTGGTCAAGTTCCCATCCCTGGAAGTGAGATTACGATTGGCCACTGGCGGTTTACTGCCGAACGCCCCGTAGGAAGACGGAAACGTGTCGGCACTGTACTCATTGAGAACGAGGGAGCTATCGAGGAAGAGGCAGGTGGCAAGTAATGAGCCTTAGTAATAGTGAAGATATAAAACTCCACACTCTTGCGAAATCTTCCCTCCACAGAAATAACGCTCAACAATGTGCAGCGCTCCGCGATGGAACCGGACGTACTCATATCGGCAGTTCGGTTCATCTGACATCACTCCACCTTGATGCGATTCAGGTTGCACTTGCGATGGCGCTCTCGAGTGGTGCAGATCAGATTGAGGCTGTGGTGGTAGTGGGCAATAAACCTCTAGAGAGCGCGGTTTCGAGCATTCGCGAGATCTCACCTCTAGCGGCTATTTGGTACGCGCACGACGATGGAAGTATCCACTCGCTCTAACCGATAGCATTAGCCAATGCGCATCGCACGTTTTTCGCCGCCAAAAGAGGTGTCAGCGTCGCCGTTATTCGGCGTGGTTTTGGGAAACGAGATTGAGGTGCTCGCGGGAGATCCCCTCTATTCCGGGATCACCAAGACCGGAGAGAAACTCGCCCTTGATTCGGTAAAACTCTTAGCGCCAGTCATTCCCAGAAGCAAGGTGGTATGTGTTGGCAAGAACTATGCCGATCATGCAAAAGAGATGGATAGCGTAGTTCCCGAGCAACCAGTGATCTTCATCAAGCCCAATACTTCGGTTATTGGACCGGACGATGCGATCGTGTGGCCGTCGATGAGCAAGAAAGTCGATCATGAAGCGGAACTTGCAATTGTCATCGGCAAGATTTGTAAGGATGTTCCCAAAGAGCGAGTGCAGGATGTGATTTTCGGATACACCATCGGAAACGATGTCACTGCGCGCGATTTACAGAAAGTCGATGGACAGTGGTCGCGAGCAAAGGGCTTCGATACATTCTGTCCGCTGGGACCATGGATAGAGACTGATATCGATCCAAGTGATCTCGCGATTTCGGCAGAGGTCGATGGACAGATGCGGCAGAGCGATCGAACCTCTTCGATGATTTTTGATATCCCGACAATCATCTACTTCATTACTCAGGTGTATACCTTGTTACCTGGTGATGTGATTCTCACTGGAACTCCGGCAGGTGTTGGCGTAATACCTATAGGAAGTACCGTTTCAATTTCCATCGAAGGTATCGGCACACTTTCTAATCGAGCGGTGGCAGATGTCTAACAGACCAATCAAAGTTCGCTTTGCGCCGTCACCGACCGGTGATCTCCACGTCGGAAATATCCGCACCGCGCTCTTTGACTGGGCATATGCGCGCCATACGGGTGGCATTTTTCTCTTTCGCATCGAAGATACCGACCGCTCTCGAGTAACCGATGAATATATTGCAGCGGCAATAGATACTTTGAAATGGCTTGGCCTTAATTGGGACGAGGGCCCCGAAGTTGGGGGAGCGCACGGCCCCTATCTCCAATCGCAGCGGTTAGAGATTTATGCGAAGTGGGCATCGAGGTTTATTGAGCAAGGTGATGCCTATTACTGCTATTGCACTCCAGAGGAGCTCGAAGCTCGCCGTGAAGAGCAGAAAGAATCTGGGCAGGCTCCTGGCTATGACGGTAAGTGTCGCTCGGTAAGCGATGAAAATCGTGCGCGATACACCGCTGAAGGTCGTGAGCCGGTAATTCGGATGCGAATGCCTGAAGGAAGTACGACTTTCCATGATGTTATTCGTGGCGAGTGCACCTTCGATCATAATTTCGTCCCAGATTTCGTTCTGGTCCGCGCTGATGGTTCACCTCTTTACACGTTGGCGGTCGCTGTTGATGACGTCTTAATGGAGGTAACGCACATCCTTCGTGGCGAGGATCTACTCTCCTCGACTCCGCGACAGATTCGTGTTTATCAAGCGATGGGAGTTGCGCCGGCGGATTATCCGCTTTTTGCACATCTACCTTTTGTGATGGGTACTGACAATGCGAAACTCTCTAAGCGAAATGGTGAGACATCCATTGCCTGGTATCGAGAACAAGGTTTCTTGCCTGAGGCTATTTGCAATTACCTAGCCTTGCTGGGATGGTCACCTGGAGATGATCGCGAAAATCTCACCTTGAGTGAGTTAAGCGAACTGTTCACCATCGAGCGTGTCAATGCTAATCCGGCCCGATTTGATATGAAGAAACTTGAGAATATCAACGGCGATAAGATTCGTGCGCTCACTCTTGACCAGTTCTATCAATGGTCACTTCCCTTCTTGCAACGCGCAAAAGTGGTTGCGACTCCAATAACTCCAGAGCAAGAGCTAGTGGTGAAGCGCGCACTGCCCATCATTCAGGAGCGAATCATCAAACTTGGAGAGATTCCACCTATGCTGGCATTCCTCTTCACTGAGAAAGTTGATCTTGATCCAGAATCTGTTGCGAAGTATCTCGATGGCGAGTCGAAGAGAATCATTGCTCGCGCTATCGATGTGTTGACACCGTTGCCCACTTGGGATCATCAGAGCATCGATGGCGCACTTCGAACTGCACTTATCGACGAATTGGGGCTCAAGCCGCGTTTGGCATTTAGCGCTATTCGCGTTGCAGTGACTGGAAGTCATATCTCGCCACCGCTCTTCGAATCGATGGAGATTCTTGGTCGGGAGCGGACCTTGGCCCGTCTTGCGGCGGTGTAACAGGGGCGAAAAGAACGGGTATCCTTAGGGGCTTGCTAGTGGGGTATGGGGTAACTGGCAGCCCAGCGGATTCTGATTCCGTTAGTCTAGGTTCGAATCCTGGTACCCCAGCTCAATAATTTAATAACAGGGCCCCGTCGTCTAGCGGCCTAGGACTCTGGCTTCTCAAGCCAGCTACGAGGGTTCGAATCCCTTCGGGGCTACTCCTAGAAATCTAGTTTTTATTTAAGTATTCAGAGATGCGTGCGGCAGTTGCGATGACTGCTGCAGCATGAGTGCGGCCGGGTTGCCTTCCCAATCTTTCAATAGGTCCGCTTAAACTCACCGCCGCAATCACTCTGTTATGCGGTCCGCGAATAGGAGCTGAGACGCTCGCCACTCCGGCCTCGCGTTCACCCACGCTCTGTGCCCACCCACGGCGACGAACTGCGGTGAGAGTTGCCCCATCAAAGCGTGCATTTTTCAGAGTCTTACTAATGCGATCTGGTTCTTCCCACGCGAGTAGAACTTGCGCTGCCGATCCTGCGCTCATCGTTAGCGCCGAACCAACCGGCACGCTATCGCGCAATCCTGAGTGTCGATCAGCGACCGCGACGCATAAACGCAGATCTCCTTGTCGTCTATAGATCTGCGCGCTCTCGCCCGTTGCATCACGGAGAGCAGTCAGCGCTGGGCCAGCGATAACGAGCAATCGATCCTCTCCTGCGCTCTGCGCTAATTCACCCTCGCGCGCACCAATAGTGAAACGCCCATGAAGATCGCGAGCGATGAAACGGTGATGCTCTAAGGCAACTGCGAGTCGATGACAGGTGGGTCGGGCAATACTTGTCGTGGCCACCAATTCGGCAAGGGTCATTGGACCCGATTCCAATGCATTGAGAATTGCAATAGCTTTATCGAGAACGCCAACACCGCTTCCACTACTGGCGTTACTGTTTTTCATGATATGATATTAACATCTCAAATGGTGAGACGGCAATATATACTTCGCCGTGGATTACGGAAGTGAAGCGATGGGAAAGACATTAGCTCAGAAAATCTGGGATGACCATGTGGTCCATAGCGCACCTGGAGAGCCCGACCTTTTGTATATCGATCTCCACCTCATCCATGAGGTCACCAGCCCGCAGGCATTTGATGGACTACGCCTTGCTGGGCGAAAAGTTCGCCGACCAGATCTCACAATCGCAACTGAAGATCACAACACTCCAACGATAGATATTGATAAGCCGATTGCAGATCCAGTTTCCAAGCTTCAAGTGGATACCTTGCGAAAGAATGCCGCAGAGTTTGGCATTCGCCTTCATTCGCTCGGAGATATCGAGCAGGGAATCGTTCACGTAGTCGGCCCACAATTGGGCATAACACAGCCTGGTATGACAATTGTTTGCGGTGATTCACATACCTCGACCCATGGCGCGTTCGGCGCGCTCGCATTTGGCATTGGTACCAGCGAAGTCGAACATGTTCTTGCAACCCAAACGTTGCCGCAAGCAAAACCGAAGATGATGGCGGTCAATGTGGAAGGAACGTTACGTAAAGGAGTGACGAGCAAAGACATCATCCTTGCGTTGATTGCCAAGATTGGCACGGGCGGTGGACAGGGTTACGTTATCGAGTATCGAGGAAGCGCCATTCGCGCGCTATCCATGGAAGCTCGCATGACGATCTGCAATATGTCGATCGAAGCAGGCGCTCGTGCAGGTCTCATCGCTCCTGATCAAATAACCTTCGATTACATCAAGGGGCGCCCGCATGCACCTGAAGGTGCGCAGTGGGAGAGCGCAGTTGAATATTGGAAGAACCTTTACTCCGATAGCGATGCAGAATTTGATGTTCAGGTAGATCTCGATGCGAACACGCTTTCACCGTTTGTGACATGGGGAACGAATCCAGGTCAAGGGGCACCACTGGATTCGATTATTCCCGCACCTAGTGACTTCGCTGATGAAGCATCTCGTAATGCTGCAGAGCGGGCCTTGGAATATATGGGGCTACAAGCGCACACTCCACTAAAGTCGGTAAAGATCGATACTGTGTTTTTGGGCTCGTGTACCAATGGCCGAATTGAAGATCTCCGCGCCGCGGCCGAAGTAATTAAGGGGAAAAAGGTTGCTGCGGGCTTGCGCATGTTGGTAGTTCCAGGTTCGGCGCGAGTTCGCGAACAAGCGCAACGTGAAGGATTACATCAGGTATTCCTTGATGCGGGAGCGGAATGGCGCGAAGCAGGGTGCTCGATGTGCCTTGGTATGAACCCCGATCAATTAAAACCTGGTGAGCGGAGCGCATCGACAAGCAATCGAAATTTCGAGGGGCGACAAGGTAAAGGCGGTCGGACTCACTTAGTAAGCCCGTTAGTAGCAGCTGCGACCGCAATTCGCGGAACTCTTGCAAGCCCAGATGATTTGGAAAGGTAGGAGAGAGTAATGAAAGCTTTTATCTCACACACCGGCAGCGCAGTTCCACTTCGTCGAAGCAATGTCGATACCGATCAGATCATTCCAGCGCAGTACTTGAAGCGGGTTACTCGCTCAGGTTTTGAAGATGGACTATTCAATGCGTGGCGCCAAGATCCAACATTTGTTCTCAACCAACCTCAATATAAGTCGGGGACAATCCTGGTCGCTGGACCTGATTTCGGTACTGGATCATCACGTGAGCATGCGGTGTGGGCCTTGCAAAATTATGGTTTTGCGGTCGTCATCTCGCCTCGATATGGAGATATCTTTCGAAATAACTCACTCAAGGCAGGTTTATTGACAGTTATCCTGTCGCAGGCAGTGGTCGAGGAGCTCTGGGATGCGATAGAGGCTAATCCTGCTCTTGAGATAACCGTAGATTTAGAGGCGCGCGCGGTTCGTTTTGGCGGGAAAAAGGTCAGTTTTGACCTTGATGATTACACCCGCTGGAGATTGATGGAGGGGTTGGACGATATCGGTCTGACTCTGCGAAATGCGGATTCGATCGCCACTTATGAGGAAAAACGCCCTGCTTTCAAGGTAAAAACCCTCCCCGCTCGAAGTTAATCACCCTGGATTTACCTCAACTTGTCGTTGAGAGTGGGAAAAATTCGCCTTTTTTCTTTCCCGACACGCCAACGCGGTGTTGGACGTATAGCGGTCCAATACCTATTTTTGCCCTCAATGTTGGGGTTTTCACCTCGACACTTATACAAAAGGGGAATTCATGAATAAGGCCCAGTTCATCAAGTCGTTGGTGCCACACTTCAACGACAGCAAGAAAGAAGCCACCCATGCGGTCGAGATCGTCATTGACGCAATCACCCGCAACATGGCAAAAGGCGAAGATGTCAGCATCGCTGGCTTCGGAAAGTTCCGCAAAATTCAGCGTAAAGCGCGCGTTGCTCGTAACCCATTTACTGGCGAGCCAGTAAAGGTCAAGGCAAAGACAGTTGCACGCTTTACTCCAGCAAAGGTTCTCAAGGAGATCGTCGCTGGTACCCGCAAGATGGAGCCAGCTCCAAAGCCAGTAGCAAAGGCTGCCCCTAAGAAGGCGGCAAAGAAGGCTGCTCCGAAGAAGGCTGCAAAGAAGGCTGCTCCGAAGAAGGCTGCAAAGAAAAAGAAGAGGTAAATCTTTTTCCTACCTTTAACTGAAGGCGGGGGTCGCGAAAGATCGCGGCCCCCGCTTCCTTTTCTCCTAGTAGGGTGGCGATATGACTGACCGGGACGAGATTTTCTATCCGCCACCAATAGGCCAGCCGTTGGGCATAACGCCATGGTTTCGCTTCGCCGCTTTCTTCTTACGACCACTGATGTTTGCAATTGCTAAACGTGATTGGCGCGGAATGGAGAACATCCCTAAGAGCGGTCCCATCATCTGCGTCTCCAACCACATCTCATATCTTGATCCTCTGGTCTTTGCTCACTTCCTCCATGACAATGGGAGAGCGCCGCGTTTCTTAGGTAAAGCGGAGTTGTTTAAAGTGCCAATTGTGGGAACTGTGCTCCGTGGCGCGGGACAAGTTCCGGTAGAGCGGGAGAGCCCCAACGCTCGGCAAGCATTTGATCATGCAATTGCATTTTTAAAAGCTGAACATCTGCTCGGGGTTTACCCAGAAGGCACCCTCACCCGCGATCCTGCGCTCTGGCCGATGAAAGGTAAAACTGGAGTGGCTCGCCTTGCCATCATGACAAAAACCAAGGTAGTGCCCTGTGCCCAATGGGGCGCTCAGGCCGTTCTCGCACCATACGGGCGGAAAATCTCCCTCTTTCCTCGAAAGACATTCCATGTTTGGGCGGGTGAGCCACTAGATTTTTCAAAGTGGTACGGGCGAGAAGATGATCCCGTAGCAGCGGGAGAGGCGACTGAGTACGTGATGAGCGCGTTAACTACATTGTTGGCGGAGATTCGCAATGAGGCTCCTCCCGTTACCCGATTTGATCCAGCAAATAGCCCACATCCGCGGGTGGGAAATTATAAAAAGAGCGCGAAGAAGAATTCCTAATGTCATTGACCATTGCAGTAATGGGTTCGGGCTCGTGGGGGAGTGCGTTTGCGCAGATACTTGCCGACAACGCCAACAACCATACGGTGCGAATTTGGGGTAGGAATCCCGATGTCATTTCGGAGATCAACACCTTTCATACAAATTCTAAATTTCATCCGGGGTTGGTGATTCCAGAGAAGATCACTGCGACTACAGATCCAGCAGTGGCGCTCAGCGGTGCGCAGGTAGTGATTCTCGCGGTTCCTGCCCAAACGCTGAGGGATAACTTGAAGAGTTGGGGTGCACTCGTGCCCAGAAACGCATTGGTAGTGAGTCTGCTCAAAGGTTTTGAACGTGGAACTCATGCGCGCATGAGCGAAGTCATCCAAGAGGAGCTTGGTGTAGATAGCGGGCAGATTGCCGTGGCAACTGGGCCGAACCTCGCAGGTGAGATCATCAAGCGCGAACCTGCCGCGGTTGTTGTTGCGTGCAGCAAAGAAGAGAATGCTGTCGAATTACAAGATGCAATTGCAACTCCATATTTTCGCCCCTATACCTCAATCGATGTGATTGGTTGTGAAGTCGCTGGCACCATTAAGAATGTAATGGCGCTTGCCGTAGGCATGGCAAGTGGCTTGGGTATGGGTGATAACACCAAAGCAACGGTAATCACACGTGGTCTTGCCGAAACAACACGTTTGGGAATGGCTTTGGGGGCTGATCCCATGACCTTCGCTGGACTTGCCGGCATGGGGGATCTAGTAGCAACCTGTTCATCTCCGTTATCGCGTAATCGCTCCTTTGGCGAACGCCTTGGGCGCGGGTTGGGGTTGGCCCAGGCGCAGAGTGAAACGAAGACAACTGCAGAAGGCGTTTCCTCTGCAGCGGCAGTGCTTGAGCTTGCCCGAGAGCATGGCGTGGATATGCCCATTGTTGAGGCGGTAGTCGATGTTGTTGCTAACGGAATGCCACCTAAGGAAGTGGTCCGTCGATTGATGAGTCGAACCACTCGCTCCGAACATTAAATTAAGTATCTCTTACCGGTACCCTTAACAACGTGACTACGAGCGCTCAAGGAAAACTTCGAGTGGGCGTCCTCTGTGGCGGAAGAAGTAGCGAGCATTCCATCTCGATTCTCTCTGGCATGAGTTTGTTGGCAGCAATCGATCGCGATCGCTATGAACCTATTCCTATTGGCATCACTCAAGAGGGTAAGTGGGTCTATCTTGAGGGTTTGACCTCGCGCTTGGCGATAGTCGACGGGAAGTTACCCGTAATACCTGCCGATGCCCCAGCAGTGACCATCAATAGCGAAGGGTTTTTTGCTGGTGGTAAAAATCTCAGTATCGATCTTATTTTTCCGGTGCTCCATGGGCCTTTCGGTGAAGATGGCACGATCCAGGGGCTACTCGAGATATTTGATATTCCCTACGTGGGCGCAGGAGTACTTGCATCGGCTATTGGTATGGATAAGGCAATATGTAAGAGGTTATTCATTGAGGCAGGAATTCCGACAGTGGAATTCGATCTCTTCCTCTGGGAAGAGTGGCGCAATTACAAGAGTGAAATCACTTCGCGATTAAAGCAGGAATTCTCGCTTCCTATTTTCGTCAAGCCCTCGCGCGCTGGATCGAGCAATGGCATCACTAAGGTCAAGACATGGGGAGAGCTTGATGCAGCAGTAACTCTTGCAAAAGATTTTGACGAGAAGATTCTTGTCGAAGCATTCGCACCTGGCCGCGAACTTGAATGTGGAATATTGGGGGAACGCGCATCTCGAGTCGGAGAAATCAAAGTCCTTGGCGAGCATGAGTTCTATGATTTCGAAGCTAAGTACTTGGATGATTCAACGGAGTTGATTGTTCCGGCCAAGATTCCTTCTGAGATAGAAAGTGAAATTCAGCAATTGGCTCTCGATGCATTTGCGCTCATTGATGGCAAGGGAATCGCTCGAGTTGATTTCTTCTTGACTGATGCTGGTGAAGTCATTGTGAATGAGTTAAACACTATGCCTGGCTTTACAGCGACCTCGATGTATCCGCGACTCTGGGATGCAACCGGGGTTTCTTACCGCGAAGTAATTACCGAGTTGATAGAGATGAGTCGGCGCTAGAGGTTGTTAGTCGTTAACGACAGGGCAGGTAAGTGTCCGCGTAATTCCAGGAACGGCTTGTACCTTGGCGAGAATCGAGCGGCCGAACTCCTCCATCGACGCGGCTTCTGCGCGCATGATGACGTCATAAGGACCGCCCACGCCTTGCGCAATGTTCACACCAGGGATCGCGCCGACAGCTTTTGCAACTGCCGCTGCCTTTCCAACTTCGGTTTGAATGAGTATGTACGTTTGGATTGACATGGTTTCCTCCGCCCCCTTTGTGCTGATGTGGGGCAACGGTATCGCAGGATAGGCTCGGGCGGAAAGTGAGTTTTCTCAAGAAGTTAGGGGAGAGAGCGTGAGGGTTCGCGAGTTGGGCGAAGCAGCCCTGATTGCTGCCTTCTCGGAAATTTACCGGTCCAACGCGAAGGTAGAGATCGGAATCGGAGATGATGGCGCAGTCGTTGCCAGTCCGTACCAACGAGAGGTAATCACTACCGACATCGCGACTGAAGGGGTTCATTTCAATCGACAGTGGAGCTCTGCTTACGACATCGGAGCCAAGATTGCCATCGCAAATCTTGCAGATGTGTACGCGATGGGCGCAACTCCCCACTACCTCACGGTGGCTATCGCATCGTCTGGCGCGGAAGAGGTCTCATACCTTTTAGATATTGCCCGAGGAATTGAATCGGTTGCCAGCGCGCATGGAGCAAGCGTGGTCGGTGGAGATGTCGTCGCGGCAGATTCATTGACGATTGCAATCACAGCTATTGGTGGAGTGATAACACCAGCGCTCCGTTCAGGAGTGAAGGTAGGAGATTATGTTTATCTGACTCGTGGCACCGGGCGTTCACTTGGCGGTCTGCTATTACTCAGTCGAGGTCTAGTCGACGCTGACTCACAAGAGGTGAAATTTTTTCAGCGACCTGAATTTCATCCCGAAGATTTAACAGAATTCGGGTATGAGAACATGGCTGCACTCATGGATGTCAGTGATGGCCTCATCGCTGATCTTGGCAAAATCGCCGAGGCAAGCAAGGTATGTATCGATCTTGATATCGATGAAGGTCAGTTGGAGTATTTGAGAGATTTTGCCAAGAAACTTGAGCTCTTACCGTTGGAGCTTTTCTTGCGTAGTGGCGAGGAACACTCTTTTATTGTTGCTGTTCGAGCAGATCTGCAATCTCAAGTGCCGAAGAAGTGGATTAAGATTGGCCAAGCAGTTGCCGGCCGAGGTTCACAAGAGGATTCTGGGGAGATAATCACAATGCGGGGCTCGAAGTTGCCCTTCACGGAGCAGGTATGGCATTGGTAGTACGAGAGCAAGGGGAGCCAAGAAAATGAGAGAAATGAGAAAGTTTTCGACGATATCGAAATGGATTGTTACACCACTAACTGCTGGTGCAGTTCTCATGATTGCTCCCGCCGCGCAAAGCGCAGCTCCAACACCTGGCAAATCCTGTAAGCCGGCTGAGATTGGCGTGCAGAGTGGTTTCAAGGATCCAAAAGAGGGTTCGCAGACTCTTACCTGTGGTCGTCTCGGAAAGAAACATGTCTGGGTAATTACTAAAGTCACCGTTCCTGCAAATCTCGATACTAAATTTATCAAGGTAACTGGTGATACCAGCGCAGGCGCTACTCTAGGTAAACCGAAAGGCCAACCTCCAACAACTCTCTTCTCTGCAGATATTGTTAAAGGTGGAGGAGCGACTGTTGCTGCAGGCGCCTCGGTAACAGTGCATTACACCTTGATGGCATGGTCAACCGGAAAGATCGTTGAGTCATCATGGACCAGCGGTCAAACTGCAAGCTTCCCGCTCACTGGAGTGATTAAAGGGTGGCAAGATGGCATTCCCGGGATGCGCGAAGGTGGACGTCGTCTGCTCATTGTTCCGCCAGCGTTGGGTTACGGAGCCTCGCCCGACCATCCATTAGGAAAAGAGACGTTGATCTTTGTCGTGGATCTTTTGAAGGTCGGCTAGAGCGATAAAGATATAGAAAGAGCTTTAGCGAGTAACTTTGCCGGCCTTGAGGCAGGCGGCGCAGACATTTTGACGCTTCGGGGTCACGCCGTTGACAAGGGTGCGAATCCGCTGAATGTTGGGATTCCAGCGTCGGCGGGTACGACGGTGTGAGTGCGAGATGCTATTTCCAAACTGCGGGCCTTTGCCGCAGATGTCGCACTTGGCTGCCATGGTCGCCTCCGATGGGGTAGTCAAAATCAAGCACCGAAGGGTAGCGCGGACCCGCCTTTTCGGTCTAATCAGCCGGTAACCTCCTCAACCATGGGCCACCGAGAGTTAGATGTTGCCTCATTTCGCGCCTGGCTCGCGCGGGCGCGGGATGAAATTGCGCGCTCACGTCAACGCCTCAACGACGAGAACCTCTATCCCGTCGCCGATGCCGATACGGGATCGAATATGGAGGCAACTATTCGAGCAGCGGCGGATGCAGTCGAGCGAGAGAGTTCAGAGGAACTTGGTGTGGTCGCCGATGCTGCGGCGGAGGGGGCGCTTCACGGCGCTCAAGGAAATTCTGGAGTCCTGCTCAGCCAAATCTTACGTGGATTCGCCGATGGTCTACGCGAAAACTTACCGAAGGCATTCTCACTAGCCCATGAACGGGCATTGAAAGCAGTAGCCGATCCAAAAGAGGGAACAATCCTCTCGGTTGCCCGCGCAGCAAAAGATGCGGTGAGCAACGTTGCCACATGGGGGAGTGAGATAAAGCGAGATGGTGAAGTTGCTCTCGCTGCATGGAAGGCAGCACGCGCTTCAACTCTCGATAGCGCAGAGAACCCACCGAGTGAAGCATCGCGCGGCACTATTGATGCTGGTGCCCACGGAATCGAGTTGATCTATCGCTCATTGGTGGCAGTACTCGATGAAGGCTCTCAATCCCTAACAGATTTACCGGAGCGCAAACGTGCGGGCACCAGGTCGCAAGTTGCGCAGAAGAGCGATGGCGCATACGAGGTGATGTACGACATTGCGAATATCCCATCCGAGCAGATTGAAATACTTCGGAGCAATCTCGCCCTCATCGGCGAAAGTCTGCTTGTTGTTGGTGATTCCACGTTCTGGAAGGTTCATGTCCATACCGATCATGTGGAGCAGTCCGTTGCCTACGCGAAAGAGATAGGTAACCCCGAGAATATTCGGATAACTGCACTCGAAGTCACTGGTTGTAAGAGCGAGCGCAAACTCATCACGGTCGCAAACGGCCCAGGGTTCGAGGAATTGATGCGGGAATCAGGGGTCAGTGTGATTAGCGCCTTTGATTCTCGCCGTGTAAGCCCAGATGAATGGGTGCAAGCAGCCGCTGCCAGCGATGAGGTCATTCTCATCCCTCACGATTTCCACGGATACGAGAGCGCTCTGGTTTCAGCGAGAGGATTAGAGAGCAAAGGCGTAAGAGTCGCGGTGATCCGATCGCACTCACCACTCCAAGCTCTGGCGGCGATCTCTACACATTCCGATAGCGCTCAATCTGAATTGGCAGATGAAGTAGAGGCGATGGGAGCTGCATCGGAGCGCACGCTCTCCATCACGATAGCTAAAGCCCCCCGTGAGATGCGTTCAGGGGAATTACTCATCGCTGCAGGATCTGTCATTGCGCTCAGAGATCGAGTGGTGATTGCCTCTGGTGCTAACGAAGTCGATGTTGCGATGGACGGTATTTCGCAGGTAGTGAATGAGTCATCTGAACTTATTACCTTAGTCAGCGGTGTGCAGGCGTCGGAAGATTTAGTTACTCGATTGACTAGCCGAATCAATGAAGAGTTCCCATCTATCGAGGTGACGACATATTTAGGTGGGCAAGCGTGGTATCCACTCTTGATTGGAATCGAGTAGGTCGACGAGATGGTCGCACTCAACGCCAGACTTTCAAGCGCTCTTGGCGACCGCACCGCAAAGGCACTCAACACCGCATTTGGTTATCGAACAGTCGAGGATCTGCTTCGCCATTATCCACGCCGCTATGTCGCTCGTGGTGAACTCACCGATATCGACCAGTTGAAAGATGGTGATGTAGTCACAGTGCTGGCAGAGATCGTCGATACCAATAATCGACCGATGCGCGGGCGAAAGGGTTCGATCCTGGAAGTAAAAGTTAGTGATGGGAAGAAGAAGCTCTCTCTGACCTTCTTTAATCAAGCCTGGCGCGAACGTGAGATGCGCGTGGGTCGTACTGGTTTATTTGCCGGCAAGATCGGCACCTATAAAGGGTTACGCCAACTCGCTCATCCTGAATACTTACTCATCCCCGATGGCACCGATACTGATGAAGCCGCCGGAGAGTTCGCTGGCAAGTTGATTCCAGTCTATCCAGCTACAGCCAAGCTTCCCTCGTGGAAGATCGGTCAATGCATCCGAACGATTCTCGATGTTATCGATGAGATTCCAGAGACTCTGCCCGATAACTATCGGGGAGATCTGCCGAGCGCTCATCAAGCGCTTCGAGATATCCATCTACCTGACTCCCAAGATGATGCCTCGCGAGCATTCGAGAGATTGACCTTTGATGAAGCGCTCTCGCTCCAACTACTCCTCGCACGACGACGACATCAATTCGAGACCTTACATGCCACACCTCGACTCTTTCGAAGTGGAGGCTTGCTTGAGATATTTGATGCCAACCTTCCCTTCGAATTGACTCTAGGGCAAATCTCGGTGGGAAATGAGATTGAAAGCGATATGAAATCTCAGCGTCCCATGCATCGACTTCTACAAGGTGAAGTTGGTTCGGGTAAGACAATCGTGGCGTTGCGCGCGCTCCTTGCAGTTGTCGATACGGGTGGGCAGGGTGCGCTGTTGGCACCAACCGAGGTCCTTGCAGCACAACATTTCCGTTCCATCTCTTCGACGCTCGGCGAATTAGCCACAGCAGGAATGCTTGGTGGAAGCGACCGAGCCACTCGAGTCGTACTGTTAACTGGTTCAACTCCAGTAGGCGTGCGCCGCGAGATCCTCGCGCAAATAAAAGATGGATCGGCAGGAATAGTGATTGGCACCCATGCGCTACTGAGCGAAGGAGTCGAATTCTCGGATCTTGGATTGATTGTCGTGGACGAACAACACAGATTTGGCGTCGAACAGCGAGATGCGCTGAAGTTGAAAGCGCAACTACCTCCGCATCTCCTGGTAATGACAGCAACGCCTATTCCGCGAACTGTGGCGATGACAGTCTTCGGTGATCTGGATATCTCTACTCTCAGAGAGCTACCAAAAGGTCGTTCACCAATCACCACCCATGTAATTCATGAGGGAGAGAAACCTCATTATGTAGAGCGCGTATGGGAGCGAATCGGTGAAGAGGTCAAAGGTGGGGCGCAGGCCTATGTGGTGGCGCCGCGGATCGAAAGTGGGGAAAGTGGGGAAAGTGGGGAGAGCGGCGACCTTGCCGATGCGCACTCAGTGGAATCGTTACATGCCTTCCTCACACAGGGCCCCCTCTCATCCATTCGAGTCGGATTACTCCACGGAAAGTTGGCAAGTGAAGAGAAAGATCGCACTATGCAGAAGTTTGCTTCAGGAGAAATTGACGCACTCGTTGCAACGACGGTAATTGAAGTAGGTGTTGATGTGCCGAATGCGACAGTCATGGTGATTGCCGATGCTGATCGATTTGGAATCTCACAACTACATCAATTGCGAGGTCGAGTCGGACGGGGAAGTAAACCTGGGCTATGTTTATTGCTGACCAGAGTTGACCAGGAGAGCAGCGCCATGGAGAGATTGCAAGCAGTTGCGGCATCTAATGATGGTTTCGAGTTGGCGAGGGTAGATCTTGATCAACGACGTGAAGGTGATGTTCTGGGTACCGCACAATCAGGAACTCGTTCGCAATTGCGATTACTACGAGTCTTGCGCGATGAGGAGATAATCGAGCGGAGTCGCAAAGTCGCTATTGAGATTATTGCCAACGATCCTGAACTAAACGAATTCCCTGCGCTACGTGATGAGTTAGCGAAATTAGAGCGCGATGAACGCGCTGATTTCATCGAGAAGGCGTGAGGGTTCTTTCGTGCGAATCATCGCGGGCAGCGCTAAGGGGAGAACTCTCGTCACTCCGGCTGGAATCACTAGACCAACATCCGATAGAACGAGAGAGGGAATCTTCTCCGCGCTCGAATCAGAAATCGGTACATGTGAAGGCATTAGCCTCCTTGATTTGTATGGTGGAACTGGAGCGGTTGGATTAGAGGCGCTCTCTCGAGGAGCCGCTGAAGTGATAGCGGTTGAGAAGGATGTTAAAGCCGCCAATGTCTGCAGAGAAAATTACGAGTTAATAAAGAATGTCGTTACTGGCAGATTCTCAGTGCTCCGTATGAGTGTCGATGCGTTCCTTGATCTAGATACAAATAAGGAATCTCACTTCGACGTGATTTACATTGACCCTCCATATGACGTTCCTAATTCCACTATAGAGAAAGTCTTATCAAAAATTATTGAGAGGAAGATCCTTGGATCTGATGGCGTTGTCATCGCAGAGCGCGCAAGCCGTTCGAACGCATTTTCGTGGCCTCAAGGATATACCCCCATTAAAGAGCGGAAATATGGTGAAGGAACCGTGTATTTTGCTCAATTCTGAGTTTCGGTGGTAGCCCTTTGCTTGCTACCGTGTCCCCATGATGCGCGTGGTCTGCCCGGGCTCTTTCGACCCCATCACTTATGGTCACTTGGATGTCATCGAACGAGCGAGTGAACAATTTGATGAAGTGGTGGTGGCGGTGCTGGTGAACCGGACCAAAGGCTCGCTCTTCACGGTGGATGAACGGATGGAGATGATTCGCGAAACCGTCAAGGCATTCGACAATGTGAAAGTGGATTCTTGGAGTGGATTACTTATCGATTACTGCAAGGAGCGAAAGATTCGTGCAATCGTCAAAGGCTTACGCGCAGTGAGCGACTTCGACTACGAGCTACAAATGGCGCAGATGAATCGACAACTCTCTGGAGTCGAAACCTTATTCATGGCTACCCGCCCTGAATATTCATTCCTCTCCTCTTCTCTCGTAAAAGAACTGGCCACTTATGGCGGAGATGTCTCAACGTACGTACCTGCTCCGGTGCACACTTCCTTACTTGAGCGGATGTCAGGGGGTAAGGGATAAATGGAATCACTAGAGAAGTTACAACTTGCCATTTCAATGGTTGAGGAAGCCCGTTCAGTTCCGTTAAGCGCATCCTGTGTGGTGCACCGCGGTGAATTACTCGGCATGTTGGATGAGGTGCGAGTGAGCCTGCCATCAGATTTAAATGCAGCGGCAAAGGTGCTCACCGATCGCGATGCAATCATTGAAGAGGGAAGAGCAAGTGCTGAGCAATTAATCGCGATGACCCGTGAGGAAGCAGCTCGATTAGTCGAACAGACCGAAGTTGTGATTGCTGCGCGTACCGAATCTGAGCGAATCTTGAGTCAAGCCCACCAAACTGCTCAAGAGCAACGTGATGAGGTCGATTCGTACATCGACTCCCGATTGGCAACACTTGAGGTGATTCTCACTAAAACTATGGATGCAGTCGTAAAGGGACGTGAGCGAATTGCTGGAGCAAGTGAGAAGGATGTACTTTCCACACTTGCCGACGAGTAGGTAGAGCGCTATGGCAGCGCCACAACCGGCATCTGATTTTCTCCTCTCAATTCATGACCTAAAACGCCAACCTGGCGAGATGATGGAAATCAGGCGGAGCTTTGCAAATCCTGAGCGAATTGGAATCGACGTCATTGCAATCGAGGCTCAGGCTGATTTCCAAATAACAGGTCGCGTCGAATCAGTCTCTACAGGTGTACTCACAACTTGTGATATCTCATCTTCAGCAGTGGGTGAATGTGTGCGCTGCCTCGACCCAATTACTTTTCCCATCGATGTTCAGATCCAGGAGCTATACTTCTATGAGAGCCCTTCAGATTGGGATGACGATGATGATCCACCGCCCTTGATCACTGAGGAGCGGATTGATCTACTCCCTACGATCCGAGATGCAGTCATTTTGGAGCTTCCACTTGCGCCACACTGCTCCGACGACTGCCTTGGTCTCTGCCCTGAGTGTGGCGAGAAAATTGGCGAAAATCCGCAAGGACATAACCACCAGAAAATCGACCCACGCTGGGCCAAGTTACGTGAGGTGCCCGGGCTGGAATAGCGGCAATAGCCGGCTCGTTTTGGCAAATCCGGGGCTGATGCGGGATAGTTCTCCCATGCCAGTTCCCAAGCGAAAACTCTCCCGCGCCCGCACCCGTTGGCGCCGGAGCATGTGGCGTACCACTGCAGCGAATACCGTTCTCTGTGAGCAGTGCCGCCAACCACGTTTACAACACATCGCTTGCCCAACCTGTGGCACCTATCGGGACCGTATCGCTCTAGAGGTTTAAGTAAGACGATGTATCGCGACCTCACTCAGGCTCTCGGTGCCGAAATAGATGCGCAACTACTGGAAATTGCTCTCACTCATCGCTCCTACTCTTACGAATTAGGTGGGCTACCTACTTATGAGCGCCTGGAGTTTCTTGGCGATAGCGTCCTGGGATTGATAGTCACCGCAGAGTTGTATCAGCGTTATCCAGATCTACCAGAGAGTCGATTAAGTCCACTTCGCTCAGGGATTGTCAACACGGTTGCGCTCGCCGATGTAGCTCGTGCACTTGGACTTGGCAGCCACATCAAGATTGGCAAAGGCGAAGAGAGTTCTGGTGGTCGAGATAAATCATCGATACTTGCCGACTCATTAGAGGCGCTCTTCGGAGCGCTCTATCTGGACAAAGGTTTTGAAGTAACAAAGAGCATCATCTTGCCTTTAATCTCACCGGCAATTGGTAGCGCCCTTGAGAAGGGTGCAGGTCTTGATGGAAAGACTGCCCTACAAGAGTTGCTCGCCGAGAGAAATTTGGGCGTTCCGGAATATGTTGTTCGCGACTCTGGACCTGATCACGATAAAGATTTTGTTGCAGAGGTTCTTGTCCATGGAAAAGTTGTCGGACGCGGCGAAGGCAAGAGTAAGCGCGAAGCAGAGCAGATTGCCGCAACGATGGCCTTCACAACGCTACGTACTAACAATCGTGCCTGAATTACCTGAAGTAGAAACTGTTCGACGTGACCTGCATGAGTGGTTGCCAACACGACAGATTGCCTCAATAAAAATTCTCCACCCCCGCGCGGTCCGTCGAAGTACTGGACCTTCGCTGCGGAGCGCGAAAAACCCACTTATTGGTGGACGGGTGGAATCGGTCAATCGACGAGGAAAATTCCTCTGGCTTGCCTTCGATCGACCGTATGCACTGGTGATACATCTAGGTATGAGCGGCCAAGTCCATTTGCCGGAAGTCCCAACAAGCAGATCGCCACACCTACGTGCGCGAATTGAATTCTTGAGAGGTGAGCGAGAGTTTCACTTCATCGATCAACGAACTTTTGGTTATTTAGCGGCCGAAGAGATGACCGATGATCCTTTTTCTCTCGTAGCCACTTCACGATCTATTCCAATATCAATCACTCATATTGCCCCCGACCTTCTCGAAGTTTTCGAGGGCAACCGCGTCCAGCTCTCTCTTGCTGCGCTCAACGAAAGAATCCGCTCACGAAAAAGTGAAATTAAGCGGGTCTTGCTTAACCAAAATGTGGTCAGCGGGGTGGGCAATATTTATGCAGATGAAGGATTGTGGGCGGCAGGAATCCATCCGGAGCGACCAGCTAATGAGCTAAGCGCCCGCGAAGTGCAGCGATTGCTTGATGAGCTCCGCGCGGTGATGGCTCGTGCAATTACAGTTGGCGGAACCTCTCTTGAAGATAAGCAATACCGGCGCGTTAACGGCGAGAGCGGCTATTTCGATAGTGAACTGAATGCATATGGTCAGGATGGCGAGCCCTGCCCGCGCTGCGGAACCCTCATCCAAAGGTTGAGGTTTATGAATCGCTCGAGCCATCTCTGTCCTAACTGCCAGAAGAAGCGCTAGGAGATAGTTAGGGTATTAGGGTACGTGCGCTTATCGGTTGAAGGCTTGTCGGTTCAAGGTAGTGGGGAGGGTGGAGTAGATGTATCTCAAGGCGCTGACCTTGAAAGGCTTTAAATCCTTTGCCTCTGCGACCACACTTCGCTTCGAGCCAGGAATCACCTGCGTTGTCGGACCCAATGGTTCGGGCAAATCCAACATCATTGATGCGCTCACCTGGGTAATGGGTGAACAGGGCGCAAAGAGTCTTCGTGGCGGCAAGATGGAGGATGTCATCTTCGCGGGAACGACTGGGAGAGCGCCGCTGGGTCGCGCTGAAGTCTCGGTGACAATCGACAATAGCGATGGCGCGCTCCCCATCGAATTTACGGAAGTGACAATTTCGCGAATCCTCTTTCGAAATGGAACGAGCGAATATCAAATCAATGGTGAAACCTCGCGTTTGCTCGACATCCAAGAGTTGCTCAGTGATAGTGGAATTGGCCGTGAGATGCATGTGGTCGTTGGTCAGGGACAACTCGATTCGATCCTCTCTGCCAATCCAGAAGAACGAAGAGCTCTTATTGAAGAAGCCTCGGGAATCCTTAAGCATCGCAAGCGAAAAGAGAAGGCGCTTCGCAAACTTGAGGCGATGCAGGCTAATTTCACCCGCATTCAGGACCTACTCACTGAGTTACGTCGACAACTAAAGCCGCTGGGCAAGCAAGCAGAGGTGGCGAAGAAGGCAGCGACGATTCAAGCCGATGTTCGTGACGCGCGACTACGCCTTTACGCTGATGACTTAATTCAACTAAAAGAGAATTTCACTATCGAAGTAAGCGATGAGAATGCATTGCGCGCCCGTCGAAGTGAAGTTGAACGTGAATTAGAAGTTATTCGCGCGAGAGAAAGTGAATTAGAGCAACTTACCTTCTCGCAGTCACCCATCCTCACTAAGGCTCAAGATACCTTCTATCAATTGAATTCGTTACGTGAGCGCTTTCGCGGTAGCGCCAATCTAGCCAGTGAGCGAGCTCGCTATCTATCGGATTCTGAAGAGGTGCTCTCGTCAACAGTTGATCCAGATGCTCTTGAAAGTGAAGCAGCAGGTATTCGAGCGCAAGAACAATCTCTACGTCAATCTTTGACTTCTCAAGAGGAAACTCTTCGGGTGGCAAGCGCGAATTTGGCAGAAGTAGAGAACGAACTCAAAGTCCGCGAGAATGAACTCTCACAAGCGCTTCGTGCCGCCGCTGATGTACGAGAGGGGAATGCGCGTCGAGAGGGTGAGATCAATTCGCTCAAATCTCGAATGCAAGCGAGCGAATCTGAGATTGAAAGGCTCACTCGAAATCGAGATGACGCGTTGTCTCGAGCCACCCAAGCGCAACAGCAATTTGCCGCTAAAGAAGCCGAGATTGCTGGACACGGTGCCGGTGAAGAGAAGTTGGATTCTGATTATCAAACTCGGAAGAACGCACTAGATACTGCAAATTCTACTCTAGAGAACTTGCGAGATCGCGAGCGTGCAGTCGAACGTGAGCGTTCATCTACTCAAGCTCGAGTCGAAGCGTTGAAACTCTCCGTCTCTGCTCGAGACGGCAGCGCACTATTGCTTGGCGCTCGAAGCGAGATATCAGTGCTGGGATCACTTTCCTCGCTTATGGAGGTAGCTCCAGGTTGGGAATCAGCGATAGGCGCAGCGCTCGGATCTCTTGCTGATGCAGTAGTGGTTAATCGACTCTCCGATGCCTTAGATGCACTGACGCTTCTTAAGCGAGAGAGCGCTGGACGCGCAGAAATTGTCGTCGTGGGTGGCAATGATTCATCGACATCCTTGAATCAACTCTTTAATCAACCTCTGCCACAAGGAGCGTTCCGCGCAGTGGATTTGATTAGAACCTCTCAACTTCAGCGACCGCTCTCGCAGATTCTCGCCAATACGGTTGTTGCTGAATCGCTAAACATCGCGCATACGATTTTGCAGCAGTACCCACAGGTACGCGTAGTTACAAAAGAGGGCGATCTTCTGGGACGAGATTTAGTCAGCGGGGGATCAAAGCGCGATTCCAGTGTGGTCGAATTGAACGCCGCTATCGAAGGTAGCGAGCGAAAGCTCGCAGAGTTGACCCACGAGGGAGAGCGGCTTCGCTTTGAAATTGCCCAAGCTTTGGAGAAGGTGAATGTAGAGCGTGCAGAGCTCGACAAGTTGATTGCCGCACTTAATGAATCCGATGCGCGCATGGCAGCACTTGCTGAGCAAATAGCGGTATTCAGCCAGACAAGAAGCGCTGCTCAAGGTGAAGCTAATCGCTTAATGCTTTCCATCAACGAAGCAAATGAATTGCTTGCTCAGTACAACAATGAACTTCTTCTTCTTGAGAGCAGCCCGACGATTACTGCGCCAACGGTCGATATCTCCTCCTTTGAGATTGAGCCGCTCCGCGAACGAGTCTCGTTGGCCAGAACCGTAGAAATGGAAGCGAAATTAACGCTTCGCACCGGTGAAGAGCGAGTCAATGCGCTTGCCGATAGAGCGCTCCAACTGGAACGTGGCGCAGCCAATGAGCGCGACTTACGAGTTCGAGCAATCAATAAACGAGAGGCGCGAGCGAATGCAGCAATCGTTGCCCAGCAATTAGCGGAGATCGCATATGACGCCCTTATCCAGATTGAAGTCTCAATCAATAGAGCTATGGCAGAGCGGAATGCGTTGGAGGCTGCTCGGACTGAGCGCGAGGGTGAAATTCTTGCAGTTCGCACCAAGAATCGTGAACTGACTACCGAGATGGAGCAACTCACCGATAGCGTTCATAAGGATGAGATGGCTCGAGCCGAACACCGAATGCGGATCGAACAGCTCGAAGAGAAGATTGTTACCGAATTTGGTCTGGATATTCAGACGCTCATCTCTGAGTATGGTCCGACCAACGATGTGCCTACCTTCGTGCTCGATGACGACGGACAGGTCATCTCAACGGAAGTCATCCCGTATCGTCGTGATCAACAAGAGAAACGTTTAACGGCTGCCGAGCGATCGCTTGCTCTATTAGGAAAGATTAATCCGTTAGCGCTTGAGGAGTTCTCTGCCCTTGAGGAACGTTCCAAGTATCTGGCAGATCAATTAGAGGATCTCAAGAACACCCGTAGAGATCTTTTGGAGATTGTCCGCGAGGTAGATGAACGGGTGGAGATAATCTTCAAAGAGGCGTATCGAGATACCGCCAAAGCATTTGCCGAGATCTTCCCGCGTTTATTCCCTGGTGGTGATGGACGTTTGTTCCTGACCAACCCAGAAGATTGGCTCACCACCGGTGTTGAGGTAGAGGCTCGCCCTCCTGGAAAACGGGTGAAGCGTCTCTCGCTGCTCTCAGGCGGCGAGCGCTCGCTTACTGCTGTCGCTCTCCTGGTAGCAATCTTTAAAGCAAGGCCAAGTCCGTTCTATGTGCTCGATGAGGTTGAAGCGTCTCTTGATGATGTGAACTTAGGTCGATTATTAGAGGTGCTCGCCGAGTTGCGAGCAGATTCACAGTTGATCATCGTGACTCATCAGAAGCGCACTATGGAGATTGCTGATTCGCTGTATGGCGTGACCATGCGTGGCGATGGGGTGACTGAAGTTATTTCTCAACGAATCCGCGAAGTCGAGAACGCCTAGTGTCATTACTCTCCCGATTCACCTCGCTCTTCACGAGAGAGGATCGAGCAAGCGTCGATTGGCAAGATCTAGAAGCGACCTTAATTGCCTCAGATATCGGCCCTACTCTTGCGAAAAAAATCTCCGATCGATTACATGATGAGAAGAAGCTCACCCTCGAGGTGGCGCTAGGAGAACTTCTTATCTCAGCCGATCGCTCACTAGTGAGTGCGGAATCTCCTCCGACTGTGATCTTGGTTGTTGGCGTGAATGGAAGCGGGAAGACCACCAGCGTAGGAAAGTTGGCAGCACGTCTTCACGCGCAAGGAGCATCAGTAGTCGTGGTTGCTGCCGACACCTTCCGAGCAGCGGCACGAGAGCAGTTGCAAACGTGGGCTACGCGCATCGGCGTGACATGCGTGGGTGGCAAAGATGGGGCTGATCCGGCAGCGGTGGCATTCGATGGCGTCTCACAGGCGGTAGATCAAGGGGCTGACTACGTCATTATCGATACCGCTGGCCGGTTGCAGACCAAAGAGGGATTGATGGATCAACTGGGAAAGATCCGACGAGTAGTGGAGAAGAAGGCGCCAGTGAGCGAGGTGCTTCTCGTTCTCGATGGGAGCACTGGCCAGAACGCCCTCTCTCAAGGGGCCAGTTTTACTTCGGCGGTGCAAGTAACTGGCCTGGTACTGACCAAACTCGATGGCTCGAGTAAAGGTGGCGCCGCCCTTGCGATCGAGGCGACGCTCGGGATTCCTATTAAGTTGATCGGCACTGGCGAGGGCCTGAGTGATATCGCCCCATTTGAGCCAGATTCCTATATCGCCGCACTCGTAGGGCGCTAAGCGGGCGGGCAGCCTCCGAAACAATTTTGTTACATAGGGGCGAGTTTGTTTATCGCCTGGAAACCTCGCTCTAACCGATGTGAACCAGAACCTGTCGATAGTTAGCGCAGCAGGTCAGGACATATACGAAAGTGAGCGAAAGTGAGTGAGCATGAGTGAGGTAGTACTCAATACGGGTGATACCGCGTGGATGTTGATGAGTTGTGCTTTGGTGCTGTTGATGACACCAGGGCTTGCTCTCTTCTACGGCGGAATGGTTCGAGCCAAAGGCGTCTTGAACATGATGATGATGTCATTTATTTCAATGGGCATCGTCTCCATCTTGTGGGTCCTTTATGGATACTCGATGGCATTTGGAAAAGATCTTGGTAGCGGACTCTTGGGTGATCCATTGGAGATGTTTGGATTATCAGCGCAGATTGCCCCCGATTCCTTCTTCGGCACGATTCCCACTTCGGTCTTCGTCGCATTTCAAGCGATGTTCGCCGTCCTTACCGTCGCGCTTGTCTCTGGCGCTATTGCCGACCGTGCAAAGTTCGGAGGCTGGATTCTCTTCGTGATTATCTGGTCAACGTTGGTCTATTTCCCAGTTGCACACTGGGTCTTCGACTTTGATAGCGGTGAGAGCGATCCTGGAGGATGGATTGCTAACCAACTCAAAGCCATTGACTTTGCAGGGGGAACTGCGGTCCACATCAATGCAGGTATCGCAGCTCTTGCCGCAGCGCTCGTTCTTGGAAAGAGAAGTGGATTTGGTCGTGAGGGCTTCAAGCCACATAACCTCACGCTCGTGATGATTGGCGCTGGCCTACTCTGGTTCGGCTGGTTTGGCTTCAACGCTGGCTCTGCAGTGGCATCAAATGCGACTGCAGGCGTGACTTTCCTCAATACCTTTGTCGCTACTGGAGCGGCAATGCTCGGTTGGCTCTTTGTTGAGCGAGTTCGTGATGGTAGGCCCACCTCGCTCGGTGCCGCATCAGGAGTTGTCGCCGGCTTGGTAGCAATCACCCCATCGTGCTCTTCAGTCAATCCACTGGGAGCTGTTGCATTGGGAGCAATCGCTGGAGCCCTCTGTGCGCTCGCCGTCGGATTGAAATACAAGTTTGGCTACGACGACTCTCTCGATGTCGTTGGCGTGCACTTAGTTGGCGGTTTAGCAGGATCGATTCTCGTGGGCGTCTTTGCTACCTCTGATGCGCCAGCGGGTGTCAATGGCCTGCTCTTTGGTGGAGGATTCGATCAACTTAATCGACAGGTTATTGCAAGCTTTGCCGTCCTGGCTTATTCGTTCATCGTCACCTATCTCATTGCAAAGATAGTCGATAAAACTGTCGGTTTCAGGGTCTCACCAGAAGCTGAAGCTAAGGGAATCGATCTTTCCGAGCATGCTGAATCCGCATACGAACTAGGTGGAACTCGTGGAGGTGCGTTCTAATGGCAACAATGAATTTGATTACAGCAATTATCAAGCCGCAGAAGCTCGATGATGTGAAAGATGCTCTGAGTGCAAAAGGCATTCACGGCATGACCGTCTCAGAAGCAAGTGGCTTTGGTCGACAAGGTGGCCACACCGAGGTATATCGCGGCGCTGAAGTGACAGTGCGCTTTGTTCCCAAGGTGCGAGTGGAGATTCTTGTCGCTGCTACAGATGCAGCCGGTGCGATTGATGCAATCGTTAAGGCTGCTGGCACTGGCTCCATCGGTGATGGCAAAGTTTGGTCAATACCGGTGGAAGAGGTCGTTCGGGTGCGAACTGGAGAGCGCGGCATCCCAGCGCTCTAACTTCCGTTAGGCAGTTAGGCTAGGGGAGTGTTTGATGCACTGACCTCGCGGATGTCGCGGACCCTAGCCGGACTAAGAAGTCGCGGGCGGATTAATCCTGTTGATTTGGAATCAACATGTGGGGAGATCCGCACCGCATTACTAGAGGCGGATGTTGCCCTGATCGTCGTCGATCAGCTGATCACTGAGGTAAAGCGGCGCGGACTTGAAGCGATTTCGCTCAAGCAAGCAGGAATCAATCCCGCACAACAGGTCATCACAATCATCCACGAAGAGATTCTCAAAGTACTCGGCACTAACCTCCGCCCGCTGGCTCAAGCCAAGAAACCACCCACCAAAATTATGCTCGCCGGCCTACAAGGTTCGGGAAAGACCACTCTCGCCGGGAAATTGGCGCTCTGGCTTAAAGAACAGGGAAACACTCCACTACTAGTTGCATGCGATCTTGTCCGACCCAATGCGGTTACTCAGTTACAAATAATTGGAGAACAGATTGGCGTACCAGTTTTCGCGCCAGAGCCAGGAAATGGCAGTGGTAATCCCATCTCCGTTGCTAAAGCTGGCCTTGATCATGCTGAGCAAAAATTATTTAACTATGTAATTTTCGACACGGCAGGGCGGCTAGGTGTTGATGTTGAATTGATGAAAGAAGCGCGCGCTATCAAGAGTGCAATTACCCCTGACGACACGCTCTTTGTAGTCGATGCGATGACTGGCCAAGATGCGGTCAACACCGCCAATGCTTTTAATTCTGGTGTAGGTATCGATGGAGTGGTGCTGACAAAAGTCGATGGCGATGCGCGAGCAGGCGCCGCGCTTTCGGTGACCTCGGTGATTGGTAAGCCAATCCTCTTTCTCTCTACAGGCGAGAAGAGTTCTGAGTTTGAACCGTTCTATCCCGATCGGATGGCTCAGCGAATTCTTGGAATGGGTGATGTTGCCACTCTTGCAGATCAGGCAAAGAAAGCCCTAGATGAAAAGAGCGCCGCTCGTCTAGAAGAGAAATTTATCTCGGGTGAAGATTTCACCTTCGACGATTTCTTAGAACAACTCCAGGCGATGAAGAAGATGGGTTCGATGACCAAGCTATTGGGCATGTTGCCAGGATTGCCCGGAGCGCAAGGCGCACAAATGAAAAAACAGATAGAGGCGCTTGATGATTCAGAGACCGATCGAGCTGCGGCAATCATCCAATCGATGACCCCGCACGAACGGAACAATCCAAAAATCATTAATGGCTCTCGCCGGCTACGGATTGCGCGGGGAAGTGGGAATGAGGTTTCTAGCGTCAACCGATTATTGGAGCGATTTGCTGGAGCTCAGAAGGCGATGAAGCAGATGAAAAATATCCGCCCAGGAGCGATGCCACAGATCCCTGGCTTGGGGGCGCCACCGGCTCAACGGCCACCCCAACGGGCTGGAAAGAAGTCCCGTTCGGGCAACCCGGCAAAGCGGGCGGAAGAGGAGCGGGGATAGGCCCCGTTTTGGAGGCCCCGTTTTGGTTGTTAGCCTCGCTGCTGGCAAGATATGAGGCCTTGAGTGCAGGCCCTCTCTCCTGGACTCAGCACACCCCGAGGCAGTTGCCCGCTTCCTCATAACATCAAAGAACTTGGAGAGTTTGTGGCTGCAAAAATTCGTTTGGCTCGCATGGGAAAGATTCGTACCCCACATTTCCGTATCGTCGTGGCAGATTCACGCTCCGCGCGTAATAGCAAGGCGATCGAGGAGATTGGTCGTTACTCACCAGCACAAGAGCCATCGTTGATCATTGTGAACTCAGAGCGCGCTCTATATTGGATGGGGGTTGGGGCAACGCCAACGCCAGCAGTCGAAGCGCTGTTGAAGATCACCGGTGATTGGCAGAAGTTTTATGACCTTCCTGGCAAAGAGGGCACGCTCAAAGTTGCACCGCCTCGACCTGATCGTCGCGCAGCATTCGAAGCTGCTGCGAAAGATGCGATGAACGAGCCGAAAGAGGGCGCAACCACCTTGAAGAAGCGTGCAGCGGAGAAGCTTGCCGCAAAGAGCGCACCAAAGGCCGAATCAACTGAGCCAGTGGCAGAGGCTCCGGTTGCAACTACAGAAGAGAGCGCACCTGAAAGCGCTCCAGCGAGCGAGTAGCAATGATCGATGAGGCGCTAGAACATCTCATCAAAGGAATTGTTGATCACCCCTCTGATGTAGTTGTGAGTGAGAAGAACGGTCGTCGCGGCTTAACCTACGAAGTGCGCGTACACCCAGAAGATATTGGCAAAGTTATCGGTCGCGCTGGTCGTACCGCTAAAGCGCTGCGCACCGTCGCAAGCGCACTTGCTCGCCGCCCTATTCGAGTAGACCTGCTCGAGGCTGACGAATAACAATGCTCCTGACCGTCGGCCGTATTGGTCGCGTTCATGGAATTCGCGGTGAAGTCACCGTAGAAGTCTTAACGGATTCGCCGGAAGAGCGCTTCTATTCGGGCGCAATATTGTTCACAGAGCCCCATCGAGAAGGTGGGCTCACAGTCGCATCCTCTCGTTGGCATAACTCAACGCTTCTATTGAGTTTTGAAGGTTTTCTCGATCGAAGTGCCGGTGAAACTCTGCGAAATCTGCAATTGCTTGCAGAGGTAGACCTCGACGATGTTGATGAAGATGAGTACCACATCCAGCAATTGATTGGCTTAAAAGTATTTCTTATCTCCGATACTCAATTACGCAATGAAATCGGCGAAGTGAGTGGAGTTGTTACTGGCATGGCTCAAGATCTTCTTGAAGTGACCAAGCCAGATGGCAGAGAATTTCTTATTCCATTTGTGAAGGCCTTAGTGCCGAATGTCGATATCGCAGGTGGCAAACTCTTAATTGATCCACCGGGAGGATTGATTGATGAAGATTGATATCGTCACGATCTTTCCTGAGTACTTCGCGCCACTTTCGCTCTCACTTCTTGGCAAGGCACAGGACGATGGCTTACTTTCGATAGATACACATAACCTCCGCAATCATGCTCCTGGTGTTCATAAGAGCGTCGATGACACTCCATATGGTGGTGGCGCCGGTATGGTGATGATGGCAGAGCCCATTGCACAGGCAATTGATCCGATTGTGGAAGCTCACCCTCGGGTAGCGCTAATAATTCCCACACCTTCTGGAAAGAAGTTCACACAGGAGAAAGCTCTTCAGTTGTCGAAAAAAGAACACCTCCTGTTTTTATGTGGGCGCTATGAAGGTATCGATGCTCGCGTGCCGGAGTACTACCGGAACGTGGTGCAGATACAGGTGGAAGAGCTCTCCCTTGGTGATTACGTTCTAGCTGGCGGCGAGGTTGCATCACTTGCCATGATTGAAGCAATCACTCGTTTGATTCCGGGAGTGTTAGGTAACCCTGATTCTCTCGTAGAGGAATCACATGTCTTACGTGAAGGAAGTGGAGAAGAACTTTTGGTGGAGTACCCGAACTACACCAAGCCTCCACAGTGGCGTGGCCTTGATGTCCCAGAGATCCTCACCTCGGGCAATCATGGCGAAATTGCGCGTTGGCGCCTGGAGCAGGCAAAGGCCAGGACTGCCCGCGATTTTGAGTAAATCAGGGCCTTACGGCAGACTAAGGCGCCTTGGCGAGAAATGCGCCCCGCCGCAGGGGAGCGAGTTTCTGATCGCTGAGTGGTCCTAACACGGTAGCCGACCTGCGGCGATTACCTGGAGAAATAGAGATACACATGAACACTTTGGACGCCTTTGATGCGGCAACCCTTCGCCGCGACCTACCTTCCTTCCGCCCCGGCGATGAATTGAAGATTCACGTTCGAATTATTGAAGGAAATAAATCCCGTATCCAGATCTTCCAAGGCTTGGTCATCCGACGTCGCGGAAGCGGTGTTCGTGAGAGCTTTACCATCCGCAAGATTTCCTACGGCGTTGGCGTTGAGCGAACCTTTCCAGTTCATACTCCAGTGATTGAGAAGATCGAAGTCGTTCGTCGAGGCGATGTTCGCCGCGCTAAGCTCTATTACCTCCGCGAGCTTCGCGGCAAGGCCTCTAAGATTCGTGAGCGCCGTGGTGGCAACTTTGGTCCGAACGAAACTATCGTCTTTGAAACTGGCGAGGCCGAAGAAATCAGCGAGGAACTCTTGGCTCCAGTTGAGGTTGAAGTTGAGGCTGAAGTTGAAGTAACAGCGGAGGCACAGGAAGAGAAAAGCCAGTAGTGAAACTTCCGCGCAAAGGATCCCTCCTTCGCGAAATTCCTATTCTTGTTCTTGCATCACTCTTCATCTCTATTGTCATCAAAGCATTCCTGGTTCAAGCTTTCTACATTCCATCAGGTTCTATGCAAACCACTTTAGAGATCAACGATCGAGTCATCGTCAACAAGCTGGGTAATTTCTTCAGCGATGTAAAACGTGGAGATGTTGTGGTCTTCCGCGATCCTGGCGGGTGGTTGCCTCCGGCCTATCGACAAGAACGTTCTGCACCGATACAGGCGCTCCGTAATGGATTGGTATTTGTTGGCCTCGCTCCAGATCCTGCCAAGCAGCACTTGATTAAGCGAGTGATTGGTGTAGGTGGCGACCGCGTGGTCTGCTGCGATAAAAGTGGTGCGCTGACAATTAATGGTAAAGCGGTAGTAGAGAAGTACATTTACGCTGGGAATAAACCGAGTGAGATGACCTTTGATGTCACAGTTCCAAAAGGGTATATCTGGGCAATGGGCGATCACCGGGGAGCAAGTGAAGATTCTCGATACCACCAAGAAGATGCGAACAAAGGGATGGTTCCACTCACAAAAGTAGTGGGACGAGCATTCCTGATTATCTGGCCTGTTAAACATTTCTCACTCTTGCCACGACCAGAAGCGTTGACTTCAATTCCACTGCAATGAATCCCGAAGCCTCACTCCGCTCTGCAGGGTTTCGCTTGATAGCTGGGGTAGATGAGGCAGGGCGAGGGGCCTACGCAGGGCCCATCGTGATGGCAGCAGTGATTCTTAACCCCGATAACCCTCTCGAAGAGGTGGGTGATTCCAAGAGTTTTTCTGAGCGCAAGCGAGCATCGCTTGCTCAGGCAATCAAAGAGCGGGCACTTGCCTATTCGATTATTGCCATTGAGGCAGAAGAGATCGATGAGAATGGGCTTCAACCATCGAATATTGGTGGGATGCGCCGGGCAATCATGGCGCTCACTGTAAAGCCTGATTACATCATCACTGACGGCTATCAGGTCGAGGGTTTGGATATTCCCGCTATTGCAATGTGGCGCGGCGATAATGTCAGCGAAACGGTAGGCGCTGCCTCTATTCTGGCAAAGAACTATCGTGATGAAGTGATGATTGCGTGGGGTGAACGCTACCCTGCGTATGGTTTTGCCGAGCATAAAGGGTATGGGACTGCAGAGCATGTAGCAGCGTTGGAGAAATTTGGAGTACTCCCCATTCACCGAAAATCCTTTGCGCCAATCGCACGATTGCTCACAACAGATCAGGGTATGTAACCAACTTTTTTACACACAAGTACATCTGATATTTCATTCTTTGTCGGAAGCCTTACCTACATTCTCCTCATGTCCCCATCTGATTATCAACCTCATCAACCTCATCTATTGGGAAGAAAAGGAGAAGATGAGGCAGTTCGCTATCTCCTTTCTTGCGGTTATCTAATCATCGAACGGAATTGGCGTGGCTCTAGCGGTGAAGTAGATATCATCGCCGGCGCGCGCTGTGAAGAGAGTGAAGAAATCATCTTCATTGAGGTAAAGACTCGAAGTTCTCTTCGTTTCGGAGATCCCTTTGATGCGATTACCAGTTCGAAATATCGTCGGATCTACACATTAGCGCGGGAATGGATTGCAATTCACCATCCACGGTCACCCTGGCGAATCGATGTGATTCTCCTTGTAGCGAATCGAATCGGATTTGAACTCGTTCATCACAAGGGGTTGATTGCCTGATGATTGCCATTACCCAAGCAATCTCCCTCGAAGGGCTCAATGGTTTTCTCATTGATGTCGAAGCAGATGTCGGAAATGGAGTACCCGCCTTTAATCTCCTTGGCCTGCCCGATGCTGCCCTCTCCGAGGCGCGTGACCGAGTCCGATCAGCAATCATTAATTCTCAAGCGCAATGGCCAAATAAGAGGGTTACTCTGGCGCTCTCACCGGCTTCGCTACCCAAGCGAGGCTCGGCATTTGATTGCGCAATTGCACTTGCCTTATTGGCCGCAGCGGAAGAACTCTCCCTCGAGCGGCTGAAAGGCTCCGTGATATTGGGTGAATTGACGCTCGATGGACGAATTAAGGCGGTCGCAGGAATTCTTCCCGCGCTACGCGCTGCTGCACACCATGGAATCACGAGGGCAATCATCCCTTCACAAAATTTCCATGAGGGATCTCTCGTCTCCAGCATGGAGATTTCACACTTTAGCCATCTGCGCGAGTTGATCGGGTGGTGTAAGGGCAATGAACTTACTGATCAGATTCACAGAGTCGTTCCGGGTGATTCTGAGGAGATTCAGAAGGTGAGCTCCACATTAGATTTCTCCGATATTTCCGGGCAAGAGAGCGCAAAAGAGGCGCTCGAGATTGGTGCTGTAGGTGGCCATCACATTGCGATGGTCGGTCCACCTGGAGTGGGCAAAAGTATGTTGGCTGAGCGAATTCCCACCATTCTCCCTGAGTTAAACGAGAGAGATTCCCTTGAAGTAACCTCGCTCCACTCCATTGCCGGGAAAATCTCTTCCGAGAGCCGTTGGCCATTAATCGCAGTACCGCCTTTTATTGCACCACATCACACCATCACCCGAGCGGGATTAATCGGTGGTGGTTCGACAGTGATCTCGCCCGGGGCTTGTTCATTGGCTCATCGTGGAATTCTCTTCCTTGATGAGGCTCCAGAATTAGCTCGAACTGTCATTGAATCGTTAAGAGAACCGATGGAGTTGGGGGAGATTACCCTCACGCGCCTGGGACGTAGCGCAACATTTCCGGCCCGCTTCACTTTGGTGCTCGCATCAAATCCATGTCCGTGCGGATGGGCGATTGGCAAGGGAAAGAGATGTACCTGCCCACCTCTGGCAAGTCGCCGTTATCGAGAGCGACTCTCTGGTCCAATTCTTGATCGGATTGATTTACGAATCGAATTGGAGCCGCTATCCCAGGCCGATCTCTTACGTATCGGAGAAAGTAGCGTGCAGATCGGTGAACGAGTTGCACGAGCTCGCGCTCGAGCAGTAACGAGATTTCGCGATATGCCCTGGTCAATCAACTCTGAGATTCCAGCAGCAGCCCTGCGCCAGCAATTTGCACCAGCACCTAAGGCGCTGGGAGCGCTCTATCAGGCCCTTGATAATGAAGAGATTACAGTCCGAGCGCTTCATCGAATTCAGCGCGTTGCGTGGAGTATTGCTGACCTACGCGAGGAACCTTCTCCCAGTCGCTCCACTATGGATCGCGCCCTCGACTTACATTTGCGAGAACGGTTATGAAAGAAGAGATTCGACGAATCACGCCAAAAGATCCAGAGTGGCCAACGCAACTTAACCTCTTACAAAAGGCGCCTCTAGAACTTTTCGTTCGTGGTCGCAATCTTCAGGAGATAGCCTCAGAGAGCGCCGAGGTTGTGGCGATAGTTGGCGCTCGAAATTGCACCCGTTATGGCGAGAAGATTGCCCGGGATTTCGCCACCTACTTCGCCGCTCTTGGTTGGACCGTGACTAGCGGTGGTGCATTTGGCATCGATTATCAAGCCCATCGAGGTGCGCTACTTATTGATGGCACCTCTATCGCAGTACTGGCAGGTGGTTTAGATAATCCTTATCCACGAAGTCATTCGCCGCTCTTTCACGAGATTCTTGAACGGGGTGCGCTCATCTCAGAACAAGCGCCTGGTCTTCGCGCAGCAAAGGGCCACTTTCTCACTCGGAATCGGATCATTGCCGCTCTTAGTCGAGGAACAATCGTGGTTGAAGCCGCTTTCAAAAGCGGTGCGATTCGCACTGCTCGTGATAGCGCAGAGTTATTCCGCCCAGTTCTTGCGATCCCAGGGCCAATAACCTCCCCACAAAGTTGTGGAACTCATACTCTTATCAGCAATCGAATTGCTGAATTGGTGACCTCACCATTAGAGGCTCGCGAGATAATCATGAGAGAATTATCGAGTGGATGAATTTCGTTCAGGTTTCGTCGCCTTAGTGGGGCGTCCCAACACCGGCAAATCGACCTTACTCAATTCTTTAGTAGGTGAAAAAATTGCAATTACCTCAACACGTCCGCAAACTACTCGACGTGCAATTCGCGGAATCGTCAATCGAGCTAATGGTCAGGTGATTCTTGTAGATACTCCAGGTATCCATAAACCAAAGACTCTACTCGGAGAGCGTTTGAATGCCCTCGTCGCGCAGACTTATAGTGAGGTTGATCTAATTATCTGCTGCTTACCTGCAGATGAGGAGATTGGTCCTGGGGATAAAAGAATCATCAGTGAGATTACTGCCGGCTCCATCCCGCTCATCGCGGTTGTGACCAAGAGCGATCGCGTTGCTCCACCTACTTTGATGGAGAAATTAGCAAGCGTTGGCAATCTCGCGCCGTGGAAAGAGATCATCCCCGTCTCTGCAAAGAAAGATATCAATTGCGAGAAACTTCTTGAGCTATTGATTGCCAACCTTCCGGAAGGTCCAGCTCTTTATCCAGAGGATTACATCAGTGAGGAGAGTGAGCACGACATTTATAGCGAGCTCATTCGAGAGGCAGCGCTCGAATTATTAAATGAAGAGTTGCCACACTCGCTCATGGTGACCATCGAAGAGGTAACTACGGGTGAGGACGGGAAGACTCCCGTTATCTACGGGAAGATTTTCCTCGAGCGCGATAGCCAGAAGAAGATATTGCTCGGCAAATCTGGTGAGCGAATCAAAGAGATTGGTACCAAAGCGAGGTTGGCCATCGAGGCGTACCGAGGCGAACGGGTATTTCTCAAACTTCATGTTGGTGTGGAATCTGAATGGCAGCGCAACCCACGCGCCCTCGAAAAATTTGGGTTTTAGTTCTTCGTAACTAACTGTGCGACTGATGGATGAGCAGGCCTCTGGCAACGCTCGCAGATCACCACTCCATTTTCGGTGACGCTCCAGGGGGTGCCACACCCACACTGGAGAAGGGCAGAGGACATGTGCCAAAGATTAAAAGGCGGGGCTACTTTCTGCCCGTTGAAATATCAAGGGAGCGATTACTCCGTGAAGTAGCAAGGTATGAGCCGAGTAAGACCATCGGAAAGCCCACCACCATCCCGATAGTGACTGGCTCACTCAGGAGGATGACGCCTAGGGCAATTGCAATTGCGGTGTTGGGGTAGGTCACCGTTGAAGCCTTGGGCGCGCCAATCAATCGTAGGAGAGTAAAGAAGAAGTAGAAAGCCAACGCCGTGCAGAAGAGTCCAAGGGCAAGGAGCGAGAAGAGCGCTTGATTGGAGGGCATCTGCGATGGCAATGAGTTGAGTGCAGGAATAGCAAAGACAATCGCAGTGAGCGCCATCGCCAATCCATTGACTGTCACACCTGAAATGGAAGTCAGGTGTCGTGTTGCCATGAAAGTAGCGAAGGCGTAAGAGAATGCGCTGAAGAGAATTTTGAGCATAGCGAGAAGGTCGTGACTTTCCATAAATGAATCAACGCCAACAAGCGCCACTACGCCTACAAACCCAATTATGATTCCCATCATCTGACGAGGATGTCGGACCGAACGATCTCCTGCTAAAGCAGCGAGAAGATTTGCCCAAATGGGGACAGTTGCGATGAGCAGACCAGCGAGCCCAGAACTAACTTCTTTCTGCCCATCGGAGATTAATGTCCATGGTATGAACATTTCGAAGATCGCATAAATTGCGATGTATTTGTAACTTGAGCGTGGTACTCGCAGAGAACCTGTTCGCATCGCTAATGGAATAAGTATGAGCGCACCAATAGCTACTCGGGTGAATACAATGACGGGAACGGAAAGTTCTTTTACCGCCACGCTGACGAAAAGGTAGGGGATGCCCCAGAGGGCGCTCACAGCGAGGTAATACCCGATGTAGCGGTTATCGTGCGCTGGCCTCATTGGCCCAAGAGTAACGCGAGCGCCGTGCACCTCCGCACCGCTACCATTAAGACCCTGCGAATACATCGACTCATAAGGATTCTGAGGTGACTATTTATGCGCGTGGGCGTGCTCACCGGTGGCGGAGATTGCCCCGGTCTCAACGCGGTGATTCGCGCTATCGTCCGTAAGGGCGTCAAAGAGTATGGCTATGAATTTGTCGGATTTCGCGATGGTTGGAAAGGCCCGCTCGAGGGATTAAGTACACCGCTCGATATCAAGAGTACACGGGGGTTGCTGCCGCGGGGTGGCACCATCTTGGGTTCTTCGCGGACAAACCCATTTGCAATCGAAGGTGGCGTCGAGAAGATTAAAGCGAATCTTGCCGCCTCGGGAATTGATGCGCTCATCGCAATTGGTGGCGAAGATACTTTAGGTGTAGCCACTAAACTTCACGCGTTAGGTGTCCATGTTGTAGGCGTCCCCAAAACTATAGATAACGACCTCAATGCAACAGATTACACCTTTGGATTTGATACCGCTGTAAATATTGCAGTCGAGGCAATCGATCGTTTACATACCACCGCTGAATCTCACCATCGAACCCTGATCGTCGAAGTGATGGGACGTCATGCTGGTTGGATTGCACTCCACTCCGGATTAGCCGGCGGTGCATCCTGCATTCTCATCCCTGAAGTTCCATTCTCTATCGAAAAAGTCTGTGAGTATGTCGAATCGCGTTACAAATACAATTACGCACCCATCATCGTCGTGGCAGAAGGTGCGCTCCCACAAGCGGGAAGCATCGTCACGAAAGATGGTTCTCTCGATGCCTTTGGACATGTGAAGTTATCGGGTATCGGCGAATGGCTCGCCAAAGAGATTGAGACTCGAACTGGAAAAGAGGCGCGAGTTTCAGTCTTGGGGCATATTCAACGCGGTGGTACTCCGACTGCATTTGATCGAGTCTTAGCAACTCGATTTGGACTCCATGCCATCACAGCGATTCACGATGGTGATTGGGGAAAGATGGTTGCACTCCAGGGGACCAATATTGTCCGAGTTCCACTTGCAGCAGCTACCGAAAAGTTGAAATTAGTCGATCCTGCCCTTTACGCCGAGTCCGAGACCTTCTTCGGATGACAGACAGATATGAGATAGGTGCGATAAGAGAATGAACTCCAACAACCCGTCCCTAGAGAATCTCTTTGATTCTTCGTTAGTGGCAGCCCAACAACCACAATGGCCTGACCCGAGCGCACTTGCCAGCGCAGTCGCTGAGTTGCGCACCTTTCCACCGCTGGTCTTTGCTGGAGAGTGTGATGAGTTGAAGCGTCGAATTGCTCAAGCAGCCCGTGGTGAGGCCTTCTGGCTACAAGGCGGGGATTGCGCCGAGACCTTCACTGGCGCAACAGCAGATTCAATTCGAAATCGCATCAAGACGATTTTGCAGATGGCTGCAGTCTTGCAATATGGCGCCAGCCTTCCGGTGGTGAAGGTCGGGCGAATGGCAGGACAGTTTGCTAAGCCGCGGAGTAAAGATACTGAGACTCGAGATGGCGTGACACTTCCTGCCTATCGTGGCGATGCAGTCAATGATCTCGCCTTCGATCTTCCTTCGCGCACCCCAGATCCACAACGTTTGGTAAAGGTCTATCACACCTCAGCAATGACGCTCAATCTAGTTCGCGCTTTCACTCAAGGTGGATTCGCTGACCTGCGTCGCGTGCATGAATGGAATAAAGGGTTTATCCGTGATGCTGCCTTTGGCGAGCGTTATGAGCAGATGGCAAATGAGATTGGGCGCGCATTGGCTTTTATGAAATCTGCCGGAATTGATGCAGATCAATTCCGTTCGGTAGATCTCTTTTCCAGTCATGAGGCGCTAATCCTCGAATACGAGAAGGCCTTAACTCGTATCGACTCCCGCACTGGGGATCCTTACGATGTCTCGGCGCACTTCGTCTGGATTGGTGAGCGAACCAGACAACTAGATGGCGCCCATGTTGATTTCTGTGCCAAGATCAAAAATCCGATTGGCATCAAGATTGGCCCGAAAGCAACAGTTGATGAAGTGATGGCGCTCATCAACAGATTGGATCCTGATCGTGAACCAGGGCGCATAACCCTGATTACTCGGATGGGCGCGGGCGTCATCCGCCAGGCGCTCCCACCAATTGTTGAGGGAGTTCAGAAAGCGGGAGCCGAAGTGCTCTGGGTCTGTGATCCTATGCATGGCAATACCTACGAGGCTCCGAGTGGGTATAAGACCCGTAAGTTTGATGATGTCCTCGATGAGGTCCGTGGATTCTTTGAGGTCCATCGCAGATTGGGAACACACCCTGGTGGAATCCACATCGAATTAACGGGTGATGATGTCACTGAGTGTGTCGGTGGCGGCATGGAGATCTCTCATGAAGATCTTGCATCGCGCTATGAGACTGCATGCGATCCGCGTCTTAATCACACCCAATCGCTCGAACTAGCCTTCCTCGTTGCAGAGATGTTGCAAGCGCGCTAAGAGAAATAGATGAAGCCGCTCGCACAACTTAAGGTGGCTACACCTATTGGCTCGCTCTATCTCATTACCGACGAACATGTTCTCCTCGCGGCGGGATTCTCAAGTTTTTCAGCGCTTCGCCAGAAACTTTCCAACACCGACCAAACCCGCAAGGTAACCACCGATAGTAAGGGTAGGTGGATTACCGCTCTGATTGACGATTACTTCGATGGCGACATCAACGCCTTTAACACCCTTGAAGTGCGACAACCAGGGAGTGCATTTAGCCAGAGGGCATGGCGCGCAATGCGGAAGATTCCGGTAGGAAAGGTCATTAGCTATGCAGATTTAGCAATGAGAGCGGGATCCCCAGCAGCGGTGCGGGCAGCAGGAAGTGCATGTGGACGTAATGCTATAGCGCCGATAATTCCCTGCCATCGAATCATTCGCAGCGATGGTTCACTGGGAAATTATGGTTATGGGATAGGAAAGAAGAGCTGGTTACTACGCCACGAGGGAGTTATTGAGTAGTTTCTCTACTCTCTACTCTTAGTTGCATCAATATCATCGCTGCGAAAATTAGCGTTCCACCCAGAATTGCACGAAGTGTGAGTGATTCTTGCCCAGCAATCACGGCAAAGAGAGCGGCAAAAACCACCTCTAAGGTGAGGACCACGGCAACGACAGTTGCATCCATTTTTGATTGCGACCATGTCTGCACGAGAAATGCGAGCGAGGTGGCAAGTAGCGCGGTAAAGATTGTCGCAGTCCACTCTTGATTGGTATTCGGCGGTTCATACCCATCATCGACTAGGGCAAGTAATGAATTCAAAATCGCGATAGTTCCTAATTGCACAATAGTCAGGGGATAGGTGGCAAATCTTCCCGACCATCGACCAAGCCCCAGGATATGAAATGCGAAGAAGAGCGCGCTCAACAAGACTGAGAGTTCGCCAAGTCCGATTGAAAAGCCTTTGAATGATAAGAGCGCAAGACCGACTGTTGCCATTACCACTCCTATCCATTCATTCCGGGTCACGCTTGATTTAAGGAAGAGCGCACCGAGTATGGGTGTGAAGACAACATAGAGACCAGTAATAAAACCAGTTGTAGCTGCTGTCGTGAGATGGAGTCCAATCGTTTGAAAGAGGTAACCGGATCCAAGAAATAGCCCTAAGAGTGAACCTTTCATCACCATCTCGAGATTGATTTCTTTGAGCGCTTGCGGGCGAAAGAGAATTAGGGCAATAGTGGCGATGATAAATCGGGTAGCGAGAAAGTCATCGACGCTCTGCCCTTTGAGCGCATCCTTCATCAAGACAAATGATGCCCCCCAGACTGCAGCCACAGATGTGAGGGCAAGCAGTGCAATAATCTGAATTCTTCGAGTCATCCGCGCAACTTCTTGAGAATCTTTACTTCCTTACCATGCTCAGGTTCTTCGCCGGGCGTCTCCAAAATAAAGGGCACTCCAACCATCGCGGGATGGGCCATCAGAGTCGCAAAAGGTTTCTCACCTATGTGACCAGCGCCAATAGATTGATGGCGATCCTTAAGCGCTCCGCAAATGTCCATTGAATCGTTTGCATGGACCAATTTGATTCGATCACTCGGAATCAGAGCGGTAAGCGCACCGAGCATCTCTTCAACACCATTCTTCTTGGCTATGTCATGTCCGGCGGCAAAGACGTGGCAGGTATCGATACAGATTCCCACCTTAGGATGATGCTCGAGAGCATCGAAGTACTTGATTAATTCTTCAAGTCGACGTACGAGTGATTGACCCTGCCCT
Source organism: Actinomycetota bacterium (assembly GCA_016870715.1). GTDB lineage: Bacteria > Actinomycetota > Actinomycetes > Nanopelagicales > Nanopelagicaceae > IMCC26077. Next base: position 82,149 of record VGAL01000001.1, on the reverse strand, counting down.
GCTGTGGGCTCAAGTAGGAGAAATGGATCACTTTCCTTCAAGCGCTCAAGTATTGGCATCATCCCATCATGGATTTGCTTCCATGCTTGCTCGACAAACTCCTCTTTTACTGCAGATCCGGTATGTATCACTGCGCCAAGGGCCCCTAAATCACGACTTCTCTTGAGGGAGTATTCGGTGGATGCTAGAGAGTTGTCAAAGGTCGCTTCAGTTGGAGAACCAAGGTTTATTAGGAATGGAGCATGCACATATGTAGTGATATCCATGGATTCTGCTGCAGCGCGAAATTCTTTATCCGCTGCGGGATTTGCGTCGGGCATTGCCCAACCGCGTGGATTGGAGGCGAAAATCTGGATAGTTTCCGCTTCAATCGTTTTGGCATAACCCAGGGCCCGTTTAACTAATCCACCTGAGGTGGGCACATGAGCGCCAATCCGATTTTTCTCAATTTTCGCACTCGCTCCCATGAGGCGCCAGGCTACTTCAATTCGATGGTAATTTCCGAATTTGGCTTAACTAGCGCTCCTTCACTTGGCGTGACTTTGATGACGGTGAGCTTTTTACCTTTAGGGGTTTTTGCAGGCTTGAGCACCTTCACAGTAAACCCATAATCCTCGAGCAACTTCACTGCCTTACCCTCATCCAGTTTAAGCACTCCAGTTGGCACTTTAATTTTTTCAGGACCTTTGGAGACCGTTAACGCGACTTTTCCGCCTTTGACAAGTTCAGGTGTTTCAGGTTTTTGCGCGATCACAATTCCAATCGGGTAGGAGTCGCTAAATGTATCTTTCTGGGTCACCTCAAAACCTGCATCAGTTAATTCATTGAGCGCCTGTTCGCTACTCTTACCAATATAGCTAGTGAGCGAAATTAATTCTTCGCCTTTACTTACTAACAAGTTGACTTCGGTATTTTTCTTCACCAATGTTCCTGGCTCAGGGCTCACTGAGATGATCTGACCTTTAGGGATAATCGCACTGAAAGCTTCTTCAGTCTTGCCAATGAGTATCTTCTCATTTGCAAGCGCCACCGTTGCCTGCGAAACACTCTTTCCTTTGAGATTGGGAATGGAGTAACGCTCGGGTCCCTTGGAGATAATCACGGAAATACTCTCACCCTCACCAAGGCGACTTCCCGCCGGGGGAGCCATTGAGATGATCTTGCCCTTCGGCACCAACTCATCAAATGTATTCTTTGTTACTTTTACCTTTACCCCCAAGGTGGCCATCGTCTCTACCGCTTCGCTCTTCGTAGCACCAACCACTGAAGGAATCGCGCTTTGAGAGCCTGGTCCAAAGAGTTGATACCAACCCGCAATGCCAATCAGGGCTGCAATAGCCACGGCAATAAATCGATTACGACGAACACGCTTGGAGGTCCGCCGCCGAATCTCTGCAGTATTGCTTACCTTTGGATTGGTCATCTCAGTTTTCCGTTCCGCACTCTTTCTCTCGCTATCAGGTGACACTCTCCTTACATTCTTTCTCGGCTCTTTGCTGGAGTATTTGCTGACTCGACGCAACTCTTCAGGAATGCCCAGCGGCAGACTCAATTGTTGCTCATCTGGATCGAGCAGGAGCAAACTCTTCCGTATCGATTCCTGAAATTCACCGACATTTTGATAACGCAAACCTGGATCTGGAGCAGTCGCACGCAAGACGAGCAGATCGAGGTCTTTTGTAATTGCTGGCACGAGAGTCGAAGGGGCAGGGACTCGGTCGTGAACGTGGCGATAGGCGATTTGGATTGGCGAATCACCCTCATAGGGCTTCTTTCCGGTGAGCATTTCAAAGAGCACGATTCCCAGAGAGTAGATATCACTCTTTGCATCGGCAATCCCACGTTGTACTTGTTCAGGAGCAAGGTATGCAACAGTTCCCATCAGAACATTTGCATCGGCAGTTAGCGTATTTCCCGTACTCACTGCACGCGCCAGACCGAAATCGCCAAGTTTGGCTCTGCCATCCGCGGTAATCATGATGTTCTCCGGCTTGATATCTCGATGGATGATGCCGGCACGATGAGCATAAACAAGTGCAGAGAGAACTTGCTCGATTATCTCGAGCGATTCCTTGGCACCCAGTTGTCCGACTGCAAAGAGGTGATCGCGCAAGGTTGCGCCTGGGATATATTCCATTACAAGAAAGACAGCGGGTATCCCGCCTTGATTCCATCCTTGGTCATATACCTGAACTAGATTTGGGTGGGAGAGCGCTGCCGCTGCTTTTGCCTCACGAATAAAGCGTGAGACGAACTCTTCATCTTGAGCGAGATGTTCATGCATGATTTTGATGGCAACAGTTCGATCAAGGCGAGAGTCCATCGCTGAGTAGACAGTTGCCATGCCACCGCGGGAGATTAAGCTCGTTATCTGATAACGGCTATCGATGATTTCGCCTACTCGGTCCGACACTCCAAAAGTCTATGAAATTCCCCGGTTAGCGCTCGGCAGGCGCTCCGTAAGGTAAATGGATCGAGCAGTTTTCTCGATTGTGATGCTCTGCAAAAAACTCAGCCTGCTTCGCTATCCACGTAACCATCTCTTCTTCGATTTGTGGGCCATCGCGCTTGAGAACTCGCGCTAACCCCAATGATGGGGCAATCTCCATCCAGATGGAGAGGTCGGCAAAATCCGTCACACTTTTAAGCGCTGCGCCTACCCCCTCTAGTATGAGAAGGCGAGTGCTAGGCACTTCGATTTCACTCTCGTAACCGCCTGATCTCCAATTGTATTTCCGGTAACGCGGCATGCGAGATTTATTTAGTGGCTCAATGATCCACTCACGAAAGTGTTTCTCCAAAGTAGGTGTGAGCGCATCATGCCAACCGTTGTAGAGGTCATCGCAATGGATTACCTCACCCTGGCCCATCGAGGTGACTATCTCCCGTGCGAGCGTCGTCTTTCCTGCTCCTGCCGGCCCATCAATGACGAGGAAAACGGGGCGTTCGCGCTCTGAATCAAGAAGCGCGGTGATGTTATCGAAGAGCGCGTTGTGCATTTCGATACCGACTTAACCAGCGTGACCATCCGAGTATCGCGATTGCCGTGAAGACTAGATACACCAAGGATGTGAAGTAGGCACCACCACGGAAATATTGGATAGCAAGGACGATATCAACTGCAAACCACAATACCCAGCTCTCCCATTTCTCCTTGACCATGATCACTTGCGCGACCAAACTCCCGAGCAATCCAAATGTGTCGCTCCAAATTGCAACTGCTCCAATAGATTTTAAGTATGGCGCAAAGGCAATCCAGGAGAGCGCAAATGCGCTCACTGCAATCGCTCGACCTTTGAGCGAGAGGGCTGCTGGCTCTGCTCCAGTCCGTTTCCACGATAACCAACCCCAAATGCCGAATGCGATAAAGATAAATTGGGTGGCAAAAGAACCGTAGTACTTCGCATCAAAGAACCAAAGGGCATAGAGAGCAGAGCTTGCAATCCACCAGGGCCACATCACTTTTCGGCCCGTGGTGCCAAGGTAAACCGCAATTAGTGAAGTGAGCGCTGCTGTGAATTCCAAGATGGTCACTTGGTAGTTCCAGGCGGTGAAAAGAACTGTCCCGAGAATGCCTAACATAAAGATCACTTACCCCTTCCGAATCCGCATTACCGGACTGGTTGTAACGGTCAGTGGCAAGCCACCCTCTCAGCCGTACTTCGGCTCCCGTGCGTTCAAAAGGATAGCATGGGGCGTGCTCAAGTTTGGTTACTTAGCGATGATCACCTTCACTGTTGTTGGCTCATTCTGGCTGGAGATATTTCTCAAGGTAGGAGTGTTACGTCGGGCCAGGAGAGTTGTGCTGAGCATCCTTCCAGTAGCGACCATTTTCATAATCTGGGACCTATATGCAATCAGCAGAGGACATTGGCATTTCGATAGCAAGCAGATAATTGGCCTTCTCACTCCAGGTGGGATTCCCTTTGAAGAGATTCTCTTCTTTACCGTGGTGCCACTGGCAGCAATTATGACGATTGAGGCGGTAGGAGTAGTTAAACGGAAGAATCCGAAATGGATTTTTGGTGATGAGAAATGAGCTACACCCAACTTGCATTGCTTGCGGTGCCGATAGCAATTCTCTTTGATTTATTTCTTACGAGACGTCGCATGATTCTTCGACGCGCTTTCTGGACCTCTTATGCCATCATCTTGCCTTTTCAATTACTTACTAATTGGTGGCTAACCTCGCGCGAAATTGTGATGTATCGTCATCCATTCATTATCGGGTTTCGAATAGCCAGCGCACCAGTTGAAGATCTGTTATTTGGTTTTGCGCTGATTCTCGGAGTAATCAGCCTTTGGATATATTGGGGTTCGCGCGGCGTGCAGCAAGAGCGCGACCAAAGGCCGGAATAGCAACTGATAGCCGGCGATAGGTTGAAGTCTTCGCCCTCTTATCGAAAATTTGGTAATCAATCTTCTCTACTTCATCGACAATGCCACAATAGAGTTCACTTGCCGCCTCGATACACGCCCTACTCTCAGGTGCAAGGAGCGCAATTCCAGGAGTCGCCTCGCGTTGTAATTGGCGAACTCGCTCTATGTTAAAGCGGAGCGCCTCCTTTATCTCTGGAGTTAACCGGCGCTCGTTAAGCATCTCTTCTGGGACATTAAAGGAGCGCAATTCATCGAGGGGCAGGTATATCCGTCCTCGATCTAAATCCTCGCTGACATCTCTGATGAAGTTTGCCAATTGAAAAGCGATGCCAAGTTTCTCAGCCGCTGGGTATGCATCGGGTGAGAGCGCGCCTAATATCGGCACCATTTCCAACCCGATTACCGCAGCCGAGCCGTATACATACTCCATCAAATCTGAATAACTTTCATAGCGAGTAACCGAGATGTCCATCGCCATTGAATGGAGAAAAGCCCGAAAATGCTCGATGGGAATCTCAAATCGGGTGACGGTATCAACCAGGGCGGCGCCAATGTGGTCAGTGCTTTTTCCATTAGCTAAATCAGCGAGCAGTTTCTCGCTCCAGTTCCGTAACTCTGAATCTTTCTCTTCGACCGTTAAGGTCGAAGCAAGGTCATCGACAATCTCATCGGCATATCGTGCGAAACCATAGAGCGCATGGACAAAGGGGCGCTTACCTGGTGGCAGCAGGAGCGTTGCTAAGTAATAGGTCTTCCCATGAAGCGAGTTAAGTCGTTTACACTCTAAATATGATGCTCGCAATTGTGGAGCGTGAATCCCAGCAGCATCAAGTTCTCTATCACTCATGTACTCATTTACCTATGATTCTCTCCGCTGCCAATTTGCCGGAGATCAGAACCATCGGTACACCAACTCCGGGCTGGGTACCTGAACCAGTGAAGACCACGTTCTCGATACCGCGCGCAAGATTGCGCGGACGGAATGGGCCAGTTTGAAAGAAGGTGTGTGCGCTAGCAAAGGGTGCGCCCGCTTCCATTCCCTGGTTTCGCCACTCCACTGGCGTAGTGAGATGTTCAACTTCAATTCCCGCACCAAAATCGGTATAACCGCGAGATTCCAACACACGAATCATTTCATCGCGGTATCGACCCCGTTCGCGTTGCCAATCAATGGATGAATTCAAATTGGGCGTGGGAAAGAGTACGTAGTAGGAGGACTTACCGGCAGGGGCTAATGCAGGATCGTCATATGTCGGGAGAGTCACCAGAAGCGAGGGATCGCTCATGAAGGTTTTCTTCTTGATTAATTCATCGAAGACGCCATCCCAGGATTGGCCAAAGTGGATATTGTGATGGGCGATGTGCTCATAATGCTTGTTGGAACCTACCAACATCACCACGCACGATGGTGAGTAATTTAATCGTTTGATATCCCACGGATCTTTATCAAGCAGCTCGCGATAAGCGATGGGTAAATCTGGATTAAGAACTACGACATCAGCGGGAATATGTTCACCGGTGCTGGTGATGACCCCGGTAGCACGGCCATTGCGCGTAGCAACGCTCGATACTGTGGTGGAGTAGCGGATCTTCACTCCATGCTTCTCTGCCGCTCCAGCTAGAGCGCGTGGAACTGCATGCATGCCACCCTTAGGGAAGAAGACGCCATTGACTGAATCCATATAGGCAATAACGGCGTAAATTGCGAGCGCTTGCTGTGGACTTACTCCCGCATACATCGCTTGGAATGAATACACCTTTTGGGTCCGTGGATCTTTGAGATATTGGCTAACCTTTGGCGCCAACCGTCGAAAGCCGCCAATAGCGATTAGGCGAGCAAGATTGGGAGTGACCAGTTGGAGCGGTGAATCGATATTTCTATCGATGAAATCATTCATCTCATATTTGTACAACTTGGTGACGAAGTCGACGTACTTGCGATAGCCAAGCGCTTCACTGGGACTGATGACGCGGGCAATCTCTGCCTCCATCTCAGCGGTGTCGGGGAAGACATCCAATTGCGAGCCATCGTGATAAAAGGCTCGATAGAGTGGACGAAGTGGGATCAACTCCAGCCAATCAGATAATTTCTCGCCTACAGCATTGAGGGCATCTTCAATGAGTGATGGCATGGTGAGCACAGTTGGTCCGGTATCAAAGCGATATCCCTGATCTGCAAGTAATCCATTACGCCCGCCAGGAACGCTCTCGCGTTCGACGATAGTGACCTCGCGCCCAGCCCCTGCCAAACGAAGCGCAGCGCTCAATCCGCCAAGTCCAGCGCCGACGATGACTACCTTGTCGGTAGCACCGGGAACTTTTCGCATTAAGCGCTCCTCTTCGTGGCAGCTAGGGCAAGCTCAGTGAGAAGCTCTTGCCCAGCTGCGGTAATCCGTGGATTGGAAACTGCTGTTAAGGCAAGGGTAGTTTTTTCCGCAATTAATTTCTCGATGAATTCGACAGCGCCAGAATTGTTAATTTGCTCACGCATCTGTTCTATCTCTTCTGGAGTGGCGTTACGGTCTCCAAATCGCTTTTTGAAGTCAGAAGCGCTCTGCCCGTTCATATGAGAGAGGGCGTATGAGATCAAAGCAGTCCGTTTACCTTCGAGGAGATCATCACCAGTGGGTTTACCTGTTAGCGAGGCATCTCCGAATACTCCGAGCAAATCGTCGCGAAGTTGGAAGGCGATTCCCAGCGGTATTCCGTAATCACTATAGATAGTGAACAACTCTGGAGTAGTGAGCGCGAGCGCACCACCGAAGTGAAGTGGTCGTTCAATGGTGTACTTACCTGACTTGTAGGTGGCAATCTTTAGGGCATCATCAACTGAGACTTCACGCCTACTTCCCGCATGCATATCGAGATATTGCCCTGCCATTAATTCCACCTTCATCGTGTCAAAGATTGGGTTGACTCTCTCAAGTTGAACATTGGTGATGCCGGAGAGATGGAGGGCCTGTGCGGATAGGACCAGCGCGAGGTCCCCTAAGAGCAGTGCGGCTGCGCCACCAAAACTAGCGCTATCACCTACGCCATCTCGCTTGCGATGTTCTTCTTCGAAGCGACGATGTATTGAAGGAGCTCCTCGTCGAGTATCCGATCCATCCATCATGTCGTCATGAATGAGCGCGCATGCTTGGAGCAACTCCAGACTTATTACTGCCTTATAGATCCGCTCAAGGTGGGGCTTGGTGAGATCTCCGCCTGCTCCGAGATAGCCAGCAAGAGCAAAGAGTGGGCGAAGTCGCTTGCCGCCGGCGAGAAAGTCAGTGAACGCACCATTTATTGGGGCGAGGTTGGGGTCAATCGCATCGAGGGTCGCTCGAGCATTGGCGAGAAAATCTTCTAGGGCTTGGTCGATCGCTTTTTTTCCCGCTTTTACGCCTAACTGGGAGCCAGGGAGCATGTGGCAACGCTACCCTGACTGCCGTGAGAACGCAGGTATCGATTGAGTTCTTCCCACCTAAGGATGAATTAGGAGAGGAGAAGTTATGGAGCGCGCTCGCTCAACTCTCTGATATTTCGCCCGATTTTGTATCGGTGACCTATGGGGCGGGGGGCAGTACCCGCGATCGAACGCTTCGCATCACCTCAGAGATTACTGCTCGAACCGGAATTGCCACCGTTGCGCACCTCACCTGCGTTGGGGCCACTCGCGCTGAACTCAGAACAATTTTGGAGCAGTATCAAAGCGCTGGAATTTCCCGAGTCCTTGCCCTACGGGGAGATCCGCCAAGTGGCCCGCGAGGTGAGTGGATATCCACTCCAGAGGGGCTCAATCATGCTCACGAGTTGGTACACCTAGCCGCGTCGATGGGATTTGAAGTAGGCGTAGCAGTCTTCCCTGATGGTCATCCTGCAAGCAAGAGTAAAGATGAAGATATCGAGACATTAAAACGAAAAGTCGACAACGGAGCGAGTTTTGCAATCTCCCAATTTTTCTTCGATGTTCAATCCTGGCAGCGATTGATGATGGAGGTCGACCGAGCGCAGATTAAGGTCAGATTGATCCCTGGGATCATGCCGGTTACCAATGTTAAGCAGCTCATTCGTTTTGCTGAACTCTCAGGGACGGAGATTCCTCACTCAATTCGTCAGCGATTTGAAGCCGTAGCCGATGACTCCACGGCAGTTGCGCGGCTAGGAGTAGAGGTGGCAACTGCTCTTTGCCAAGAGTTACTCGATATCGGAGTAGGCGCTCTACATTTTTTTACATTGAATTCTTCTCCCGCTACCAGAGAAGTCGTTGCAAACTTAGGAATTCACTCGTGAACAGGAGCGAATATCTTCGAGCGTGGTCGAGGGTTCATGGTTTTGTCGAAGGTGAAGAGGTCACGGGCATCGCGCGCGGTTATCTCTCCATAAATTTCTACTTGGTACAACCTCTCGTATTTCTTAAGTTCACCCCGAATCTCGTCACTCTGCTCGGACCACTACTTGCAGGGGCGGCCCTCCTTTCACGTGATAACTGGGTGATTGCCCTTTTAATTCTCGCTTCGCTGGTAGTTGACGGGTTCGATGGCGCAGTAGCGCTCATTCGAGAGAAGAGCTCTGCTCTCGGTGGGGTGTGGGATGGAATTGTCGATCGAATCACCGAACTACTCTGGATTGGCGCCCTTTATTACGCGGGGATTTCGCCAGCGCTACTGTTGCTCACCTGGCTCTTTGTGGCAACTCAAGAATATGGTCGGGCAAAATTGAACCAGCTTTCTGGGAACGTTCTTGGAGTGGTCACCATTTGCGAACGCCCGGTGCGAGGCTTGTTAGTTGCGCTCGGCTTTTTGGGGGAGAGTGTCATTTCGCAATCGCTTGAAGTTGTCACAGTTATTTGGTTAATAATGCAGGCGTTCGCATTTGTGCAATTTAGCGCAATGGCTCGGAAGCAATTGCGCTAGCAACAATCTCGCCACTGATTCCCACGAGCGGCACACCACCACCAGGATGCGCAGAACCTCCGGTGAGGAATAATCCCTGCACTGGTGAGCGATTGGATGCGCGATTAAATGCTGCGCCTGCACCATTACTTGAATTTCCATAAATAGCCCCACCTGGAGCGTTAAACATCCTTTCAATATCGGCAGGTGATCGGAATTGTGAAGAGAGGATTCGGCTGCGATCGAGGAGATTTCGTTGCTCAAGCAGGTTAAGTAAGTGTTCGCCGTACGTTTCGGCAACATTCGGAGTGAGCCAGTCGAAGCCATCACCCCCTCTACTATGTCGAGGAGCATTCACTAGCAGAAACCAGGACTCGCAATTCTCTGGCGCCATGCTCTTATCCATAGGAGAGCAGATGTAGAGCGTGGGATCCTGCACAGGTTGTAGCGTTGTAAAGAGGGAATCGAATTCGGCGCCATAATCGTGGGGAAAAGAGACGGTGTGATGCTTTTGCTCTGGATTTCGTCCCTTGAGATTTAAGAGTAGATAGAAGCCCGAGAAGGATGGCGTTGCCCGGCGAAGTTTCCTTCGCTCTCTTCGAGCAATCTTTGGGTTATCCAATAATCTCTCGTAGGTAATCTGGGCATCTGCATTGCTCACTACATAGTCAGCCGAGATTACTCGGCCATCATCGAGAGTCACCCCCGTTGCCTGGTTACCTGAAGTGGTGATTGCACGAACAGAGGTATTCAGGTGGATCTCCACTCCAAGTTCACGAGCGCGTCGCTCTAACGCGGAACTCAACTGGCCAATCCCACCTTCGATATGCCATGCGCCAAAGACTTGCTCTATGTACGCAATCGTTAGAAGGACTGCGGGAGCCTTTCTCGGATCAGATCCTGTGTATGTGGCATAGCGATCTATCAACGTAATCAGCTCTGGGGTCGAGAGATAGCGCTCTGCCATCGCGCGTAGCGAAGTAAAAGGAGCGATTGTTCGAAGGCTAGAGAGAAAGCCAGGTCTACGTAGTAGCGGTAAGAATCCCCGTAATTCTGATTCGACAAAGGGTTCTCGGGAGATATCCCACATCGCCTCGGCTCGATCCATTAGTGCAATCCACTCTTGCGCGCTTTTAGCGCCAAAACTCTCTTCGATTGCCGCTGCCACACCGGCGCGACTGGCATTGGGAAGTGTTAAGCGTTTGCCACTAGCGAAGTAATAATCAAATGCTGGTTCCACCAGATGGAGGGTGAGTTCGCTTTCAAGGGGAGCGCCGCTTTTTAGGAAGAGATCGCGATAGACAGCGGGCAGGGTGAGAAGTGAGGGACCGGTGTCGAAGAAGTGGCCATCAAACTCTTCGACACGACACTTGCCACCGATGGTGGCGCTCCGTTCGAAGATGTGAACTGAAAAACCTTTTTTAGCAAGACGGATGGCAGCACTTAATCCACCGAGTCCGCCACCAATGACGATTATTTTCTCTACTTTTTCCGCGCTCACAGAGATCGAGCTTTCCATTCCAGTCGATTTTTTCGTTTGAGCCACCAGGATCTGACGATGAGGTAGCAGAGCAGCGAGATTGCAATCGGGTGGGCCAGCGCGCTAGTAATCGATGATTGACTGCGAATCGCTGCCATCAACCGAGAGATGAAGGCGAAGAGCAGAAGCGATACTCCCCAGCTATAACCGGCAAGTGCGATAAGCGCTGGGAAGATGTAGAGCGAGATGAGGAAGATGATGACTAATAGCGCTCCAGGAATGGAGCCAAATGCCGACCAGAGGGATTTGGTGTATCCATCGCGCAATTCATCCCAGGAGCGATACATGCGACAACTCGAGATACTGCTCCCATCGATGACATTGCCGCGAAAACCATTACGTTTCATCTGTCGAGCGAGATGAATGTCATCGAGGACCTCTTCATGAATTGCTTTATGGCCACCAGCAGTGAAGTACGCTCCCTTTTCGACGATGAAAAATTGTCCGTTGGCCGCGGTGAGTTCGGGTCGAAGCGATCGTTCAGCGATTCTCAGCGGCAGGGTGGTGATCCAACTCCACTGCAACAACGGTTGAATGAGCCATTCGCTCCAACTACGGGCAATTTGCCTGGGGTATGGGCAGATAAATTTCCACTGCAACCTACGTAGGGCGTTAATGGATTTTGCTACCGCATCATTGCGAAGTCGAACATCCGCATCGACGAAGACGAGATAATCAGATTCTTGGGCGGCATTGGCTAGTTGCCAACAGGAAGAGTTCTTTCCGGTCCATCCTTCAGGAAGGTCTCTCCCGCGCAGAATCGATAGTTGAGGTTCAGTTGCTGCTATTTCGCGGAGGATCTGATTCGTTCCATCAGTCGACGAATCATCCAGAACATAAACGGTGAAATTATTGAGATTTTTTTGATTTAGCACGCTCTCCAAGCACGCTTTGATATTCAACTCTTCATTTCGCGCGGGTATTAAAAGCGCTACCTTCTCTGAGATGACATCCGATCTACCTGGGCGGCGGAGTAAGAGAGCATTGATGATCGAGTGGATTGCAAGGAGAAAACCGAGGACATAAATAATAGTTGTCACTGACGGTTGATCCATCGCTTGAAGAGATACGGGAAGAGAAAGAGGGCGAAGGTTAAGCCGCCGACAAAAGCAACTCCTGGACGAGAGAAGAAGAAAATATTCCCGACAACTCCCGAGAACCAGGTCCAGATAAGAAGGGCATCACCGGCATTGGTATTGACTCCATTCTTGCGTCGCTCCTTTGGTAACAAGGTGTGTAAGAGCGTCATCAGGATGATGCCTGAGAGGAACCAACCGAAGGTGTTGGAGAGTGGTATCTCGGGTTGAAAGGGGACATGGGGCGAGGTGTCGTTCCATCTCCAACGGCCGGCGCTGACCATCTGCGGGTCAAGGAAGAGGTCCCATGCCATCAATCCAAAACCACCGATGACAACAGTCCATCGGGGAGAGAGCGCACGCGCTGCAATTAAGATCGGATGGCTAAGCATCATCCAGGCAAAGGGAACGACGAGCGGGATGCTAAAGAAGAATGCTCCCAGCGAAATATCGTAACTGTAACTTCCAAAGGGCCAGCCAGTAGTGATTCCAATATGTTCGATTGCTAAACCGAAGGTGAAAGTAATAGCAAAGTATCCAAGCGCATACCTGCTTCCATGTGAGAGATAGGCATTGGTGAGCGTTGCTAACGCTGCGGCATAGACGGTTCCAATGGTGATCAAGCGGAGCGGTTCACCCTCTAATAAGGGGTAAGAGATTTGAAAAGCGATGGCTACCGCGAGCGTGCCCCAGAGTAGAAGAGTCTCGATGCGACTTGGTCCACGTCGCTCACGCTTCCTGGGGGTGTAATTGCGGATAGACACGGTGGTTAGTCTGCCGTATTGCCTACTGCTATTCCATTAACTCTGCCCGAAGCGCTCGCTACAGAAAATCGTGCGAATAACTCCTCGCTATACCAACCAATCTCCTTCGTTGCGGTGATGGCCTTTTGATGAGCATCGCTCTTGTAGGCAAAGTTCCGGAGCGATTGCGCATCGCTCCAGAGCGAGAATGTTCCTTGTAAGCCGATAGGTGCCTCGCCAATACCGATTGCCGCAATCAATCCAGGTGCGTTATCGAGCGCTTCGATAACTGGGGGTACTGCTCGCCAGAATCGAAAGTTTTTGGAAGCTTTGATTCGCGCTCGAGTGATTGCCGCTACTGCTCCAGCAGGTTTGCTTCGCACCGAACTCTCATCTCCTGTTGTGAACGGTTCGCGCCCAGCCCATTGGCCATGTGAGGAGAGAGTCTGCAAATCAAAATGTGCGCTCTCGGTTGCGCGAGCGGCCCAACGGCGCACTAGTGGCAAACTCTTCACCTCGGTTATTGCCCCTTCGCTTCCCACAACAAGCAAACCCCACTGTCGCAAGTCCGCATCGCGGGGAGTGAAGGTTTCGCCCTTTCCAGTTCCTAAGAGTTTGAAGAAGGTAAGGCCAGCAACTTTACGGAGCGCAAAGCGATCTAGAGCCATCCGCGCTATTGCGAAGGGAATGGAGCGAGTGCGCACTCTCCAAATAAAGATCGTGATGTTCATACCAATACATGCCTGGAGATTTCAGTGGCGACTTCAGCAGGGCTATCCCACATCGGAGCATGGCCGGTGTTTTCGAGAGTGACCCAGCGAGCGTGGGCTGGGAGAAGCGAGCGCTCTTGGCAGGTCTTTGCTGGTAGCGCGCGATCCTTATCACCGAAGATCACCGTGATGGGAATGTCATTATTGATGGGTGTATCAAAGCGCTTGTTGAGGAATGCATCCCAAGCCGGGTAGTACCCATCAGATTGTGCCATCGCTCTGGCGGCATCGAGCATCGTCTCGTAACTAATCTCTTTCCATCGTGGTGAGACACGAGAGAAACCCAACCGCTGTGCGACGCCAAGTCGTAATCCGATATGTGCGAAGTTGTTGGTGCTATTTGCGATTCGTTTTGCCGCATCGGTGCCAGGGATTCTGAGGAAGAAAGGATGTAACCAGAGCCCTGCAGGTGCAAGTGCGGTAACAGTGCTGGTCCGCTCGGGGAAGTGGCCGGCAAGTTCAAGGACTATCCAGCCACCTAGTGAGTTACCCACGACATGTGCGCGCTCGATTCCCTCGCGCACCATCTCTTCCTGCAGATGCTTGGCTAGCGAATAGGGATCCATCGTCATCCGAGGATCGAGTGGATTGCCGCCATGTCCGGGAAGTAGGCAGGTGATGACCTCACTGAAATTTTGGAGGTGGGGAATCAGTGGCTTCCAGACTGTGTCGGCAGAACCCATCCCATGGACAAGAAGAATAGGTATTTCCGAAGAGCTGGAAGTGCTAGAAGAACTAGAAGTGCGCGAACTCTTCGCCTGAGCTCTCTCTTGCGAGAATCGTTGGAACTTCACAGCCATGTCACGATTCTCTCGCACTCTCTTACTCTGTTGCCACCGCAATCGGGGTGGCACCAGTTACGCGAAGAAGTTCATCGAATGTGGTGGGGAAGACGGCGTGTGGATGGCCGGCTGCCGCCCAGATAACTGGGTACTCGTTTAAGGCGAGATCTAAATAAGTAGTAATCGGGTGGGTATGAGCGATCGGGGCGACGCCCCCAATTGCAAAGCCGGTAGCGCTCTTCACTAGATCTGCATCTGCTCGCTCTAGTTTTGCTATGCCCTGTTCCGAGGCGACCTTTTCGGTGTCGACGCGATGGCGACCTGAGGTGAGAATCAAGATGGGTTTTCCTGCGCTGGCAAAGATGAGCGAGGAACAAATTTGGCCGACCTCGACACCAAGAGCGGATGCAGCTTCTTTAGCGCTACGGGCAGAGTCAGAGAGGATGCGCACTTCACCGGGAAGGGCCAATTCGTGAAGCCGCGCTTGGACTCGTATCACGCTGGGGTGTTTTGCTACTTGCTCACTCATGATCAGAAGGTTACTCCGCCTTATGCGGAGAGAAAGACTGTCTCAATAAAGGTAAAGAGACCAACTGCAAGTAGTAACCCGGCAAATCCACGTTCGAGAGATTTCGATTTCAATCGGGTTCCCTTTTCAGCCGCTACCCATGCCACGACTACTGCGCTGACAAGAATCACCAGCGGAATCTTCCACTGAACATCGTTCCACAACTCATAGCGAACCAGGAGCGCCGTGGAGCTATTAAGGAGCATGACAATCAACCCCGTGCCTGCGGCTATGTGGGCAGAGACTCCAAAGGCGAGAATCAACGTGGGCACAACGAGGAAGGCGCCACCGACACCGAAGAAACCTGCAATGAAACCAATGAGCGTTCCGAGTATCGGAAGTGCAATGGGGTGGCGATGTTTTGCGACTATCTCACCTTGGAATGAGCGCACGAACATACTGATCGACGCAGCGAGGATGATGAGTGAGATTCCAAAGAGCAATATGAAATCCGAAGCGCGCTGGGATGCGATGGCACCGATCCCATTTCCGGCCAATCCAATCGCCCAGAGCACTAAGGCGCGGCGATAATCGATTTGTGCGGCTTTCGCCCGCGCTTGAGCGCTCACCAGAGCTGCGGCGATCACAATCACGAGCGAGGCGGTAGTTGCTTCTAAGGCGGGGAAGTCGAAGAGGTAAACAAGGGCTGGAACAGCCAAAATGGCGCCACCAGTGCCGACAAGGCCGAGAGCCGTTCCCATGATCGCCCCGAGGAGCGCGGCGCTAGCTAACTCGAACACACGGATGAGGGTAACGCAAAAGACCCGACAGATTTAATCTGCCGACTCTTTTGAAATGAAATTCTCCGTTAATTCCTGAAGAGTGAGACATCTCCGAGGTTTGCGCCGAGATCTCCACCATTTGCGATAACGGCGAGAATGATGAGTGCAGCACCTGCCATGGAAAGATTCTTGAAAAATGCAACGGTCTCATTCATCTTCTGAGTGGCATCGTCCATAGTCCAGAAGTTATGCATCATAAATGCAGAGAAGACCAAGAAGATAGCAAGAAGAAGGGCGCCAAGGTCCATCCAGATTCCTAGGACAATCGATAATCCGCCAAGAAGGATCATGAGTCCGGTGAGCGGAACAGCGAGTTTTGCCGCGGGCACCTTCTTGAATTGTGCATACCCTGTCAGCACTTCACGTTTAGCGAAATGTGCAAAGCCTGAATTGATGAAGATGAGAGCGAAGAGGATTCGCCCCACGATTAATACAATGTCCATGCAACTCCTTAGATTGACTGATATTTCCTCATAGAAAGATATCTAAATAAAGTTGAAATTTCAACTATCTAAGAAATCTGCGTGTTTCAAGGGTTAGCGAGCGATCCAGCCACCATCTACAGTGATGACTGATCCTGAGATGTAGTTAGCGCCGCTTCCGGAGAGAAAGACCGCACTTCCGACTACATCATCGGAAACACCCCAGCGACCAATAGGAATCCGAGAGCTCACTTCAGGCATTCGCACCGGATCGGAGCGAAGGGCTGTGTTGTGATCGGTAGCTATATATCCCGGAGCAATTGCATTGACATTTACACCTAGCGCAGACCACTCGTTGGAGAGCGCTTTAGTTAATCCAATAATTGCATGTTTACTTGCGGCGTACGGGGGAATCTTCAAACCACCTTGGAACGACATGATGGATGCAATAAAGATGATACGACCGGCGCCATTGTCGATCATGTGACGACCGAATCCTTGGGCAAGAATGAATTGCGAATTGAGATTGACTTCCATCACTCGATCCCACTCTTCAAGTGGTATCTCTGCGGCCGGATAGCGCGCTGTGATCCCTGCATTGTTAATGAGAATGTCGACCCGGGGCACAAGATCAAGGACGCGGCTAGCGAATTCGCTGCTCTGTTTTCGATCACTTAAGTCGGCGGCGATGGGGGTGAACTTTCGTCCGAGCGCAGTAACTTCACGCCCGATCTCTTCGGCCGCGCTCATCTGGCGACTAGTCGCGACGATATCTGCGCCCGCCTTGGCTAACCCCAGAGCGATAGCCGCGCCAATCCCTCGATTAGCTCCAGTGACTACTGCGCTCTTGCCGGAGAGGTCACCGATATTCACATTCATATTCACACTCATATGCACACTCATATTCACAGGGACAGTATCTCAGCGGGTGCGGAAACCAGTGGGACATTTTGGTTTCGCGCCGGTGACAATCTTTTGCACCTTTCCTTTTACGCAGACTATAGATTTTTTGCTTGGCTGAATTTTTGGTTTTACTACAGCGCCAGATTGTGCGGCAGCGGCTGAATTTTTGGTTTCAGCTGACTTTTCTTGAGTGAGTCTTACCTTTAATTTAGGGGAAGAGAAGGTAAATCCATACTTGCCCAAAGTTATCCATTCACCACTTGCATCGTTCCGCTCAGCAATTTGTTCAGTCTCAACGATTTCCTCGCCATTCGCGGAAACGACTGAGATGCTCGCCTTGATTGGTGCGTCGGTAAATTTATATAAGCAACGAGCAACATCTTTTCGCATGATGAGATCGTAGGTGCCACGAAATAAGGTCTTTCCATCTCGCTCAAAGTGTGGTCCGGCCACTTGGTAGATGAGCGCCTGCTCCTTTTGATCAAAGAGCGGGGGACCAGCGGTGGTGATCATTGCATTACTTGTGACCATCCCTGTAACGCGTTTCTCCTTGTAACTATTGGAGTCGTAACAGTTACTCGCGTTATTCATTTCAGAGGGCCCTAAGTTACGAATACTCCACATACCAGGGGTGGCGGTCGCCTTATCTCCGGTAATCGGCATCCAGTAGTTGAGCCATTTAATGGAAGTATCCACTCCGCCGACGTTAAGCGCGTTCGGTATTCGCACAAGTGATGGTGGGCTGGTCGAGCTATCTTGTAATTGAGAGCCAGGGACATCCTCCCAATTCTCAGATTTCCATTTTTCAAAAGTGCTGGGCATTTGTGAGAGCGGCACAAATTCCCAAATTTGTGGAATCCGTACGGGTGCCGCGGAAACATCCCATCGCTCACCGCCAGGAATCGAAGTGATAGACACGTCAGGTTTTTGCACCCGTCCATAGAGCCAACCATTAGTCGAGGAGCGGAGCCTTAGTACAACTTGAAAGCGGATATCTTGCGGAAAGGCCCGCTTGTTCATGCAAAAGGAATCTTCTTCGACGGCGCACGTGCTGAAGGGGTTCTTCTGTAATGCAAGATTCTGCTCTGCTTCATAGAAATACCAGCGACCTTTTTGAAACTCACCAGGTTTAGTTGCTGGCACATAATCAACTGCATCAACGGACATCTGGATGTTGTAGGGAGTAAAATTTCCGTACTCCTGTCCGGGTTTATGCGCCCCCTCTGGCGTTGCGCCATTAAGCGCAACTGAGAGCAGATACCGATTGCCACCGGGATGTTCAGCCCCTGGAATCGTGAAGACTAAAGCCTGTCCGGGTCCGACAAGATTCTTTGAGGCGTCCGCTTTATATGGCGATAGCGATGGTGACGGTTGAATCGTATCGAGAGTTGCAGTGAGTTCTTTTCCATCGCCAATTCGGGCAACGAACTTCTCGACGCAATCAAAGGAAGTGCTAATTGAACATAGTGGCAAGAAGGTGCTGTAGTAGAGCGAGGTGGCATCATCGCAGAGAGGATCTTTCATATCGGTGCAGGTTCGGATACGAAAGTTATTTCGCGCATCATTCGGGTATCTGGCGAATAACCCTGACTCCATAAATCCACCCTGAGTATTCCGGAACATCACTCCGGTGTTGAGAACTGAAGTCTCCGTCGGAACCTTGATCAGTTCATCTTCGAGCTCGGCGCTGAGCGAGCTCGGTGCGCTAGTTATGGTGATCGAAATGATTGCGAGGCCAGCCAGGCCCGCCCTCAGCCACCTGCTGGCGCCCTGGAAAAGGTTCATGCCCAAGAGCATAAGCCAGGGGGTTGCCCGCTGTCTGAGGGGGCGGCTAGGGTACTTATTCGAACATTTGTTCGAATACTGGGAGTACTGGGAGTACTGGAAATACTGGGGAGGGAGTTGAGCGATGCTCCGTGCCCGTTTTACCCATCTCCATTGCGCCAGTGGCTACTCCTTCAAATATGGCACCGCACTTCCCGAAGCGCTCGTTGCGCGCGCTAGCGAATTAGAGATGTCAGCCCTTGCTCTTACCGATCGCGCCGAACTCGGTGGCCTTGCTGGTGCGATTCGTTTTACCCAAGCCTGTGCGAAGGCAAATATCGCACCGATCCTTGGCAGCGACTTTCTCATCGCTCCACCATTACTCACTCGTTTACTCACTCATTCACTTACTCGTTCAGCTCGAACAACTCCGGCAAAGGGCGGTGCGGAGGTAGAGCGAAAATATCCACGCGCAACCCTCCTTGCTACTCCTGCAGGGTGGCGAAATTTTGTTCGTCTCATTTCAGCAACAGAAGAAGGTCTGCTCACCCGGGAGAACCTTTCTCGCTATGGCAAAGGATTGATTTTCTTACTTGGCCCTGATTCTGATGTTGGTCGCCATATCGCAGATAATCGCGCCGACTTGGCAGAGCGGGCACTTAATGAGTGGAGTGAATACTTTCCGCGCGATCTCATCACCATCGAAGCGCTCTCACACCGCATTTCAGGAACGGGGAAGTGGTCAACGCATCATGCCGGCAAGATGCTCCTCTTTGGTCGAATGATGAAAGCGCCAGTCATCCTCAGTAATAACGTCCGAATGCTCCACGCAAGCGATGCGCCAGTAGCCGATGTGCTCGATGCGATTCGCAAACTTGTTCCGCTCTCACCTCGCCATACTGAGAATAAGACAGATCAGGCCTATCTAAAAAGTAGCGCAGAGATGTTCCAGATTGCCAGAGAGATCGCAGCAAGCGCTGGCGAGAAGAATGAATATGAATTACTCGCCACAACAGATGAATGGGCGCAACGATGTGAACTCTCCCCAACGCGTGATATTGGATTAGGGGGAGTCCATCTGCCCGAACCACAGGTTGTTGGCCTCTCTTCTTATAACGAAATGGCTCAGCACCTCAAAGCGCGATGTGAGGTGCGATTAACCTCGCGATACTCCGGTGAGAGATTGCAAGTTGCTACTGAGCGACTACATCAAGAGCTGCAGACCGTTTACTCATTAGGTTACGAGGCATATTTCCTTGCCGTTGCCGATATCGTCGATAGCGCTCGCCGCTCTGGGATTCGCGTTGCGGCGCGGGGCAGCGGCGCTGGGTCGCTCATCTGCCATCTACTCGGCATCTCAGGAGTCGATCCACTTGAACATGGATTGCTGATGGAGCGATTCTGCTCCACGCTCCGCACTGACTTGCCTGATATCGATATCGATGTCGAATCTGCGCGGCGATTAGAGATCTACGACCAAGTCTTCGCTCGTTATAACCCTGCTGGCTCTTGGCCACATGGCCCTGCGCAAACAACGACAGTTGCTATGGTCGAAACATATCGAGCGCGCCATGCGATTCGCGATGTGGGTGCAGCGCTAGCGCTGCCACACGAAGAGATCGACACCTTGGCAAAATCCCTGCCCCATATCCGCGCAAAGAACATCACCAATGCCCTTCGCGATCTGCCAGAGCTGCGCCATTTATCAATTAACGGAGCGATGGGAAAGGCAATCACCCTTGCCCAACAACTCGATAAGTTGCCGCGCCATCTTTCGATGCATCCCTGCGCAGTGATACTCGCCGATAGCGCGCTCCTTGATCGGATGCCCAGTCAGATGGGCGCCTCTGGTTATCCAATGTCGCAATGGGATAAGGATGATGTCGAGAGCGTGGGCCTTCTAAAACTCGACATCCTTGGCGTCCGGATGCAATCAGCGATTGCACATGCGCTCAGTGAGATTCGTCGCGTCGATAAGAAGGATATTCCACTCGATGAGATCGCTCTCGATGATGCAAAGACCTTTACTCTGATTCGTTCGACAAAGACCCTTGGCATCTTTCAAATCGAAAGCCCCGGGCAACGTGAGTTGATCGGCAAGTTCGCCCCCGAACTCTTCAACGATTTGATTATCGATATCTCCCTCTTTCGCCCTGGCCCGGTGAAGAGCGACATGATCACCCCTTTCCTTCGCGCCAGGCAAGGGTGGAGCGCGCCCCGACTTATCCACCCATCGCTCTATGAGATCCTCGCTGAGACTGAGGGCGTTGTCGTCTTTCATGAACAGGTCATTCGTATCATCGCCACCATCGCGGGAATCTCGCTCGCCGAAGCTGAGTCATATCGCCGCATCCTCAACGAACCCGAGCGAAGTATCGAGTTCTATCCCTGGTTCATCAATCGCGGGTGTGAACGTGGTTATCCAATCAGCGTCGTCGAAGAGGTCAATGATGTTCTTCGCGCTTTCGCATCCTTTGGTTTCTGTAAAGCCCATGCCGCTGCATTTGCGTTACCGACCTATCAATCAGCATGGCTCAAGACTCATTACCCCGCACACTTCATCGCTGGCTTACTGACCCATGATCCCGGGATGTACCCCAAACGATTACTTCTTGATGAAGCGCGACAGATGGGAGTTGGCTTACTCCCACTTGATATCAATAGATCTGGGAGTGAGTATCTCGTCGAAGAGGTGAATGGCAGTTATGGAATCCGAGTAGCGCTCTCTGATATCTCGGGTATCGATGAGCATCAGATGCGCGAGATTATCTCTGGCCGCCCATTTATCGATTGCGCCGATTTCACCTATCGCGCTCGAGTCTCTAAGCCTATTGTCGAGAACCTCATTCTCCTTGGCGCATTCGATCACCTTCATCCCGGCATCAATCGACGTGAACTCTTACTTCATTACAAAGAGTTAGATCGATGGAGCGCTCCTTCATCCGATCAAATGGTTCTACTCTTCGACGACCAACAGAGCTCATTGATTGCAAGTGGATTACCCGCGCTGACAGAGAGCGAGAAGGTCCGCCATGAGGTTGACCTCCTTGGTCTTGATGTCAGCCATCACCTCATCGCCTTCTATCGCCATTTCTTAACTGCCCTCGGCGTAGTTCGCGCAGCCGATCTTCTTACCCATCGCTCACGTACCCCACTTCTTGTCGCAGGGGTCAAAGTCGCGCTGCAGAGCCCACCAGTTCGCTCTGGTCGACGGGTCATCTTCATTACCCTCGATGATGGCACTGGATGTAGCGATGCGACCTTCTTTGAAAATACCCAACTCCACTCTGGGCGAACCCTCTACCACTCGAAACTTCTGCTGGTACATGGCACCTTACGTCGAACTGGCTCACGCGGAGTCTCCATCCTTGCTCACTGCGCGTGGGATCTTGGGGAGTTGTACTCGCTCTGGCGCGAGAGTGGCGATATCTCAGTTGTCCGGGCTCAGATGGATACTCTTATTAATATGGCTATTAATATGGCAACCACTACTGGAGAAGAGAAGAGTGCCAGTGCATCCAGTGCATAAAGCGAGCACCATTCTTCATGTCGATATGGATGCCTTCTTCGCCTCAGTGGAAGAGGCTGATGATCCAACGCTTAAAGGTAAAGCGGTGGTCGTTGGCGCGGGGCCACGCGCAGTGGTCACCTCAGCAAATTATCGTGCCCGCACCTTTGGTATCCGTGCGGCGATGCCAGTTGCGCAGGCGCGCAGACTTGCTCCGGATGCGATCTTCTTACCAAACAGACATCATCGTTACGGCGAAGTCTCTGCCGAGGTAATGAAAATCTTCAATGATTTTTCGCCACGAGTTGAACCACTCTCACTCGATGAAGCATTCCTTGATGTCTCAGGTGCGACTAGATTGATTGGAAATGGACGCGAAATTGGAAATCAAATTCGCGCACGTATCGAATCTGAATTGGCAATCACCTGCTCCGTGGGAATCTCAACGACTAAGTTGATCGCCAAACTTGCATCGGGGCGATGTAAGCCCAATGGACTTTTAGAGATTCCCGAAAATCGCGTTTTAGATTTCCTCCACCCACTTCCAGTTCGCGAGTTATGGGGAGTGGGTCCAAAGACTGCAGATGCACTTACCCAATTAGGGCTACAGACAATCGGTGATATCGCGCATACTCCACGAAATACTCTTATTCGTGCGCTCGGTGCAAGCCAGGGGGAGAGTCTCTATGAATTGGCCTGGGGTCGAGATTATCGAGCGGTCGAAGAGAGCGTGCTCGATAAAAGTATCGGCGCTGAAGAGACTTTTGCACGCGATACCGATGACAATGAAGAGCTGCTCGCTGAACTTCTTCGAGTGACTGAGCGAGCCACGCGGCGTTTACGAGATCAAGAATCGGTCGCACGGACTATCTCAATCAAAATTCGATTTAGTGATTTCACTACCATCACCCGGTCAAAGACGATTGATCTACCAACCGATAGCACCCAAGAGATTTATGAACAGGTGCGCCGTCTTTTTAACGGATTAGCTTTGGTGCGCTCACGTGTGCGGCTGGTGGGAGTTCGATTAGAGAACCTTGAGAGCCAGGAGCATTTGGTCGAACAGTTGACTCTCGGTTCGCGGGAGAAGGGTTGGCGCCAGGTCGATAAAGCCCTCGATCGGGCCCGCCGGCGCTTTGGCGGCGGGGCGCTCAAACCCGCCCGCCTCATCGAACCTGAGAGCCAATCGGGCTCGATAGGCTCAATCGAGGGTGAGCCGTAAGCCCGCTCCTGGGCTAAGATTTTTAGTAAGCGGTAACTGAAGGGAGCGCGAAAAGGCGATGCCACTATCTGAACATGAAGAGCGCTTACTTGCAGAGATGGAAGCTGCGCTCTCACAAGAGGATCCAAAACTTGTCTCTGCGTTATCGCAGAAGAAGAGCAAGCGCTCTCCTCTCCTGAGCCTGACTTTGATTGCAGTGGGCTTCATTACTCTCTTCGTCGGATTGGTCACTCAAGTGATTATCGCGGGAGTTGCCGGATTTATCATCGCTCTTGCTGGCGTCTATCGACTTATTACTACCTCCCGCGCAACTCTTCAAGGAATGAAGGCGCCGCGAGAGAAGCGGAGATCTCGCTTCAACAGCATGCTGGAAGAGCGCTGGGAGCGCCGTCAGTTTGGCGACGATCAACAATAAGTTTCGCGCTTATCTTTATCAACGTGATTCATTTGGAAATAAATACACTTCAGGTCGTCTGCTAATTGATGCAGGATCGCAGAATTTTCCGGGCGCAGCGGTACTTACTGTTGGTGGCGCGCGACGAGGCGGATCTGGTTACATCAATTACCTCTCACGCGAAAGTTTGCCGACTGATCTGGTCTTACGCGCTTACCCGGATGTTGTTCCACTTCAGAGCCTTGAGAGCGTGCATGTCGATGCTGCAGTAGTTGGTCCGGGATCGCCCAATCTTTCCCAGCTACCAGAATGTCGAAGGCTGATTATTGATGGCGGAGCGCTCGCCTTGATTACAGAGCCAGCACCAACGGATGCAATCTGGATTCTTACGCCACATGAGGGTGAAATAAAGAAGATGGGATTTGATCCCGGAGATAGGCAGTCGTGTGCACTAAATGCAGCCCGTGCCTTCAATGCAATCGTCTTACTCAAAGGAAGAGCTTCAATTGTGGCGACCCCAGCAGGCATTACCTTCATCGATCAGGTAGCGGGGAGTGAGCTCTCCACCGCGGGCACTGGAGATGTTCTTGCTGGACTTATCGGGTCGATGATCGCTTCGCATCGACCAGACTCATTGGAAAGTGGAGCAGAAATTCTTGCTCATGGAGTCGAAATTTTTTCTGCAGCAGCACAATCGGCTCTTAAGCGGCGCATCCCACTTGTTGCTACCGATCTAATAGAAGAGATACCTACGCTTTTGGCCCAGGAAGGAACTTCCCTCTAAAGAAGGTCAGGGGCTGCGAAATACCATCGCTAAATGAGAGCACCTCACCCACGATAATCACATGATCTCCGGCTTCATGTTGTGCCTGCGTTCGCGCGGTGAAGAATGTTTTCGCCGCCGCGAGTGCAAGGGCAGGGTGTTCATCGGTTGGTTCGAGAACCTCTAACCCGGCAAATCGATCTGCGCCATGAGCAGTAAAGCGATGGACTAAATCTTCTTGCCCTGCATCGAGGAAATTCACTGACCAGGAAGTGGCCCTCTTCCAAAGCGGGAACGAGGCAATTTTCTTATCCACGCACCAGGAGACCAAGACTGGATCGAGCGAGACCGAGGTCAAAGAGTTGCAGACAATTCCTACCCGTTGCCCATCAATTTCGGCTGTGACGATAGCGATGCCGGTAATCCACCCGCTCATCAGCGAGCGGAATGTACGGGGATCGAGGGCGACCATCTGGCTAACGGTAAGGCCTTTTTCTGATAACTGCTGACAGGGGCCAGATGGAACCAGCTGGCGAGAGTGGGGGGAGCCAGAGGAGGGAGAGGGGGGAGGGTGGTTGACTGTGGAGATAAGTGGAGTAAAGTGGGGGATTACAACCTTGGGGAAGGGGGTAGTACCGCATGTTTCTTGGTACCTACGAGCCCCGCCTTGATGAAAAGGGGCGCCTGATTCTTCCCGCCCGATTCCGCGATGATCTCGCTTCCGGTCTAGTCATCACCAAAGGACAAGAGCGCTGCCTCTATGTCTGGCCAGCGCAGGAATTTGCCACTCTGACTGAAGCGATGCGCCAAGCGCCGGTCACTGCAAAATCCGCTCGCGATTACATGCGCGTGATGTTTGCCGGGGCACACGATGAAATTCCTGACAAACAAGGTCGCGTCACAATTCCAAGCTCATTACGTAGTTATGCCGGCTTAGAAAAAGAGTGCGTTGTTATTGGCGCAAATACGCGAGTGGAAATTTGGGATCTCCAGGCATGGGAGAGCTATCTCGCAGATCGTGAAAAGAGTTTTGCCGATGTATCAGAGGAGGTCTTCCCTGGTCTCTTTTAGCCCCTGATTTTCGGTCACTGCCGCACCGAGTATCGACGCCCCTTCCCCGGCGCCGATCGATCCGTCCGGCGGCGGTGTCCAAAAATCAGGGTGAGGTGTAGAGGCAAGTGAAGAGAGAGCAAGAGAGAGCAAGAGAGAGGGGAAGGTGAAGATGAGTAACGAACATATTCCCGTTGCACTTACCCGCACCGTTGAATTACTCACCCCTGCACTCACAGGTCAGTCGCCGCTGCTCATCGATGCAACCCTTGGATTAGGTGGTCATACGGAATATCTCCTTGAGAAGTTTGAGAGATTGCATGTAGTAGGAATTGATCGAGATAAGAGCGCGCTTGAGAAGGCTGGTGCGCGGCTATCTCGCTTTGGTTCGCGTGTAACGCTGGTGCATGCTGTTTATGATCACATAGAAGAAGTAGCACGAAACCAGGGAATAGAGAGCGCGCACGGGATCCTCTTCGACCTTGGCGTCTCATCTGTGCAACTTGATTCCTCTGATAGAGGTTTCGCATATTCGCACGATGCGCCTCTTGACATGCGCATGGATCAATCCGTTGGTATCAGCGCGGGAGAGGTTGTCAATACATATTCACACCAAGAGCTCACTCGTATCTTGCGTGAGTATGGTGAAGAGAAATTTGCCAGTCGAATCGCAGCAAAAATAATCGATGCGCGGACAGTCGCACCGCTCTCATCAACTGTTGTCCTTGCCAATATTGTGAAAGAGAGCATTCCAGCCGCCACTCGTCGCGTCGGAGGCAATCCTGCAAAACGAACTTTCCAGGCTCTTCGAATCTACGTCAACAATGAATTAGAGGTACTCGAGCGAGCTATCCCGGCAGCGCTAAACCTATTAGCCACACAAGGGCGGATGGTCGTGCTCTCCTACCACTCCCTCGAAGATCGGATAGTTAAACGGGCCTTTGCCGAAGTAAGTAGCAGCGAGGTCCCTCATGGATTACCGGTAGAACCGAAGCCCGCTCGCTTCCAATTGCTCACTCGCGCTAGCGAGAGCGCCAGCGAGGCGGAAATTTCCATGAATCCGCGTTCGCAATCAGTTCGCATCCGTGCAATTGAAAGAAGGGCCGCCTAATGGCAGTGGCTGCTCGCAAACTCAACCTCACCAAATCACTCCCCACTGCGCGCACTCCAGAGCCAATACTTCGCCTCGTACAAGAACTTCGAGTGAATGATGGAAGACCGGTAACCACAACGGCATTCGTCTCACTTGTCTTCGGCGCTCTGATCATGAGCATTTTTATGGTGATGGCCCTCAACATGGCGCTCAATCAAGACTCCATCAAACTTCATCGCCTCAAAGTGCAGGCACAAGTGATTGCCGATCAAGAGGAGGCAATTACCGCCCAAGTAGCTCGATATTCAGCGCCACATATGTTGGCAAAGCGAGCTCGAGTGCTGGGAATGGTGCCCAGTGGTACTCCGGCGTTCCTCGATCTTCGACCAGTGAATAAACCATGAGCCCACTGCGAATGGCACAAGGTCGACTGCGAGTAGCGCTATTACTTGTTGGAATCTTATTTATGGCTTTCTTCGTGCGTTTGATAGATGTGCAAGCCGTCAATGCAAAGTCTTATGCAGAGCGTGCAACGCGGGAGTTGACCAAAACTGCGAAACTTCTCGCACCTCGCGGAGAGATAACGGATCGGAATGGGAATGTGCTCGCTCGCAGCGTGGAATCAATCGACCTAGTTGTTGATCAAAATCTTGTAAATAAACCAAAGCGTGCTGCAGAAATAATCGCTCCCATCATCGGCAAGAGCCCTTCATACCTGCAATCGAGATTGACTGGTACAAGAAAATTTGTCTACGTCGCTCGCGACATCACTCCAGCGCAATGGACTCAACTAAAAGCAGCAATCGCAGAGGAGAATCAAGGCGGAAAACTCTCCGAGAGAATTGGTGGACTCTTCAGCGAACGTGGTTTTAGACGGGATTACCCAGAGAAATTTCTCGCTGCCTCATTACTGGGATTTGTGAACTCTGCCGGCATAGGTGGTGGCGGCATGGAGGCATCGCTCAATCACATACTGGCAGGCAAGGATGGAATTTTCACATACGAGAATGGTGGCGGGCCATCTATTCCTTCATCTCGACAGACTTTGGTACCACCTAAAGCAGGAAAATCAGTCCGTCTGACGATTGATCGTGATTTACAGTGGGCCGCTGAAGAGGCAATCAACGAATTGGCAAAGCAGACCCAAGCATCTTCGGTGAGCGCTGTGATAATCGATCCCCGAACTGGAGAAATCCTCGCGCTTGCCACAGCCCCTGGCTTCGATCCGAATAATTTCTCACGGACTAAAGCCTCGCTCTTGCAAGTTCCATCAGTGCAAGAGGTTTATGAGCCAGGCTCAACTGGAAAAGTAATGACTATGGCTGCTGCCCTTGAGGAGAAAGTCGTCACGCCGACCTCTGTTTTCAGGACGCCAGATAAATTAAAACGCGCTGGCAAAGCATTCAAAGATCACGACAAACATCCAGTCTGGAACCTAACTGCCACAGGTATTATCGCCAAGTCAAGCAATGTGGGAACAATCAAAATCGCAGAGCGAATGAGCGAACAGACTCTTTATTCTTACTTGAAGAAATTTGGAATTGGTGAGGGAATCGACCTTAATCTTCCTGCAGAGACCGCCGGTATTCTCCATCCAGTGGAGAAGTGGTCACGAACCACCTTCCCTACAGTTGCCTTTGGTCAGGGATATTCGGTAAACACCATTCAAGCAACGAATGTATTTGCCACAATCGCCAACTCTGGAGTGCGCATCGCACCCACGCTCGTGGCGGGTACTAGCGACTCTGCCGGTCATTACACAGCATCACCGCGACCAGAGTCTCGACGAGTCATTTCTCAAGATGTTGCCGCGCAATTAAGTGCGATGCTCGAGAGCGTGACGCAAGAAGGTGGTACTGCAACCAAAGCAGCAATCCCTGGATATCGAGTTGCGGGCAAGACAGGCACCGCACAACGTTATGACAGCAAGTGCGGTTGTTATCGAGGATATACCTCATCATTTATCGGATACGCCCCGGCAGATAATCCACGTTTCGTCATGAGCATTACTGTGCAAAACCCGGTTGGAATTCACTGGGGGGGCTATCTCGGAGGACCTGTTTTCAAGTCGGTAGTCTCCTACGCACTCAAAAATTATCGTGTTCCGCCCACTGGAGACGAGTTAGTTCCCTTTCCTCTTGATAAAGCCATGCTGAAAAAGCAGATAAAAGAGGAGAAGCAGAGAAAAGAGCGCGAGGATAAGATCTCAGCTGCATTAGAAAAAAGGTGAGTATGCGAGAGCTTCTGCAGTATGAATATTCGCGAACCCTCAAGCAAGTCGCTGATTTTCTTGAGGTGTCTTACGCGAGTGTAAATCCAAATAGCCATCCCAATATTTACCTCAATATCACAGGCCTTACCCTCAATTCCCACCAAGTAACTCAAGGAGACTTGTTCGTAGCGCTACAAGGAGCTCACACTCACGGAATCTCCTTTGTTGAAGAGGCGATCAAGTCTGGCGCAGTCGCCATACTTACCGATCACTCTGGTTATGAATATTTGATTAAATCGCCTCATAAGACCACTCCATGTCTTGCAACGCGCGATGTGCGGGGCGCTCTTGGTCCTCTAGCATCATGGTTCTTCGGAGCTCCATCGCACAATCTGCGCCTGTACGGAATCACAGGGACAAACGGAAAGACCACGGTCTCATATCTGCTTGAGCACATCTGGAGGGAGAATCGCCGCGAGACTGGATTGATGGGAACTGTAGAGGTAAAAGTGGGTGCCGATCGATATCCCAGCACTCGTACAACGATGGAGGCGCCTGAACTACAAGCGCTACTAGCCACTTACAGCGAACGACATATCCAAAATGTAGTGATGGAAGTTTCCAGTCATTCGCTTACACTACATCGCGTCGATGGCTCACGATTTGCCACAGTTGCCTTCACTAATCTCTCGCAAGATCATCTGGATTTTCATGGCGACATGGATTCTTATTTCAAAGCTAAGAAGCGGTTATTTACTCTCTCATTCGCTGAGAATGCAATCATCAATGTAGATACCGAGTGGGGCCTTCGCCTTTATCAAGAGGCGTCGATACCAGCACTTGATCTCTCGCTCACAAATCGAACAGCAAGTTGGCACCTTGTTGAGCAGTTGCCATCCTCCTCCCACGGCATGCAGTTCACCGTTCGTGGACCGAATGGGGTATTACTCGATGTAAGAACCCCGCTCGTGGGTGAGTACAACATATCCAATGCAATCATGGCAATTGCACTCGCTGTTGATAGTGGAATTGATCCACTTGCAGCTGCAGATGCGCTCTCGAATGCGCACGGGGCGCCTGGGCGCCTAGAACGAGTAGAACATCCCGATGGAGTGAGCGTTCTCATTGATTATGCCCACTCACCTGATGCTGTCGAACGAGTGATCTTGGCAGTAAAACCAAATACCTCGGGTCGAATCATTGGAATTCTTGGCTGCGGCGGAGAACGTGATTCAAGTAAACGACCTCTGATGGGCAAGGCGCTTGCCGAAGGGTGCGATATTGCGATTTTTACCAGTGATAACCCAAGGAGTGAGTCGGCTGCGGAAATCATCGAGCAGATGCAGCCAAGTAGATTTGAGAATGTTGAGGTTGAGATTGATCGCCGGAAAGCAATCGAACGCGGTTTGTCAATCGCGCTCAAAGGAGACGTTCTACTTATTCTCGGCAAAGGACACGAGTCTGGTCAAGAGATCAAAGGCGTCGTCCATCCCTTCAATGATCGTGATATCGCGCAAGAATTGATCGGTAAAAATAAATGATTCCGCTCACGCTCAGAGAAATCGCAGAGATTGTTGATGGCGATATCCATGGAGATGCATCAATTGTGGTCTCTCGTGAGCCATTCTTCGATTCTCGAAAAGTCATTCCTGGTGGCCTCTTCTTAGCCCTTAAAGGTGAACACCTTGATGGTCATGATTTTGTCGAGCAGGCGCTTGCAGATGGCGCGGCATGCGCACTCACGACACGTCCACTGGGAACTACCTGCATCGTGGTACCTGATGTAATTATCGCAATCAACAAATTAGCTGCCGAAGTTCGTACGAGGCTTACTGATATGAAAGTAGTAGGTATCACTGGATCACAGGGAAAGACGACTACAAAGGATATTACTCGCCACGTGCTCGCACTTGCTGGCGAGACCATCGCACCAGAGCAATCGTTCAATAATGATCTAGGGGTGCCGCTTACTCTGTTGCGAGCCGATAGCCAGACTAAATTCTGTATTTTGGAGATGGGAGCCAGACGCTCTGGTGATATCGCTCGTCTAGTGAAGATGGCGCGACCAAATGTAGGCGTTGTGCTTGTGGTGGGAAGTGCTCATCTTGGTGAATTTGGTTCTCGAGAACAGATTGCTGAGACTAAATCAGAAATAATCTCGAATCTTCCACCCGATTCACTTTCGATACTTGGGACGTATGATGAATTCACTCCACTGATGGCTCAGAAGGCACCGGCATCGGTATTATTTTTCGGAGAGAAGTCATCGTGTGATGTTCGCGCTGCAGATATCGAGATTCGCGAAGGATCTGCTCATTTCGATTTGGTCACAAGCGCTGGTCGAGAACCGGTCGCGCTTCGGCTCATTGGACGGCATCAGATTCCCAATGCTCTCGCTGCAGCGGCGATTGCGAGCGCCTTCGGAATGCCAATCGAGAAGATTGCTAGCTCGCTATCTACCGCTGAAGTTGCAAGTAAGTGGCGGATGGAAATCTCCCACTTGGGTTCGATACTCCTTATTAATGATTCTTACAATGCAAATCCAGAGAGCATGAGAGCTGCGCTCGAGACCCTTCGCTATTTTGCGCAAGAGCGCGGCGGTAGAGCATGGGCTTTCCTCGGGCGAATGCATGAACTAGGGGAGAATTCAAAGGCTGACCACGAGAGCATCACCGAAACTGCCGAACGCCTTGAAATTGATCATGTGATTGCGGTTAATACTCCTGAATATGGAGGCACGCAGGGCAATCTCGTTACACATGTCGCTTCATTTGAAGAGGCGCTAGCGATGTCCACAGAAATAACCTCGGGAGATGTGATACTAGTCAAAGGTTCGCGAGCCGAGGGATTAGAGAATCTCAGTGAGATGCTCAAGATATCGATAGAGCGCTCTCATCAGAGCGAAGAAGAGAACGGGTAGGTAAGGCAGCGATGCGAGGGATACTTTCCGCAGGAGCCTTGGCTTTCCTCTTTGCCTTCTTCGGCACTCCAGCAGCTATCAAGCTGTTGGTCAAGCGCGGCTATGGACAATTTATTCGAGATGACGGCCCCACCTCGCACCATACAAAACGCGGTACACCCACTATGGGCGGAACAGTCATCATCGCCTCGGTCATCGCCAGTTATTTCCTCGCTCATGTTATTACCCAACGTTCGGTCACTGTCTCCGCATTGCTCGTGATGGGTCTCATGACAGGTTTAGGTTTAGTCGGATTTCTTGATGATTGGTTAAAAGTTTCGCGCCAACGCTCACTTGGTTTACGTGCGCGGACCAAGATGCTTGCCCAAAGTGTGGTGGCTATTGCTTTTGCTATTGCCGGAGTGAATTTTCCAGATGAACGCGGACTCACTCCGGTTTCATTAAATCTTTCGACCGTTCGTGATACTTCGATCAAACTTGGGGTGGTACTTGTCATCATATGGGTCTTTCTGATGATTACCGCCACTAGCAATGGAGTCAATCTCACCGATGGTTTGGATGGCCTTGCAACTGGCGCTGCAGTCATGAGTTTCGGAGCATTCATATTGATAGGAGTCTGGGAGTTTGGACAGAGCTGTGCGATTGCTGCTGGGACAAAGTGCTACGAGGTGCGAGACCCACTCGATCTTGCGGTCCTCGCTGCTGCGTTAAGTGGCGCCTGCTTTGCCTTCCTTTGGTGGAATGCGAGCCCTGCCAAGATTTTTATGGGCGATACCGGTTCGTTGGCATTAGGAGGCGCGCTTGCGGGATTGGCAATCACCTTGCGCACGGAACTTTTACTTGTACTCATCGGTGGTCTCTTTGCAGTTATTACGCTCTCCGTAATCCTTCAGGTGACCTACTTCAAGATCTCCGGTGGTAAACGCATCTTTCGGATGGCACCGCTACAGCATCATTTTGAATTACTTGGATGGGGCGAAGTTACGATTGTGATTCGTTTCTGGATTATTGCTGGAATCCTCGTTGCAGCTGGATTAGGGCTCTTTTACGGCGCATGGGTAACAGGTTAGGCGCGTAACCATAAATGTCTCAGATACTGGTTACTGGCTTAGGTGTAACTGGCGAAGCAACTGCACGCTCACTAAAGAAACTCGGCTATCAGGTCACTGTCTTTGAAGAACGTGATGATGAACGCCATCGTGAAGTAGCCCATGAACTTTCACAATTAGGAATCAGAACTGTCTTTGCGATTCCCCAAGAATTCCCGCCATTGCTCATAACCTCCCCAGGATGGCGCCCTGACCATCCGGTTTTATTGGCAGCGCTCGCGCAAGGCGCTCAAATAATGGGAGAGATCGAATTCGCCTTCCTTCATGACCGCAAGGAGTTCCTTACAAGTTCCGGTAGCCGCAATAAGCGAAAGTGGATTGGCATAACTGGCACCAACGGTAAGACCAGCACGGTCGGCATGGTCGAATCAATTTTCAAGGCTGCTGGATTTTCCGCAATTGCTTGTGGGAACGTTGGCACCCCTGTTATTGAAATTATTACTCAAGATCAATTTTACGAGTACTTGATAGTGGAACTATCTTCCTTCCAATTACATTGGAGCACCGCTCTGGAACTCGATGCCGCGGCACTATTAAATATTGACGACGATCATCTTGATTGGCACGGGAGTTTCTCGGAATATCTCGATGCAAAATTAAAAATCTTTAACGGTGCGTCGCATGCATTGATCAATAGCGATGACCCAAAGCTGCATGAAGCGCTCGATAAGCTCCTCGCAGAACGAGATATCACTACTTTCACTCTGCAAGTTCCACAATATGGCCAAATAGGTTTGGTTGAGGAGCTGCTGGTTGATCGCGCTTTCACTGGTTCACAATCCACTGCCATCGAATTGGCAACATTGGCAGATATCAACCCGCCAGCGCCGCATAACGTTGCCAATGCGCTGGCAGCGGCAGGATTAGCTCGAGTTTTCGATATTTCAGCGGAAGCGATACGCGAAGGGTTGCGCGATTTCACACCAGGACATCACCGTATTGAGATGATTTCGCAAGCCCGAGGAATCACTTGGATAAATGATTCAAAGGCAACTAATCCACACGCAGCTAATGCCTCTTTAGCCGCCTTCGATTCAGTTGTGTGGATTGCCGGCGGATTAGCCAAGGGGGCGGATATGAATACCCTGATTAAACGAAGGAGTGCGCAGATTCGTGCAGCAATCTTGATTGGTGCAGATCGCGATTTAATATCTGCCGGGCTAAAGAAATACGGAGCGCATATCGAAATAATGATGATTGATGAGAATAGTTCCCTAGTTGATGAAGAAAAGGCAAAACAACTGATGCGAGATGTAGTCTTTGCCGCTAGTAAAGTTGTGCAGCCGGGCGATACGGTCCTCCTTGCGCCCGCCTGCGCCTCTATGGATCAGTTCCAGTCTTATGCCCAACGCGGAGAATTTTTCGCTGAGGCTGTTCGGGAATTGGTGGGTGAGTAGGTTGGCTCAGAGTCGCAAATCTCTCTTAACCCATCCGACTGCACCCTTCTACATCTTGCTCTCTGGAATGGGTGTGCTCATCTTCATGGGTTTATTGATGGTTCTTTCAGCCTCAGGGGTTCGCGCTTATGCAAACTCTGGATCCTCTTTTGCCATCGTATTTCGACAGCTGATCTGGTTCGCGGGCGGAATACTCCTTGGATACGGTGCTTTTAGGATGCCTACCAAAGGTTGGCGGCGGATCTCTCCAGCGCTACTACTTGCCTCAGTAGTGATGTTAGGACTGGTATTCGTTGATGGAATCGGCCTGGAAATCAATGGAAATAGAAACTGGATTCATCTTGGGCCAATCACCATTCAGCCTAGTGAGTTTTCAAAAATCGCACTCATTATCTGGGCAGCATTTGTTCTTGCTCGAGTCGAACGTGGTGAATTCCTTCGTAACCAGGGGACCCTCGCTCTATTGACTGGCTTTAGTTTCATCTCACTTCTTATTCTGGCCGGAAAAGATATTGGAACAGTAATGGTTCTTGCACTTATCCTGATTGGGATGCTCTTTGTCTCAGGTGAGCGAATCTCCCGCTTACTGCTCATCGGAGGCTTTGCGCTGGCTGTGATTACAGCGCTTGCACTGGTGCGACCTGCGCTACTCAATCGTCTGACTGCTTTTCTCGATCCATTTGCTGCAGCAAATTATCTCGGTCTCGGTTGGCAACCAGCCCATTCGCGCATGGCGTTGGCGACGGGTGGAATCTTTGGTGTAGGACTAGGTGGCAGTAGACAAAAATGGGGAAATCTCGGCCCTGAAGCTCATACCGATTTTATCTTCGCAGTGATTGGTGAGGAGATTGGGTTATTGGGAACCACAATCGTTCTCCTTGCATTTTTCATGATTGCCTGGACGGGAATTAAAATCGCAATTACAACTCGTGATTCCTTCTCACGGTATGCAGTAGCAGGCGTGACGATTTGGATCATTGCTCAGGCCTCTATCAATATTGGTTCGGCCACGGGAGTCTTTCCTGTGGTGGGATTGCCAATGCCGCTTGTTTCATATGGAGGTTCTGCGCTCATTACCTCCATGTTCGGTTTGGCCTTCATTCTCGGCGTCGCTCGTCGCGAACCTGAGGCGAAAGAATATTTTGATGCTCGACCAAAGATTTTTAGCTGGCGTACACGATGAGGACGCCACAGAGAGAATTATCAATTTTGTTTGCTGGGGGTGGAACTGCAGGTCATCTACTTCCGGCATTAGCAACGGAAGCTGCGCTCCAAGAGATTCTCACCACGAGACCTGAAATGCGATTGGTCGTCAGATTTCTTGCGACGAAAGAAGGGGCCGAGTTAAGAATTTTGAGCGAGAAGGGGGCAGATTTTTATCTAGTCCCAAAGACAGATTTTCCACGTGGGATCAATATCCGAGCGCTCTCATTTCTTCCCAGACTCTTGGTGGCAATCTTCCGCACCTTGCCGGTAGCACGAAGGAGCGATGTCGTAGTTGGCTTTGGAGGTTACGTTGCACTCCCGGCTTACATTGCAGCCTTCATATTGAGAAAACCATTGATAATCCATGAAGCAAATGCCGTACCTGGCCTTGCCAATCGCCTAGGCAGGGTGATGGCGACCCGGACATTGACCAACTTTCCAGTCCATGACTGGAGGAATTCAACGGCTATTGGGCTACCTATTCGTTCCTCGATCTGGAAGCTTGGAAAGATGGGCGAGAAGGAGCGCGCATCAGAACAAATACATGCACGGAAGGAATTAAATCTAGATACGAGCAAGAAGACTATTTTGGTCTTTGGCGGATCTCTGGGTGCAGCAAGAATCAACAATACCCTTGAATCAGCGGTAGATGAGTTAATTTACCGTGGCTATCAAATACTCCATGCAACGGGAGTTGGAAAAGAATCACTTACGGAACGACCTGGGTATCACCCTGTTGCATATATCGCCAAAATGGATCAAGCATTTCTAGCGGCTAACATCGTTATAGCGCGAAGTGGTGCGGGTACCTGCGCAGAGTTACTGGCTACTGGAACTCCTGCGCTCTTAATCCCATTGGATATCGGAAATGGAGAACAGCGGAAGAATGCTGAAGAATTGCTAGCTCAGGGAAATGTGCAATTAATTGCAAATGAGGAGCTTACTTCAGTCAATATGCTCTCCGCTATAGAAGATCTATCGAAGCGCTCCATCGTTGGCAATTCTCGCGAGAGCTCTCCGGCACAATCTCTAGCTGAGGTAATTCTTGAATGTGGAGGAGTGCGGTGAATGAGTTGCTAGCACCCATCCATTTCATCGGCATTGGTGGCGCTGGAATGAGTGGTATTGCGCGAATATGTATCGATAGAGGTTTTGCAGTCTCTGGTTCTGATGTAACGGATTCAACTGCCTTACACGCGCTGACCCTACAAGGGGCGACTATCTATGTAGGACATGATGAGGCACATATTGCAGATGCGAGAACTGTTGTCGTTTCCAGCGCTATTCGCGAGGAGAATAGTGAGTTACGAGGCGCCCGAGCGCGTGGAATCTTGGTGATTACCAGAGCGCAAGCGTTGGCGACCCTACTTAAGGGATACACCTCGGTAGCCGTAGCGGGGACTCATGGCAAAACCACCACAACCTCAATGCTCACCATCACTTTGCAGGGCTTAGGGATGGATCCCTCGTTTGCAATCGGAGGAACTCCTCATGATTCTCGAGCCAATTCTCATCATGGAACTGGGAAAGTCTTCGTGGTCGAAGCAGATGAATCTGATGGTTCCTTTATCGAATACCACCCTGATTATGCGATAGTCACCAATGTCGAAGTCGATCATGTCGATCATTTTGCTGATGAACAGGCAATCAATAGCGCATTTGAAGCGCTCGTAGCTACTGTGAAGAAAGGTGTAATCCTTTGCGCAGATGATCCAGGTAGCGCCCGCCTCTCTGCATTTGCACGGAAACGTGGGTTGGAGAGCTATTTATATGGTCAAGCGGCGGAGGCGGATTTACGGATCTCCCATATGCATACCGGCTCCGATAAATCCTTATACCGAGCCACATGGCAGGGTAAGACTCTCGGCGAAGTAACCATCTCCATTCCGGGCGCCCATAACGTACTCAACTCTGCAGCCGCGCTTGCAATGACTCTGGTAATTAATGCACCTGCTAGCGAGGCCATCGCTCACCTGGGCACGTTTTCGGGGGTGGGAAGACGCTTTGAATTACGAGGGAGCGCACGAGGTATTCGGGTCTTCGATGATTACGCACATCATCCGACCGAAGTTCACGCCACTATCGCCACCGCTCGATTGGTCGCTCCATCGGGGCGAGTGATCGTGATTTTCCAACCTCATCGCTATTCCCGAACAGCAGCCTTTAGCAATCAATTTGCCGAGTCTCTGCGCCATGCCGACTTTGTTCTGCTCCTTGATATATATGGAGCAGGAGAGAGACCTGTGCCGGGAGCAAGTAGCGCTGCTATCTCATCAAGTATTAATGCTTTGGGGGGCGCGAGCATCTTTGAGCCAAATTTGATGACGGCTATTGAAGCGGCAGTGAACTTTGCGAGAGAAGGGGATCTCATTCTGACGATGGGAGCAGGGGATGTCACCTCGTTGCCCCCTCAGATAATCGCGGCGATAAATGAACGCCAAAGTTAAACGAATCTTCTTACCTCTACTTGTCATTGCTGTACTGGGGTACTTGCTGGGATGGTCAAGTCTCCTAGAGGTACGCACCATCGAGGTGACAGGAATTGAAGGGGCGCGAACGCTCACCGAGAAGAGAGTGATCAAAGCAAGTGGCATAAGAGTTGGTGACAAGTTGGCCCGAGTTAGCACCGGCTCAGTTGCTCGCGCTTTGGGCAAGTACCCTGAGATTGCCCGAGTGGAGATAAATCGTAAACCTCTCCACGCTGTCGAAATTGGCGTGACCTTACGTTCGATCGATGTAGCAATTGCGACGACGAAAGGGCGATTCCTTCTCGGTGATTCCACCGGTGTGACCTTTGTCGAAGTCTCAAAGGCGCCTCGGGGAATCCCCGTCATCACCGGCGATCGCCGCTTCCTCAAAGATGGGTTGGATATTTACTACTCCCTGCCAAAAAAAATCAAAACTCGGGTCGACACCATCGCGCTGCCCAGCAGCGGCTCAATCGCCTTCTCACTTCGTGGAGGGCTGACAATATTGTGGGGGAGCGCAACCGATCTCGAGGCGAAGTTAACCGTTCTTGCTGCGCTTTTGGAGGCGCCAGAGAATAAGAGGGCGCGTTTCATCGATATTGCCACTCCACTAACTCCCACAGTTCGATGAGTAAGTAATTCTTACTGCGCGACACAGCGAAAAAAAAGCGCGTTGGTATTTGTAGCGCAGCGATTTTGCCTCTACCTTCTCGCCACGTTTTGAGATAGCGCTCACTCTCAAGTAGAGAATGAGGGTTATCTCCTGTCGAAAGGCGCAGCAGTGGTCACCCCACAAAATTATCTTGCAGTAATCAAAGTCGTTGGAATTGGTGGCGGTGGAGTTAATGCTGTAAATCGAATGATTGATGTTGGTTTGAAAGGCGTCGAGTTCATCGCAATTAACACCGATGCGCAAGCGTTGCTCATGAGCGATGCAGATGTGAAATTAGATATTGGCCGAGCTATCACTCGAGGATTAGGCGCAGGCGCATCGCCTGATGTTGGACGACAGGCAGCAGCCGATCATGAGGAAGAAATTCGTGAAGTTCTCCGTGGCTCAGATATGGTTTTTGTGACCGCAGGTGAAGGTGGCGGAACAGGAACGGGTGGTGCGCCAATTGTTGCGCGAATAGCGCAGGAATTAGGAGCATTAACAGTTGGAGTAGTCACTCGACCTTTTACCTTTGAAGGTAAGCGCCGCGCAGCTCAAGCTGAAGAGGGAATCTCTGCGCTACGGAAAGAGGTTGATACTCTGATCGTTATTCCCAACGATCGATTGTTATCAATTTCCGATCGGACCATTACCGCTCTCGAAGCATTTAAAAGCGCTGACCAAGTATTACTTGCCGGCGTCCAGGGAATTACCGATCTGATCACAACTCCTGGTCTGATCAACCTAGACTTCGCCGATGTACGTTCAGTGATGTTCGGGGCCGGTTCTGCGTTGATGGGCATTGGCTCTGCGCGCGGGGATAACCGCGCTACCCGGGCAGCAGAGACGGCAATTGCGAGCCCACTACTCGAAGCCTCGATCGATGGCGCCCATGGGGTACTCCTCTCTATCGCCGGCGGCTCAGATCTCGGGCTATTTGAGATTAGTGAAGCGGCAGAGTTAGTTGCCGCCTCGGCCCACCCCGATGCAAATATCATTTATGGCACCGTTATTGACGATGCGCTCGGTGATGAGGTTCGCGTGACAGTCATCGCTGCCGGATTCGAAAGTGGAGAACCAACCAAGATCGATGTGCCGGTCATTGAGACTCCCATCGCACCGACTCGAGAGAAGAGCGATCCCCTCGAAGTAGCTGCCTCAGTTCCTGCGGGGAGCGCGCTCGGGGGCGGAGCAACTCGAAAGCGAATCATCTTTGAAGAAGATGGCTCCGTTGATGAACTTGATGTTCCAGATTTCCTCAAGTAATTCACGTTAGGAGCCCACTGCAGGTGGAGAGTCGAGCAATCTTCACTTCGCGCTCTGGTGGAAAAAGTGGCGCGCCCTATGGATCGCGAAATCTCGCACTTCATGTGGGGGATGATCCGGAACTGGTACGGCAGAATCGTGAGGATTTAGCTCATGAACTTTCGATAGCTTCGGAGAGGCTCTTCTTTATGGAGCAGAACCATGGAGTTGAAATTCAGATCGTTGATGAAGCAAGCGACCACCGAAAGATTCGCACCTGCGATGCGCTGGTCACCTCCACTCCACAGACTGCACTTGCGGTGTTGGTTGCAGATTGCGCACCCTTACTTATCCGCGGAGAGCGCGCATCTGCAGCAGTTCATGTCGGATGGCGAGGGCTCTTTAGCGGAATAGTCGAGAAGGTGCTCGAGAGATTTGCAGAGGAGCGATTTTCTGCATCTATTGGAGCCACGATATGTGGGGAGTGTTATCGGATAGGCGAGGATCTTCTCTCTCAAGCGCAAGAGCGCGGCTTCGTTACGGGAGCGCAGACTCTGGACATCCCGCGCTCAATACTGAAAATTCTCCATGAGCAGAGCGGCAATCGCTTGATCGCTGCGCAGTGGAATGGAACCTGCACCTTCGAAAGTAATGAACATTTCTCATATCGGCGCGAGGGCAGAACTGGTCGTCAAGCAGGAGTGGTGATCCATGGTTCGTAGCCAAGAGATATCTCGCAATCTCTCACGCGTTGAAGAAGAGATTGATCAGGCTCTGGAACTTTCAGGGCGCGAACGATCAGAGATCACGTTGATAGCAGTGACTAAGAATTTTCCAGTGAGCGATATCGAGATACTTTATGATTTGGGGATTAGGGAGTTCGGCGAGAATCGTGACCAAGAGGCGCGAGAGAAAGTTCGATATTTCCAGGAGTCCTCTCACCATCAATTCGAGAGCATGAGATGGCATTTTCAGGGACAACTGCAACGAAATAAGTTGGCATCAATAAGTTCCTGGGCTCACATGGTCCACTCTGTCGATGATAAGAAATACTTGAAAGGGCTCTCCGAAGGGGCGGTTAAAAATGGGCGCCATATCCAGTGCCTGATTCAGATTTCTCTGGATGAGTACCCCACCGCTGGTCGAGGTGGAACTGATGTAGCGGGAGCGCGCGAGATCCTTGCTACCTTCGAGCGCGAGAAGAGTCAGCTCCGGGGAATCACTCTGGCGGGCGTGATGGGGGTGGCCCCCCTCAATAACTCACCTGCTGAGGCCTTTTCTCGTCTAGCTGAGATTTTTGCTGGGATTGGATCTGGGAGTGAATCTGGGAGTGAATCTGGAATGAAGATTCTCTCAGCGGGGATGAGTGGGGACTTCCATGAGGCAATTCTCGCCGGTGCGACACATCTTCGGATTGGCTCGTCAATCCTCGGTTCTCGCTAGCGCGACCGGTAACTTTATACATTATGTCTAGCCCACTTCGTAAAGTCGCGCTCTATCTTGGTCTCGTCGATGACGGCGCAGATGAAGTCACTCCGGCAACTCCAGTAGCTCCTGCTACTCCTGTTGCTTCAACTTCGAGGAGCGGTGCAAGCCGTTTCTTCTCACGTTCTCAAGAGGAGATTGCTCCAGCAGTTCGTCCGGTTTCAGAGCCAGCACAACGCTTCAAATCAGTCGAGAGCGTAACTCCGGTCTACCGTGAAGAGCCGGTTTTGGATCGCATCATCACCCTTCATCCCCATAGCTACAACGATGCGCGAATGATTGGTGAACATTTTCGTGACCATACTCCAGTGATTATGAATCTCACTGGCATGGATGACGCTGATGCAAAACGCCTCGTTGATTTTGCAGCCGGGTTAGTCTTTGGCCATCGCGGCTCCATTGAGAAAGTCACAGCCAAGGTCTTCTTACTCTCCCCGCCTAATGTGAAGGTAAGTGCTGAGGATAAGTTCGCCGCAGCTGAGGCAAGCTTCTTCAATCAGAGTTAATATCGCTCCATGAGCGTCATAGGGTCCTTGCTCGCAACTATTCTTCAATTATTTATTTACATACTTATTGGTCGTTTGATTTTTGACTACGTGAGAATGTTTGCGCGTAATTGGCGACCTAAGGGAGTAGCGCTTGCCCTGGTCGAGTTGATCTATGCGATTACAGATCCGCCCTTAAATTTTGCTCGTCGATTTATTCCACCAATTCGCATGGGTGCGGTCAGTTTCGACTTGGCGTATATCGCCGTCTTTCTTCTAGCTTCGCTACTCATTCCCTTTGCACGCTTGCTCTAAATCAAGCCTTACGCAACTCCACAACAAACGAGAGCTCATCGTCAGATTCTCGTTCCGGCAGTTTGAGTTGTGAGTTATGGGAAATTTCCAGCGCGAGTACCTCTGCTGCGATTTCTGCACTACTGAGTTGGAATGCTTTAGTAATTTCGCTGTCGCCATTCCATGATACGTAGATTCGATCTGAGACATGAAAACCATTTCGTTTCCGATCTTCTTGAATCACTCGAATGATTTCTCGCACGTAGCCCTCGGTGATCAATTCTGGAGTCAAGGTCAGGTCAAGAGCCACCGAAGTGCCATCATGGGTGGCAACAGCCCATCCTGATTTCGGTGTCTCGGTGATGACAAGGTCATCAGCGGTGATCTCAAAGGTTGTGGAAAGCTTTGCCACTCCTGTACCTGCGCGCACGACACGAACCAATTCACCCGGGTTAGCCGCCGCGATCAACTTTGCCACCTCTTGCACCGAAGCGCCGTACTTTGCTCCCAAACTTCGGAAGTTTGCCTTCACTGAATAGGTCACCAAGTCTGCGCCCACTTGAGAGATATCTTCGATTAGGTGGACATTGAGCTCTTCGGAGATCTGCTCTTGGAGCTCCTTATCAAGGAGCGCATACCCTGCAACAAGCGCTCGACCGAGCGGTTGGCGGATCTTTACCTGCGAAGTTGAGCGAGCTGCCCGACCTAATTCAACAATCTGGCGAGTTGTTTCGACCTTCTTTAGAAGTTCGCTATCGATTCGTGAGGGGTCAACGCGTGGGAAGTCGGCAAGATGAACCGATTCCGGTAGCGAACTATCTACTGGCCGGAGGGCTTGTTGCCAGACCTGTTCAGTGATGAAGGGGACCATTGGCGCCATAAGAAGAGTGAGCTTCTCGATGCAATGGTGAAGGGTTTCCAGCGCAGCCGATTCGCCATCCCAGAAACGTCGACGGGAGCGGCGCACGTACCAATTTGAGAGGTCATCGATAAAAGTGGAGAGCGCCCGTCCAGCCTCTTGTGAATCGAAGTTGCTCAAAGCCGAATCCACAATGCCAATTGTCTCGTTGAGCTGGGCGATGATCCAGCGATCGAGAGAGTGCTCAAGGGTCAGCGTTCCGGTTGGAGTGAATTGTGCAACGCTCCCGTAGAGAGTAAGGAATGAGACGGTATTCCAATATGTGAGGAGGGATTTTCTAATAACTTCGGTGATCGCATCATGTCCAACGCGACGCGCTGCCCAGGGAGAACCGGCAGCAAGCATGAACCAGCGAACGGCATCAGCGCCATGTCGATCCATGAGCGGCATCGGCTCCAACACATTACCCAAATGCTTGCTCATCTTTCGTCCATCCTTATCCAGGATGTGTCCGAGACATAGAACAGTTTTATAAGAGGATTTATCAAAGACCAATGTCCCAATTGTCATCAGCGTATAGAACCAACCACGAGTTTGATCAATCGCCTCGCATATGAAATCCGCAGGATATGTCTCCGCGAATACTTCTTCTGACCCTGGTCTATGCGGATATCCAAGTTGAGCAAATGGCATTGCACCGGAGTCATACCAGCAATCGATGACTTCGGGCACCCGCCGCATCGTTCCTGAGCATTGCGAGCAGACGATTGTGACGTCATCGACGAAGGGACGATGGGGATCTAGTTGCGAGTAATCCTCTTTAGCCAATGTTGAGAGTTCGGCGAGAGATTCCACACAGACCATATTCTCTGGATGGTCATTTTCGCATCGCCAAATAGGAAGCGGTGTTCCCCAATATCGATTTCGCGACAAGGCCCAATCGATATTATTTTCTAACCAATCTCCATAGCGTCCACTCTTGATTGTTGATGGATGCCAATCAGTCTTTGCATTCTCCTTTAAGAGCGCCTCTTTTATCGCGGTAGTTCTGATGTACCACGAAGG
Organism: Actinomycetota bacterium; assembly: GCA_016870715.1. Taxonomy (GTDB): domain Bacteria; phylum Actinomycetota; class Actinomycetes; order Nanopelagicales; family Nanopelagicaceae; genus IMCC26077. Next base: position 38,115 of record VGAL01000001.1, on the reverse strand, counting down.
TTGCGCGTAATACATCAATGGCGTGTGGCAGCGCCAACAGTGCGGATAGGAGTGGTCATAGCTCTGTTGCTTGAAGAGCAGCCCGCGTGATTTCAACTCGCGTACCAGAGGTTTATCAGCATCTTTGAAGAATGCCCCAGCAATTAAGGGAAGTGTCGTGTCGAAGGTGCCATCACCACGAATCGGATTGACCACGGGAAGGTTGTACTTACGACAAACCTGCAAATCGTCGGCGCCAAAAGCGGGGGATTGATGGACTAATCCAGTGCCATCTGTGGTGGTGACGTACTCTGCAAGTACTACAAAATGTGCATCTGGAATCTCTAGCCATTCGAATGGTCTCTGATATTTCGTATGTTCTAACTCGCTACCAATGAATTTCTTGGTAACGGTAAATCCTTCTCCAAGCGATGAGAGTAAATCTTCCGCAACAACTAATCGTTCGCCTTCACCGTTCTCGGCAAGCAGGTAGGTGACATCAGGGTGCACTGCGATTGCGGTATTGGAGACTAATGTCCATGGGGTTGTGGTCCAGACTAAAAATGATGCGCCAACCTCTTGGAGCGGACCTGAGGTGATGGGGAACTTCACATAGACCGAGGGGTCTGTGATGTTCTCATAGCCTTGGGCAAGTTCGTGATCGGATAGTCCAGTTCCGCAACGAGGGCAATACGGTGCGACGCGATGATCTTGGACAAGAAGCCCTTTCTTCCAAATCTGAGCAAGCGACCACCACACGCTCGCTACATATTCGCTCGACATCGTCCAATACGCCTGATCGAAGTCGACCCAGAAACCCATTCGCTCGGTCATCTCGGTAAAAGCATCGACATGGCGCAAAACCGACTCTCGACATTTTTGATTGAAGGCGGCTACGCCAAACTTCTCGATATCTTGCTTTCCGGTAAAACCTAATTCTTTTTCAACGGCCAGCTCCACCGGTAGGCCATGGCAATCCCATCCAGCTCGTCGCGGCACATATCTGCCCTTCATCGTGTGATACCGAGGAAAGAGATCTTTGAAGACCCGCGCCTCGATGTGATGGGTCCCCGGTAATCCATTTGCCGTCGGCGGGCCCTCATAGAAGGTCCATGGCTGGGCGCCACTACGTGCGGCGATACTCTTTTCGAAAATCTGGGAGTGGTTCCAAAAGGCGAGAATCTCTCGCTCCATGGCAGGTAGGTCGACCTGCGTAGGCAGGGCGCGGTAGGTACCCGACATCTGACTCATGAGGGGCGCAGTTTACCCCGCACTCTCAGAAAAGGGGCTACCCTTCTCCGCCATGGCACCTGCAAAAAAACCGGCAAAAAAACCGGCCGCTAAGCCTGCCAAAAAAGCTCCAGCCAAGAAGGTGCCCGTTAAAAAACTAGCCAAGAAACCAGTCAAGAAACCGGCCAAGAAAGCTCCCGCTAAAAAAATAGCGAAGAAGGTTCCTGCCAAAAAAGCTCCAGTCAAGAAACCAATCAAGAAACCAATCAAGAAACCAATCAAGAAACCAATCAAGAAACCAATCAAGAAAGCGGAGAAGGGCGCGCACTCGGGAGCGAAGGGGCGGCCATTTCCCAAAAAGGCGGCTCCAGTTGCTGCGAATGCGCCAGCTGCGAGCGCCTCTTCATCAAGCGCTGCTACTTCAAGTAGCTCCACTAGCGCTAAGGATGATGGCTTCCAACGACGATTATTACTTCCGCCGCCTCCTAAAGTGGAGCGAAAGAGCAAGCATGCGCTCAAACCCCTTCGAGATATCCCTACCCCACTTGTCGTTGCCGGTGCCGAGAATCCGTGGAGCAAAGATGAATTAAAGGAGATGAAGGCTCGACTGACCAAGGATCTCGCTACGTACAAACAAGAGCTTGCTGCCGCAGAGGCGCAAGCTGCCGAACTCCTTCAGGACTCCAGTGATGGGGCTGGAGACGATCAAGCAGATGCTGGTACGAAAACCTTTGAACGCGAGCATGAACTCTCGTTGGTGTACAACGCACAAGATTTAGTTCTGCAGACGGAATTAGCTTTGGCAAGGATTGCCTCTGGCACGTACACCAAATGTGAAATCTGTGGAAATCCAATCGGCAAAGCGCGTCTTCAAGTCTTTCCACGTGCAACCCTCTGCATGCTCTGCAAACAGAAAGAGGAGCGTCGCTAATTCCCACCTCACATTGGCGAATTATTCTCAGCGTTGCGCTCGCCGTTTATTCACTCGATCTCCTCACCAAAATATGGGCTGTGGAGACTCTTGAGGGTAAGCCAACTCAGTACGTGATTGGAAAATTCCTTCGTTGGGAGTTCGCTCGAAATTCTGGGGCAGCCTTCAGCTCATTTACGGGCGCTACCTTCGCCCTCACCCTAATCAGCGTTGCTGTACTTCTTTATCTCGCATTGCGAGCGGCTCAAGTTTCGGTAAAAGCATGGAGCTATCCATGGGGCGGACTCATTGGCGGTGTTCTTGGCAATCTCACCGACCGAATCTTCCGAGATCCTGCTCCATTTCAAGGCCATGTCGTTGATTGGATTGGTCTGCCGAATTGGGCGCTCTTTAATATTGCAGATAGCGCGATCGTCCTCTCGGTTATCACGATGGCAATTCTCTCGTTGCGCGGGAGTACTTTTCGGGGCGTGGCACCGTGAGCCAAACAGGTGCGATTCGCACTCTTGAGATACCTGAAGGGCTAGACGGAGAACGAGTTGATGTCGCCCTAGCACGTGCTCTGGGATTTTCGCGAACGATGATTGCAACTGCTGCAGAGCGGGGGAATATCCTCGTTAATGGAAAACCAGTAGATAAGTCGGCACGACTTGGAGCAGGTGATCTTATTGAAATCGAAATTGTCCAAGAGGTAGATCGGGGAGCAAAGATCGAGGTTGTTGATCTCGACGAGTTACAGATTATCTACTCGGATGATGATGTGCTTGTCATCGACAAACCTCTGGGAGTTGCAGCACATCCGAGCGTTGGATGGAGTGGGCCCACAGTTGTCGGCATATTGATGGCACGAGGAATAACGCTCTCGCATTTAGCGCCACCGGAGCGTGCCGGAATCGTTCATCGCTTGGATGTGGGAACCTCTGGCTTGATGGTGGTAGCAAAATCTGATCGCGCTTATCTCTCGCTTAAGGAGCAATTCCGGTCGCGAACAGTGAAGAAGACTTACCACGCAATAGTCCAAGGACATCCTGACCCCACCCGTGGGACTATCGATGCTCCAATCGATCGCCACCCACGAGATGAATTTAAATTTGCTGTGGTTGCTGATGGGAAACCCAGCATCACTCACTACCAAACGCTAGAAAGTTTTGCTGGTGCAACTCTTGTTGAAATCGAACTAGAGACTGGTCGTACTCACCAGATCCGAGTGCACTTCGCGGCCTTGCGCCACCCTTTGATTGGCGATCTCATGTATGGAGCCGATCCAGTCTTCGCCAAGTCTCTTGGCCTGACCCGCCAGTGGCTCCATGCCCATCGCCTGACATTCCTCCATCCCGCAGACGGCCAGGAGCGCAGCTATATCAGCGCCTATTCAGCCGATTTAGAGGCTGCTCTAGCCAGCCTACGTAGCCAGTCCTGAGCAAGACGCTAAATTTCCCACCCGTGAGCACCAACGATTTCGTCCACCTCCACGTCCACACCGAGTACTCGATGCTCGATGGGGCAGCGCGGGTCAAGGAGCTTGTTGGTGAGGTCGCAAAGGTTGAAAATCCTGATGCCCGCGCGATAGCCATCACTGATCATGGGAATCTATTTGGCGCCTATGAGTTCTACAAAAGCGCAAAGGCAGTAGGAGTAAAACCTATTATCGGAATCGAGGCATACATCGCCCCAGGTTCGCGACATGAACGTAAGCGGGTCAAGTGGGCTGAGGGTGGCGAGGACGATGTCTCAGGCGGTGGCGCCTATACCCATATGACAATTCTTGCCAGCAACAACAGTGGCATGAGTAATCTTTTTAAACTTTCATCCTTAGCATCACTCGAAGGGTATTACTACAAACCCCGGATGGATCGGGAGCTTCTCTCGCAATTTTCAGATGGATTGATAGCAACCACCGGATGTGCTGCTGGTGAGATTCAAACGCGATTGCGAATGGGAGATTACGCAGGAGCAAAGAAGGCAGCCGCTGACTATCAGGACATCTTCGGTAGAGAGAATTACTTCTTGGAACTCATGGAACATGGAATCGAGATTGAACGTCGCACAAAACAAGACCTGCTCAAACTTGCAAAAGATTTACAATTACCATTATTAGCTACGAATGATCTGCACTATACAAAAAAGGAAGATGAGCAAGCGCATTCAGCGCTTTTATGTATTCAGTCAGGGTCAGTTATCTCAGATCCCAAGAGATTTAAATTCGAAGGATCTGAGTATTACCTAAAGTCGGCAAGTCAGATGCGCGAACTCTTTAGTGAACTACCCGAAGCGTGTGATAACACACTAGCAATTGCAGAGCGATGTGAGGTAACTTTCCGCGAAGGTGAAAATCTTCTTCCGCAATTTCCTGTTCCTGCTGGCGAGAGTGAAGAATCCTGGCTCGAGAAAGAGGTAGCGCGGGGATTAGCGCGCCGTTTCCCCGATGGTGTTCCAACTGAGCATCTCAAGCGAGCAGCGTATGAAGTGCAAGTCATCTGCCAGATGGGTTTTCCTGGATACTTCCTCGTCGTTGCTGATCTAGTTAATTACGCAGAGAAGAGAGGGATTCGCGTAGGACCTGGCCGTGGTTCAGCTGCGGGAGCGGTGGTCTCCTATGCATTGGGAATAACAGGTTTAGATCCAATCAAGCATGGCTTGCTCTTCGAGCGCTTCTTGAATCCGGAGCGTATCTCCATGCCTGATATCGATTTGGATTTTGATGAACGACACCGTGGAGAGATGATTCAATATGCAACATCTCGCTATGGTGAAGAACGTGTCGCACAAATCATCACCTACGGAACTATCAAAGCTAAGCAAGCGGTTAAAGATGCCACTCGAGTACTTGGACTTCCCTACATAGTCGGAGAGAAGATCAACAAGTCACTACCACCGGCAGTGATGGGCAAGGACATTTCACTTGCTGGAATATTTAATCCAGATGATGAACGATATGTAGAAGCGGGCGAAGTGCGTTCGCTGTATGACAGCGATGCTGATGCGAAAAGAGTCATCGATACCGCCCGTGGCCTTGAAGGTTTGAAGCGACAATGGGGTGTACACGCGGCCGGCGTGATTCTGAGCAAGGAACCACTATTGGATGTGATTCCGATTCAGCGTCGCGAAGCCGATGGTTCGATTATCACCCAATTCGATATGGGTGCTTGCGAGGCCCTGGGTCTACTCAAAATGGATTTTCTCGGACTCCGAAACCTCACAGTGCTCGATGATTGCCTTGCGAATATAAATATCAATCAAGAAAGAACATTTACTCTTGAAGAGCTCGCACTTGATGATAAGAAAACATATGAATTGCTCGCCCGAGGTGAGACTTTAGGAGTCTTTCAACTCGATGGCGGCCCGATGCGCTCGCTCTTGCGCTCGCTAGCACCAGATTCTTTCGAAGATATCTCCGCGGTAATCGCGCTCTATCGACCAGGCCCTATGGGTGCAAATGCGCATAACGATTATGCCGATCGCAAGAATGGCCGAAAACCGGTAATCCCGATTCACCGTGAGTTGGCAGAACCGCTCGCTAAGATCCTCGGAGATACATATGGATTAATCGTTTACCAGGAACAAGTCATGGCAATCGCCCAGAAGTTAGCAGGATTCTCCCTTGGCGGTGCAGATCTGTTACGGCGAGCGATGGGTAAGAAGAAGAAGGAGATTCTCGATAAGGAGTACATACCGTTCCAAGCAGGAATGCGCGAGCGCGGTTACTCCGACAATGCCATCTCTATGTTGTGGGAGATTCTCGTTCCCTTCTCAGATTATGCATTTAACCGGGCACATAGCGCTGGATACGGAATGGTCTCGTATTGGACCGCATATCTAAAGGCAAATTACCCGACTGAATATATGGCGGCGCTTTTGACTAGCGTTCGTGATGATAAAGATAAGAGCGCGCTCTATTTAAGTGAATGTCGACGAATGGGAATTAAAGTTCTGCCACCTGATGTGAATGAATCTGAATCGGATTACACCCCGCGTGGAAAAGACATTAGGTTTGGGCTCGCTGCGATTCGCAATGTGGGTGCAGGCGCTGTCGAATTGATTAAGAGAGCGCGAGAGAGTAAAGGTGCTTTCACATCTTTTGGCGACTTCCTCGCCAAAGTCGATGGTCAGGTGTGCAACAAGAAGACCCTCGAATCTCTGATCAAGGGCGGAGCCTTTGACTCACTAGGGCATTCCCGACGCGGACTGATGGCCATCTATCTGGAGGCCCTCGAAAGCATCACCGAGACCAAACGCGCCGAGGCTATTGGGCAATTCGATTTATTTGGCGCAGCCAATGAAAGTAACGTCGCTCATGTTGATTTGGATTATCCGATTGATGAATGGGATAAGCGAACTCTCCTCGCGCATGAGCGAGAGATGCTTGGGCTATATGTATCTGACCATCCTTTGCTAGGAGTTGAGTCATTTCTCTCTTCAATTTCTGATAAACCGATCAGCACGATTTCAGGTGAAGAGTCGAGTGGATCTCATAATGACGAAATTGTCACGATCGCCGGTCTGATTACTGGAATTCAAAGAAAAGTCACACGCCAAGGTGCTGCATGGGCGATATTTACGTTGGAAGATCTCTCCGGAGCAGTGGATGTGATGGCATTTTCCAATACTTATAATCAATATGGTGCGCTGATGGGTGAGGATGTCATTGTCCTCGTCAAGGGAAGAGTGGATCGACGGGAAGAAACTCCCAAATTCATCCTGATGGAGATGAGCCTTCCTGATCTTCATCAAGAACGAAAAGGACCTCTTGTCATTACATTGCCGCTTGCTCGTTGCACCCCTCCAGTGGTCGAGCGGATGAAGGAAGTTCTTCGTTCACATCCAGGGACCACCGATGTTCATCTTCGACTTGAGAGCGCAACCGAGAACACCTTGCTTACTATCGATGAAGGTTTAAAGGTGAGCGCTACCGCCAGCCTAAGTGCAGATTTAAAGGCGCTACTTGGCCCTAATTGCCTGACGTAACAGGGAGAATATTGCCCGTCATTTTCATCTGCTCTTGAGTAGAATGGGGAAGTGAAATCCCCGCTAATTCGAGAGTTGGATCTTGGCTCCTCGATTAATTCATCGAGTACTCGAGATGAAATCCGTGCGCTTTTGCCGCGCGCCGAACTCGATGTTGCTGGAGCGATGAACGATGTACAAAAAATTATTGAAAAAGTACGAACTGGCGGAGTAAATGCGCTTCTAGATTTAGGGGAGCGTTTCGACGGAATCCGTCCGCAGCAGCTTCGGGTCCCTTCACATGAGTTGCAAAAGGCGCTAGCAAACCTAGATTCACGCGTGCACACGGCTCTTACAGAATCTATAGAGCGGATTCGGACCGTTCATCAAGAACAAAAACGGAGCGATAAGAGCATTGCGGTGATTCCAGGAGGAGTTGTTACAGAACGTTGGGTGCCAGTGGATCGGGTTGGGCTCTACGTCCCAGGTGGTCGAGCGGTCTATCCCAGCAGCGTGATGATGAATGTTATTCCTGCACAGATTGCGGGAGTTGGTTCGCTAGCTGTCGCTTCACCTCCGCAGAGGGAGTTTGATGGTCTGCCTCATCCCACCATCTTGGCAACATGTGCGCTCTTAGGCATTGATGAGGTGTACGCAGTGGGTGGAGCGCAAGCAGTAGCGATGTTCGCCTATGGCGTTGGTTGCGAAGCGGTTGACATGGTGACCGGTCCGGGAAATGTATATGTCGCTGCAGCCAAACGCGCGTTGCGCGGAGTGATTGGAATTGACTCTGAGGCTGGGCCCACAGAGATCATCATCCTCGCCGACGAGACAGCTAATCCTGATTTTGTCGCAGCTGATTTGTTGAGCCAAGCCGAACACGACACCATCGCCGCTGCGGTGCTCGTGACGACGAGCAAAAACTTTGCTGATGCGGTTCAAGATCGAGTTAGTGAACGTGTTTCGAAGACCAAACATCGCGAACGAATTGCTACAGCGCTCTCTGGAATCCAGTCAGCAGTCGTGATTGTCAAAGATGTCGAGCAGGGGCTTCTGGTTCTTAATGCCTACGCAGGTGAGCATGTGCAAATCCACACCCGCAACTCTCAATCTGATGCAGCCAAGGTGCGTAATGGTGGTGCAATCTTCATCGGTTCCTTCTCGCCGGTATCACTGGGGGATTACTCTGCTGGTTCAAATCACGTCCTACCCACTGGTGGATGCGCTTGCCATTCAAGTGGCCTCTCTGTGCAGACCTTTCTCAAGGGACTTCATTTTGTGGAGTACTCCCAAGCTGCCCTTCGCGAAGTTGCCGACGTGGTGGTAACGCTGGCAAATGCTGAAGATCTCCCCGCTCACGGGGAAGCAATCAAGGCGCGGCTTGAGTCATGACCACGAATAATGGAGAAAATAAGAGAGCGAAATGGCCAGCATGGTTACCACTCCGTGATGATCTGCAGGATCAAGTGCCTTACGGTGCACCTCAATTAAATGTCTCTACTCGACTCAATACCAATGAGAATCCATTTGGGCCGAATAAAACTTTGGTAAAGGATCTAGAGAGCGCCATCAGTGAGATTGGTGCGAGATTAAATCGCTATCCAGATCGAGATGCAATCGAATTAAGGCGCACGCTTGCACAGTACCTCAATCAACTCTCTGACACGAGATTTTCAGAGGCGAATATTTGGGCAGCGAATGGAAGTAACGAGGTTATCCAGAGCATCTTCCTTGCCTTCGGTGGATCAGGCAGGAGTGCAGTTGGATTCGAGCCCTCCTATTCGATGCATCACAATATTGCGCGAGTAACGGGCACTTCATGGATAAGAGTGGATCGTGTAGGCGACTTCGTTATTGATATCGAAAGTGCTCACAGGACGATTGCTGCAGAGAAACCTTCACTTATCTTTCTGACTACACCAAACAATCCAACGGGAACAATAACCGCCATCAACGACATTAGAACTCTTGGGCGAATCTGCGCAGAGGTAAATGCATTGTTAGTAGTGGACGAGGCTTATCAGGAGTTCTCCCCAGAACCAAGCGCGATCACCCTCATCGATGAATTACCTAACATCATCGTCTGTCGAACTATGAGCAAGGCCTTTGCCTTTGCCGGCGCTCGGGTCGGCTATCTCGTGGCTAATCCTGCAGTGATTGAGGCGATGTTATTGGTCAGGCTTCCCTATCACTTGAGTAGCGCAACTCAGGCTCTAGCTCTAGTGGCTCTGGCTTACTCTCGTGAGTTGCTCGCTAATGTCGCACACTTAAGTCGAGAGCGAGTGCGAATCAGAAAAGAGTTGGAGCGATTAGGGGTAGAGACACTGACAAGTGGCGCTAATTTCTTCCTCTTCCACGCAGTCGATCCCAAGTCGTTATGGCAGGCGCTACTGGCAGAGGATGTTCTCGTCCGCGATGTAGCCTTGCCTCATTACCTCCGAGCAACAGTGGGCTCTCCTCAGGAAAACGACCGATTTATCGCTGCGCTGAGCAAGGCGCTTGGGATAAGCGCCACAGGGTAAAATTCTCGGTACGTTAGCGAGCAATAGGGGGCACGATGAGTCGTCGCGCAGTAGTCGATCGCACCACCAAAGAGTCATCGGTCCATATTGATCTCGAACTTGATGGCACAGGAGAGATTTCCATCGATACCCAAGTGCCATTCTTCGACCACATGCTCAGCCAACTTGGTAAGCACGCCGGCTTTAACTTAACCGTCAAGACCACCGGTGATGTAGAGGTCGATTCTCACCACACAGTCGAAGATACCTCCCTCGCCCTCGGACAAGCGCTCCGGGAAGCGCTTGGAGATAAATCGGGGATTCGCCGCTTCGGCGATGCCACAGTGCCGCTCGACGAAGTACTGGTGCAAGCAGCGGTTGATCTTTCGGGTCGCCCATATTTGATTCATCGTCAACCTGAGATTGTGGAATTGATCGGCACTTACGACACCACTCTTACGCGCCACATTTGGGAATCACTTATCGCCGAAGCTCGCATAGCTCTCCACGTCCGCGTGCTTGAGGGACGTAATGCACACCACGTCATGGAAGCTCAATTCAAAGCGGTTGCTCGCGCTCTTCGCGATGCAGTCTCACGAGATGGAGTCGCTGGAATTCCTTCCACTAAAGGCACCCTTTGATAGCGATTCTTGATTATGGTTTCGGAAATGTTCGTTCGGCGCAAAGAGCATTTGCACGCCATGGGATTGATGCGCAGATCACATCGAATCGGGAAGAGTGCATAGAGGCCGATGGTCTGGTTATTCCAGGAGTGGGAGCATTTGCCGCCTGTATGGATGGACTCGATCGCGTTGAAGCAGCTGCAATTGTCGATGCTCGCTTACTTGCCAATCGACCAGTGTTGGGAATTTGTGTAGGAATGCAAGTCCTTTTTACAGAAGGGGTTGAACACGACATTCCGCGGATAGGACTGGGGCAGTGGCCGGGCAGAGTTGCGCAATTACCGGCCGGAATTCTGCCCCACATGGGTTGGAGTGAAATCGACAGCGCTCCTGGTTCAGTACTTTTTCAAGGAGTCGAAGCTGAGCGTTTTTATTTTGTCCATTCTTATGCCGCTCAAAAATGGGAACTTCACCCATCAGAGAGCCTGGCTCCTGCGCTAGTAAGCTGGAGTGAATATGGAGGAGCATTTATCGCTGCGGTGGAGAATGGCCCCTTGAGCGCTACCCAATTTCACCCCGAGAAATCCGGCGATGCCGGCGCAACGCTCATCGAGAATTGGATTAACCAATGTCTTTAATTCTATTACCAGCTGTTGATGTCAAAGATGGTAAAGCGGTTCGTCTCGTTCAAGGTGAACTATCTCAAGAGAGCTCGTACGGAGCACCCATAGATGCCGCTTTGGATTTTCAGAACTCAGGAGCGCAGTGGTTGCACTTAGTAGATCTTGATGCAGCATTTGGAATCGGCAGTAATCATGAGATTCTCGCCGAAGTAGTCGGCAAACTCGATATCAAAGTGGAACTCTCCGGCGGTATCAGAGACGATGCCTCGCTCGAGCGCGCTCTTGCTACCGGATGCGCACGAATCAATCTCGGAACTGCTGCCCTTGAGAATCCTGATTGGACAGCTCGCGTCATCAAGAAATACGGCGAGCAAATAGCTGTTGGCCTTGATGTCCGTGGCCACACTCTGGCTGCACGCGGTTGGACGAAAGAGGGCGGAGATCTCTTTGAGACCTTAGCGCGTCTTGATCGAGATGGATGTGCTCGATATGTCGTAACAGATGTTGCAAAAGATGGCACGATGCAAGGGCCAAACTTAAATTTACTCCGTGAGGTTGCAGAGGTAACCAAGGCTCCAATTATTGCAAGTGGTGGCGTCTCTACTCTTGATGATATTCGAGCGCTTCGCTCGCTTACTGATATCGGAATTGAAGGATCGATTGTAGGAAAGGCGCTCTATGCTCGCGCATTCACCCTCGAAGAGGCGTTAGTAGTTGCAGGATGAGTAAGAAGCCGGCGATTCGCATCATCCCATGTCTGGATGTAACGGAAGGGCGCGTGGTCAAAGGAGTGAATTTCACAAATTTAGTCGATGCTGGAGATCCGGTCGAGATGGCCCGCGTCTATAACGCTGAGGGTGCAGATGAATTAACCTTCCTCGACATAACGGCAAGTAGTGGCGCTCGCGAGACCATGTATGAGGTAGTTAATAGGTGCGCAGCCGAAGTATTTATCCCACTAACAGTGGGAGGTGGCGTCCGAAGCGTTGATGATGTTGACCGACTTTTGCGTGCAGGTGCTGACAAGGTCTCAGTGAACACAGCTGCACTTGCTCGCCCAGAATTAATTAATGAAATCAGTGAGAGATTCGGCTCTCAAGTTCTCGTTCTATCTGTTGATGCGCGACGAGCAAATACTCCAAGTGGTTTTGAAGTGACTACCCACGGCGGTCGCCATAGTTCCGGTATCGATGCGCTGGGGTGGATCGAGCAAGGATGTTCGCGCGGCATCGGGGAGGTCCTTCTTAATTCGATGGACGCTGATGGCACCCGATCTGGTTACGACATTGAGATGATCACTCGGGCGCGAGGGGTGGCGACGGTGCCGCTAATCGCCAGTGGTGGCGCGGGGGCGCTAGAAGATTTTGACCTGGCAATCAAGGCGGGTGCCGATGCGCTCTTGGCCGCCTCAATCTTTCATTTTGGCACTTTTCGCATTAGCGCGGTCAAGGAGTACTTGCGAGGACGTGGCCACCTCATCCGGTGAAGATAGGGGAGAATATCGCTATGAGTAAGAGGCCAGTGCTCCCAGCAGAGATTGAGGGTCGTCTCGCCGAACCCACATCACTTCTGCCGGTAATCGTCCAGCAGATAGAGAGCAATGAAGTGTTGATGCTCGCGTGGATGAATCGCGAAGCTTTAATGAGGACGATTGAGAGTGGTGAGGCTACCTACTGGAGCCGGAGTCGAAATGAGTTATGGGTAAAGGGGAAAACATCCGGCAATACCCAAAGACTTCACTCCATTGATGTGGATTGCGATAGCGATGCGCTTTTGATGAGGGTCGATCAGACAGGTGTTGCTTGCCACACGGGTGCGCCAACTTGTTTCGGTAATCGGATTACCTGATGTTCCTTGAGGAATTTCGCACATTCGCGAAGAGTCATACTGTCATTCCAGTTACACGATCATTCGTTGCGGATAACGAAACTCCTCTGAGTCTCTACAGTAAATTAGCTAAGGAGCGATCGGGAACTTTTCTCCTCGAGTCTGCTGAGAATGGAAGGACTTGGTCGCGCTACTCCTTTATTGGTGTTCGAAGCAATGCAACTCTCACCGAAGAGAATGGTGCTGCTATCTGGAGCGGGATAAAACCTGCTGGCGCTCCAGAGGGCATTGATCCACTTGAAGCGCTAAAGATCACCACCAAACACTTAAAGAGCGTGGCTCTTCCGGAACTTCCACCCTTAACTAGTGGTCTTGTAGGTTTTCTCGGATATGACGCCGTCAGAAGAATGGAACGGCTCCCCAATATCGCAAAAGATGATCTCAATATCCCAGAGCTATCATTCATGCTCATCTCAGATCTAGCAATCTTCGATCATGCAACGAGCGTAGTTACCTTGATTGCTAATGCAATCAATTGGGATGGGAGTGATGAAAGAGTAGATGAGGCATTCACAGATGCAAATTCGCGCCTTGACCAAATGCAGGGTGATTTATTAGGGGTATCGTCAACTGAACAAGGCTCACTCTCTTTCCTTGACCAGCGTGCTCAGCCAGATTATCTACGGGCAACAAGCTCTGCCGCATACTGCGAGGCTGTAGCGAGGATCAAAGAGGAGATTCTGGCAGGTGAGGCATTTCAAGTGGTGCTCTCGCAACGTTTCTCAACCTCCGTCAACGCAAGCACACTCGATATTTATCGAATGCTTAGGCGCTACAACCCCAGTCCATATATGTACCTGCTCCGATTTGGTGGAGGACTTGATGTCGTCGGTTCTAGTCCGGAAGCGCTCGTCAAGATTTCTGATCGCAAAGCCATGGTTCATCCGATTGCGGGCACTCGACCACGTGGAAAGGACAGCGTCGAAGATGATCGGTTGGCAGCTGAACTTTTGGGAGATATCAAGGAGCGCGCCGAGCATTTAATGCTTGTTGATCTAGGACGAAATGATCTAGGAAGAGTCTGCAAACCAGGAACGGTAGACGTTGTAGAGTTTATGAATATAGAGAGATATTCCCATGTGATGCATATCGTCTCTACTGTGACAGGTGCTTTGAATGATGATGTTTCAGTAGTTGATGCCCTCTGCGCAGTCTTTCCTGCAGGCACTCTCTCGGGAGCGCCTAAACCGCGCGCAATGGAAATAATCGAGGAGTTGGAGCCGACTCGGCGCGGGCTTTATGGAGGCATCGTTGGTTATATCGACTTCAGAGGAAATCTTGATTCAGCAATCGCAATCAGGACGGCGCTCATCAAAGATCGCATTGCATACGTACAGGCAGGAGCTGGAATCGTGGCCGACTCGATTCCTGAGAGCGAAGACCAAGAGTGTGTAAACAAGGCGGCGGCGGTACTCACCGCAATCGCTTCCGCTAACGCACTCGCAAAGGGGTGAGTATGCGCTCAGTAAAAGTCATTGTCGCCATCCTTCTCTCCACCTCTGGAATCATCATCGCAGCACAATCATTGAGCCAAGCCCTGCAGGTATGGGCGCTACTACTCTTAGCGCTCTCACTCACCTCATTACTCCTGGCTTTGATTGCACCTCTTTTCATTAAACGGATGCGAGACGGACGAAAGCGCTCTGGGCTGCCGAGTCGTTACGAGCGAGAGAAGGATCCCTGGCGCGCTCTCTCGGCCGGCGAGGACCCAACTGAGCGGTAGGCGTGGCAAAACTACGATAAAATTGAAGTGCTCCACATCGCTAGCACATGACTGGCACATCACAAGAGGGGAAGCCAATGTCTGTAAACAATCACGGAAAGACTCCTGCAGCGTGGGCGACGACTTTCATCGTCATCATTGGTTCAATAGTGGCCGGAGTAGCGATTGCTGTAGCGAATATTCCATGGGCTATTGCAGGTTTTGCAATCGTCGCGCTCGGTGGCGTTGTGGGCCTTGTGATGAAAGCTGCTGGCCTTGGCCGCAAGCAGACCTCACATTAATAGCCGCTACTAAACCAAATGAGCGTTCTAGACGAGATCATCGTCGGAGTAAAAGAGGATCTCGCCAATCGGAAAAGTCAACATCCTCTTCATCAGATACGTAGCCGCGCTCTAGAGTCAGCACCAGCTCTTGATGTGACAGAGTATTTCGCAGGCGGAGCATTCGGTGTGATTGCTGAAGTTAAACGCTCTTCACCGAGTAAGGGTGCGCTTGCACACATCTCCGATCCTGCAGCGCTTGCTAAAAGTTATGAACGTGGTGGGGCGTGTGCCATTAGCGTTTTGACGGAGGAGCGTCGCTTTAACGGCTCGCTTGCCGATCTCGCCGCTGTGCGAGGCGCTGTTTCAATTCCCGTGCTACGTAAAGAGTTTATTGTCGATGAGTATCAGATTTTCGAAGCACGAGCATATGGCGCAGATATCATTCTCTTAATTGTCGCTGCACTGAGCGATGAACTACTCCTTGAATTCTCCAATCTCACCCATTCATTCGGTATGCGAACGTTGATAGAAATCCACAATGAAAATGAGTTGCTTCGTGTGATTCGTCTCTCAGCCCAAGGAGTACTCACTCTGGATTTGCTGGGAATTAATGCACGAAATCTTAAAACGCTCGACATTAACTCTGAAATATTTTCCCAGCTGGCTCCTCTAGTTGCCGCTGGGGTTCCTTTGATTGCTGAATCTGGAATCAGCAACGCTGTTGAGGTAGCAGCGCTAGCGGCGGTCGGGGCGGATGGCATCTTGGTAGGCGAGGCTCTTGTAAAAGATGGAGATCCAGCCGAAAGTATTCGAACATTCTTACATCGCGCGGAAGCGGCAAGAGTCCGTAGGCTTAGCCCATGACCGCAACGGTAGATACCGGCCTCTTTGGCCCATATGGTGGTCGCTACGTACCAGAGGCGCTTATCGCAGCGCTTGATGAATTAGCGCAGATGCACCAGGAGCTCAAAAACGACCAAAGTTTTGCTGCCGAGTTAAGCCATCTTCATAAAACTTACTCAGGGCGTCCTAGCATCCTTACTGAAGCTCATCGCTTCGCCGATTACTGCGGTGGAGCGCGAATCTTGCTTAAGCGCGAGGATCTCAACCACACCGGTTCTCATAAGATCAACAATGTTCTTGGTCAAGCGCTTATGACAAAGCGGATGGGCAAGAAGCGGGTAATTGCCGAGACAGGTGCGGGTCAACATGGCGTGGCTTCTGCAACTGCAGCGGCGCTCCTTGGACTTGAGTGCGTTGTCTATATGGGAGAAGAGGACACAAAACGCCAAGCGCTCAATGTTGCACGAATGCGATTACTTGGAGCAACTGTTGTACCTGTTACTGCAGGATCGAGAACGCTAAAAGATGCGATCAATGAAGCGATGCGCGATTGGGTAACTAATGTAGAGACGACCCATTACATATTGGGGACTGTCGCCGGTCCGCACCCATTCCCAGTCATGGTTCGAGATTTTCATCGCATCATTGGTGATGAAGCGCGAGCACAGGTGCTCGAGTTGACTGGCGCGCTACCTACTGCAGTTCTGGCCTGCGTCGGGGGCGGTTCCAACGCAATTGGAATCTTCTATCCGTTTATCGATGACAAGAGCGTACGACTGATTGGATTAGAGGCCGGTGGTGATGGACTTGAAACCGGGCGCCATGCATCAGCGATTTCAGGTGGGCGACCAGGAGTTCTTCACGGCGCTCGCTCGTACATGTTGCAAGATGAAGATGGCCAGACCATTGAGTCACATTCGATCTCCGCAGGGCTGGATTACCCTGGTGTGGGTCCAGAACATGCCCACCTCTATGACATAGGTCGCGCTGAATATTGGTCCATTACCGACAAAGAGGCGATGGAGGCGTTTTCATTACTCTGCAGAACTGAAGGAATCATTCCAGCGATTGAAACTGCGCACGCACTAGCAGGCGCTATCAAACTCGGGAAAGAGTTAGGTCCCAAGGCCACCTTACTCATTAATCTCAGCGGTCGCGGTGACAAAGATGTACAGACTGCCGCAGAATATTTTGGAATGGTTTAAGGATGGCGACTTCGCTCGAACGAGTTCTCCATCAGGCAAAAAATGAGAACCGAGCAGCGCTCATCGGGTATATCCCAGCGGGTTTTCCGACAGTTGAGGGGTGCAAGAGGGCAATCGATGTTCTCATTGACTCTGGATTTGATGCGGTAGAGATTGGGTACCCCTACAGCGATCCCGTGATGGATGGCCCGATTATTCAAGAGGCCGCCGACCAGGCGTTACGAAATGGGGTTAAAGCTAAGGATGTTCTTGCAACGCTACATCACGCAACCGAGCGTGGTGCAGCGGCAGTAGTCATGACTTATTGGAATCCGATTGAGCAATTCGGTGTCGATGAGTTCGCTGAAGCGATCGCGCAAGCAGGAGGTTCTGGGGTCATCACCCCTGATCTCTCTTTTGAACAGGCCCAGCCATGGAATGAGAGCGCTGCACGCGCAGGCATCAACACCATATATGTAGTTGCCCCGAGTACAACCGATGAACGTTTGCGAAAGGTTACCGGAATTACCTCTGGATTTATTTATGCGGCAAGTTTGATGGGCGTGACTGGAACTCGCACTTCAGTCTCTCATTCAGCGCAAGAGTTGGTCGCTCGCATTCGACAAGTCTCCGATCTCCCGGTAGCGGTTGGTTTAGGAGTCTCTACCCCGGAACAAGCGAGAGAGGTTGCTACCTACGCTGATGGCGTGATCATCGGCAGCGCGCTTATCAAAGAGTTACTTGGAAAAGATTTCGATAAAGGTTTGCTGGGTTTGCAAGAACTTGCACTATCGCTCGCAGCGGCGACTAAATCGGCGAATCGGGAAGTTAGGGGTGTCCAATGAGCAGCGACGGGCAAGTTATTGAAAATTCACCGCGCGCCTCAAAGCGTGAAGAGCTCCTGGATTGGCTCGGCTTATTTGCGCGCCTGGCGCTAGGTGGAGTGGTCTTTGTTGCTGGAGCGATAAAGATTCCGACCCCTTACAAAGCAGCGGCAGCGATGCGCGCCTATGAACTATTGCCAAACTCACTCGCCTCATTCTTTGGATACATCTTGCCCTGGTTCGAGGTAGGGCTCGGTGCGCTTCTGATTCTCGGAGTTTTCACCAGACTCTCAGGATTGGTCGGCGCGCTACTTATGGTGCTCTTCATTGGGGCAATTGCCTCAGCCTGGGCACGTGGTTTGAGCATCGACTGTGGATGCTTTGGTGGCGGGGGAGAGATCGACCCAAGCCAGACAAAGTACCTCCAAGAAATCATCAGGGATATTGGTTTGGCGATATGCGGTTTCTACCTCTATTACCGCCCCAGTTCTCGTTTTGCGCTAGATAATCGCGGGAAGTAGGCTTGAAAACATGGCATCGAAGAACCGTGGCCCGCAACGTGGCGGACGAAATAATCAACCTGATCCCATCACTCGATGGATCGTCATCGGAATGGTCTTACTCGTAGTAGTAATCGGTGCAGTCTTCACTGTTGTGAGCAATAAGAGCGCATCGAACGTTGCGCTCCCTCCAGGAGCAAGCGCCGCCGATGGATACGGCATCGTGTTTAATGCCGATAAGTCGCCCACAATTAATATTTGGGAAGATTTCCAATGCCCAAGTTGTAAGCGTTTCGAAGATACAAATGGGGCCAAAATCGCTGAGGTGATTAACCAAGGGAAGGCAAAGGTAGTTTTCAATACCCTTTCTTTCCTCGGCCCTGAGTCGGTCGTTGCAGGAATGGGTGCTGGATGCGCCGCCGATCAAGGTAAGTTCCTCGAATATAAGAAGTTCCTCTATGACAACCAACAGCAAGAGGGTTCGGGTACCTGGGATAAGCCATACATCATCTCAATGGCTACGGCGATGGGACTTGATGAGACGAAATTCTCTGCCTGCCTCAATACCGATAAATACCGTAAGTGGTTAACTAACGTCTCTGCCGCGGGTGGCGAGGCGAATATCAATGGAACTCCAACAGTGGTTATCGATGGCAATATCATCGAGAGCGACCAGCAAGGGATCAACTACTACACCCCAGAGGGCTTCAACGCACAATTAGTTAAGTACGGAATTAACTAAAAACTTGATGGAGTTGGCGTCATTTCCTTCGCCTTCGATAAGTGCGTTGAATATTGGACCTTTAACAATACATTTTTACGCGCTCTGCATCATTGCCGGAATAATTGTTGCCGTTTGGTGGGGTGAACGACGTTTCATCGCACGTGGTGGTGCACCGGGAGTTGTAACAGATGTCGCATATTGGGCTGTGCCCTCTGGAATCGTGGGTGGTCGTCTCTATCACCTCGCTACCTCCTGGAATAGCGAGCGAACCTTTCTTGATGCCATCGCAATTTGGCGTGGCGGTTTGGGAATTTGGGGAGCAATCGGGCTAGGTGCAGGGGGCGCATATCTTCGCTATCGAATGCTTCTGCGAAAAGGTTCACTTCACGGGGTAGAACTTCAGTCATTGCCATCGTTTGCAACGTTCATGGATGCTCTTGCTCCAGGAATAGTCATCGCTCAGGCAATTGGTCGCTGGGGCAATTGGTTCAACGTGGAATTATTTGGCAGACCGAGCTCCCTGCCTTGGGCGCTACAAGTACCCGCGAATAAAAGACCAAATGGCTTTGGCGATTTCGAAACTTTTCATCCCACATTCCTCTACGAATCGCTCTGGTGCATCGTCGTCGCACTCTTACTAATCGGAGTAGCGCGGAAAGGGTTCTTGCGAAGCGGAGGTATCTTTCTCCTTTATGTGGCGAGCTATTCATTTGGTCGCTTTTGGATCGAGAACTTGCGAATCGATACCAGTGAGGAGATCTTTGGCCTTCGCTTTAATGTATGGGTAAGCCTCGGCGCCTTCATTTTCGCTGCAATCGCTACTTTTGGGCGTCGTAATCGGCCAATGGCGCGCTAATCTTCTCTCTATGTCACTTGAAGAGGTCTACCAGCGTAATCTCGAGCATCGAACTCATCGCTCGGGGTGGTTACGGGCTGCAGTCCTCGGGGTCAATGACGGCTTGGTCTCCAACGCCTCACTCATGCTTGGATTTGTTGCAGCGCAGACAAGTACCGCAACTGTTGTAACTGCCGGTCTTGCTGGAATTGCAGCAGGAGCGCTCTCGATGGCAGTTGGCGAATATGTCTCCGTGAGATCTCAGACTGATATCGAGCGAGCCGACCGGGAGATTGAGAAGGCTCACTTAGAACTCAATCCTGAAGGCGAGTTACTAGAGCTGGCAAAAATTTATGAAGATCGAGGTATCCCTCGCGACTTATCGCTCCAAGTTGCGCAGGCGCTCCATGAGCACAATGCGCTCGAAGCACATCTTCGCGATGAATTAGGTCAACATGATCTCATCAAAGCCAGACCAATTCAGGCTGCAGTTGCTTCTGCAGCGGCATTCACACTTGGGGGATTGATTCCGTTAATCGGGGTCTTCATTCCGACCATCATCAATCAAGGGGTGAGTATCGTGACCATCACCATCCTTGGCCTTGCCCTGGCTGGAGCGACGGGGGCGAAGATCTCAGGAACCAGTCCCATCCCACCCACCATCAGAATCATGATCGGCGGCAGCCTTGCGATGGCTGTCACCGCCGGAGTCGGGGCTCTAGTTCACATCAGTGGGATCTAGTCGCTACTATTAAGCCAGTACGTTCAGTTATTTCGGGCCAAAGGCGTCCCATCAGGAGGGATACCCATGGCCATTTCTCATTTTTCAGCCTTTCCAGATCAGGCTGCACCTGCGAACGCTCGGTCGGGCGAAGTCGGTCTCTACAACTCTGATTTCGAGAAGGATGCTTGCGGCGTCGCCATGGTCGCCACCCTCACTGGCCAAGCGCGCCATGACATCGTCGCGTTGGGATTGACCGCACTTCGCAATATGGAACATCGCGGCGCATCCGGGGCTGAACCTGATAGCGGAGATGGCGCTGGCATTCTCATTCGCATTCCCGATTTATTTTTTAGGGAGGTAGTCGAGTTTCCACTTCCTCCTGCAGGAAGTTATGGCGCAGGAATCGCATTCTTGCCGGCAGATGAGAGAGAGAGTGGCGAAGTTCTGCAGGCCATGAATGCGCTGGCAGCCCAAGAGGGTCTTTCTATCATCGGTTGGCGCGACCTTCCGATCAACGCTAGCTCACTTGGTGCGACTGCTAAGTCAGTAATGCCGTCGTTTAAGGAGATTTTCCTAGAAGGCAAGAATGGTGAGAGCGACCTTGCTCTCGATAGATTGCTGTTCATCTTCCGCAAGAGGGCAGAGCATTCGCTCGAAGTCTATTTCCCCTCGCTCTCCTCGCAAACAATTGTTTACAAAGGAATGTTGACCACTGGACAGTTAGAAGAGTTCTTTCCCGATCTTTCAGATGAACGCGTTGCATCGCCACTTGCATTGGTGCACTCGCGATTTTCAACAAATACATTTCCATCTTGGCCTTTAGCGCACCCATATCGCTACATCGCCCATAACGGCGAAATCAACACCGTGAAGGGAAATCGCAATTGGATGCGCGCTCGTGAAGCCCTGCTTGCCAGTGATGTTATCCCTGGAGATATCAAGCGGATATTCCCCATTATCTCTGAGGGTGGTAGCGACTCAGCATCGTTCGATGAAGTTCTCGAGCTGCTTTACCTGTCGGGACGCTCATTGCCACATGCAATGTTGATGATGATTCCCGAGGCTTGGGAGAACAACTCCACAATGGATCCAGCCCGCAAGGCTTTCTATGCCTTTCACTCCGCACTGATTGAGCCGTGGGATGGTCCAGCGTGTGTGACTTTTACCGATGGTCACCAAGTAGGTGCAGTCCTTGATCGAAATGGCCTCCGCCCCTCACGGTTCTGGGTAACAGATGAGGGATTGGTGGTTTTAGCCAGTGAAGTTGGCGTATTGGATATTCCCGCCGCTTCAGTAGTACGTAAAGGGCGATTACAGCCAGGGCGAATGTTTTTGGTGAATATCGAAGAGGGTCGAATAATTGAAGATGAGGAGATTAAATCTTCGCTCGCCTCTGGAGCACGCTACGGCGAGTGGGTAGAGCAAGGAGTAGTACGACTTGAGGATCTACCAGCACGAGAGCACATCGTCTACCCACATGCATCAGTGCTCCGGAGACAACGCGCCTTTGGATATACCGAAGAAGAGCTAAGGATTCTCCTTACTCCTATGGCTCGGGCAGGCATGGAACCTCTAGGTTCGATGGGTACAGATTCGCCAATCGCCGCTCTCTCGAATAAACCACGGTTACTCTTTGATTACTTCTCACAATTATTTGCTCAGGTGACGAATCCACCGCTTGATGCGATTCGTGAAGAGTTGGTAACGAGTCTCTCTGCCACCATCGGGCCAGAACATAACATTCTTGATCCGGGACCAGAGTCATGTCGCCAGATACTTTTGCCATTCCCAGTTATTGATAACGATGAGTTGGCAAAGATCATTCATGTTAATGCTGATAAGACTCAGAGCGGTTTTGCTCCATATGTACTCCGTGGACTTTTCTCGGTCGCCGATGGTGGCGCCGGATTGGCAGCGCGAATTGAAGAGCTGCGTAATGAAGTGAGTCAGGCTATTGAAAAGGGAGCGCGTATTATCGTGCTCTCTGATCGAGATGGCGATGCAGATAATGCGCCAATCCCATCGCTCTTACTTACCTCAGCTATTCACCACCATTTGATTCGCGCTCAACGTAGAACCCATGTGGGTCTGGTCGTTGAGGCGGGCGATGTCCGAGAAGTTCACCATGTTGCCCTTCTTTTAGGTTTTGGCGCTGCTGCAGTTAATCCCTATCTTGCAATGGAGAGCGTCGAAGATCTGGTCAACCAAGGCGTCATCGCCAACATCTCTCCTGAGAAGGCTGTTCGCAATCTCATCAAAGCGTTGGGAAAGGGCGTCTTAAAGGTGATGTCGAAGATGGGCATTTCCACAATCGCTTCGTACACCGGGGCACAGGTTTTCGAAGCAATTGGCCTCTCGCAAGCGGTGGTCGATGAGTATTTCTCTGGCACTACTTCTCGCCTTGGTGGAATCGGCATCGATGTCATCGCAAGTGAAGCGATTGCCCGCCATCAAATCGCCTACCCTCCTGGAGGCGAAGTCCCTGGCACAAAGAAATTACCAACGGGAGGGGAGTATCAGTGGCGTCGAGATGGCGAACCACATCTCTTCGATCCTGAGACTGTCTTCCTGCTCCAACATTCGACAAGGGCGCGGCAGTACGAAATCTTCAAGAAGTACACCGACAAGGTTAACAATCGATCGAAAGATCTCATGACATTACGTGGACTCTTTGAATTGAAAAAAGATCAACGTAAGCCACTCTCAATCGACGAAGTTGAGCCGATAAGTGAGATCGTCAAACGCTTTTCTACAGGGGCAATGTCCTACGGATCGATCTCGCAAGAGGCGC
This sequence comes from Actinomycetota bacterium, assembly GCA_016870715.1. Taxonomy (GTDB): domain Bacteria; phylum Actinomycetota; class Actinomycetes; order Nanopelagicales; family Nanopelagicaceae; genus IMCC26077. The sequence goes on along the minus strand of VGAL01000001.1, from coordinate 14,986 downwards.
ACGAGACATTGGCGATTGCGATGAACCGTTTGGGCGGCAAATCCAATACTGGCGAAGGTGGCGAGGATCCCGAACGTTATTTACCTCTAGCAAACGGTGATTCCAAGCGATCTGCAATCAAGCAAGTTGCAAGTGGACGTTTTGGCGTGACAAGCGAATATCTAGTCAACGCTGATGACATTCAAATCAAGATGGCCCAAGGCGCTAAACCAGGAGAGGGCGGTCAGCTCCCAGGACAGAAGGTCTATCCATGGGTAGCAAAGACTCGCCACTCAACTCCTGGCGTTGGCTTGATTTCGCCACCGCCGCACCATGACATCTATTCGATTGAGGATTTAGCTCAACTCATCCACGATCTAAAGAATTCCAATAAGGATGCGCGTATTCATGTGAAGTTAGTAGCTGAAGTGGGCGTGGGTACAGTCGCGGCAGGTGTGAGCAAGGCACATGCTGATGTAGTGCTCATCTCCGGTCACGACGGTGGCACAGGCGCATCTCCACTTACTTCATTGAAACATGCTGGAGCGCCATGGGAGTTGGGACTAGCAGAGACACAACAGACTCTCATGCTCAACCGATTACGTGATCGAATCGTGGTTCAGACCGATGGTCAATTAAAGACTGGCCGCGATGTCATCATTGCAGCGCTCTTAGGCGCTGAGGAATACGGCTTCGCCACTGCGCCACTAGTTGTCTCTGGCTGCATCATGATGCGGGTCTGTCATCTTGATACCTGCCCAGTGGGAGTGGCAACTCAGAATCCTCTGCTACGCGAAAAATTCTCAGGCAAACCGGAGTTTGTGGAAACTTTCTTCGAATACATCGCGCAAGAGGTGCGTGAGTTACTCGCTGAACTTGGCTTTAGAAGTATCGAAGAAGCGGTCGGCCAAGTCGAAGTACTCGATACGAAAAAAGCAGTGGATCACTGGAAAGCATCAGGGCTAGATCTATCACCATTACTGGTGGCCCCGGCGTCGGGTGTTCGCTATGCAGTGCATAAACAAGATCACGGCTTAGATCGAGCCCTTGATAATGAACTCATCGCTTTGGCTCAGAGCGCATTGGAAGATGCACAACCTGTCAGAGCTAGCCTTGAAGTGCGCAATGTCAATCGAACGGTTGGCACCATGCTTGGGGCTGAAGTGACCAGACGCTATGGTGGGCAGGGACTACCTCCAGGAACAATTGATCTCACCTTCCACGGTTCAGCAGGTCAATCCTTTGGCGCATTCATTCCGAAAGGAATGACTTTACGACTGTACGGTGATGCGAATGATTATGTCGGCAAGGGAATCTCTGGTGGAACGATCGTGGTTCAACCTGATGAACGCGCACAATTTCTCGCACAGGAGAATGTCATAGCGGGAAATGTCATCGGTTATGGAGGCACATCAGGAGATATTTTCATTCGAGGAATCGTTGGTGAGAGATTCTGCGTCCGAAACTCAGGTGCGACAGCAGTAGTTGAAGGAGTGGGCGACCACGGTTGTGAATATATGACTGGTGGCGTTGTTGTAGTGCTCGGCAAGACTGGGCGAAACTTCGCTGCGGGAATGTCAGGCGGGCGAGCCTTCGTACTCGACATAAATCCTTCGCATGTAAATGGCGAGATGGTAGATATCTTGATTCTCACCGAGAGCGATAAAACCCATTTACACCAGATTCTCTCGCGCTATGTGGCAGAGAGCGGTTCACCTGTGGCTGCAGAGATTCTCAATGATTGGCAAGACTCCGTCGAGCGTTTCTCGCTCGTAATGCCTCGGGATTATGCTCGGGTGCTTGCGGCGATGGAGCGCGCGGAGCGAGAAGGGCTCCCTCGGGAGACTTATGTAATGGAGGCTACCCATGGCTGATCCCACAGGGTTTATGAAAGTACCGCGCGAGACGCCGAAACGACGACCGGTAGATATTCGAATTCGCGATTGGCGCGAAGTATATGAGGAGCAACCCTTCGCAGATTTACAGAAACAAGCAGGTCGATGCATGGACTGCGGCATCCCTTTCTGTCACCAAGGCTGCCCGCTAGGAAATCTAATTCCTGAGTGGAATGACCTAATTTGGCGCGGTGAAGTTGGTGAGGCAATTGATCGACTACATGCCACAAACAACTTCCCAGAATTCACTGGTCGACTATGTCCTGCACCCTGCGAGACTGCGTGCGTTGTAGGAATCAATAGAGATGCTGTAACCATCAAGCAAGTGGAGCTTCGAACAATCGAAGAAGCTTTTGCTGCAGGTGGGGTTAAGCCATTAGTTCCCGATCGTTTGACAGGAAAGACCGTTGCGGTTGTTGGCTCTGGACCTGCCGGACTTGCTGCGGCACAACAATTGACTCGCGCAGGTCATACTGTTGCGGTCTACGAACGAGGCGACAAGATTGGTGGATTACTTCGTTATGGCATTCCCGAATTCAAGATGGAGAAATCAATTCTTGATCGCCGTCTCGATCAAATGAAAGCAGAAGGCACTCGTTTTCGTGCTGGAGTAAATGTTGGTGAAGAGATTACCGGTGAGCAGTTACGTACTCGCTACGATGCAGTCGTCCTTGCAATTGGTGCGACGCAGTGGCGGGACCTCCCAGTGCCTGGGCGAGAGCTTCGCGGAATTTATCAAGCGATGGAATATCTCCCTTGGGGCAATAAGCAAGGTTTAGGGGAGATTGCCACGCCACCTATTAATGTCACTGGCAAACATGTGGTGATTCTTGGTGGTGGCGATACTGGTGCCGATTGTCTAGGCACTGCAACGCGTCAAGGTGCAGCATCCATTACTCAACTTGAGATCATGCCGCGTCCAAGCAATGAGCGCCCATCATCGGCGCCTTGGCCTACCTATCCGATGATCTATCGAGTCTCGAGCGCACATGAAGAGGCGGGGGAGCGGATGTACTCGGTCTCCACTGAGGAATTTATCGGTGATGGCGCCGGCAACCTTAAGGCGCTTAAGTTGATTGAGACTCAATTCGTCAATGGAAAGTTTGAAAAGGTCCCCGGAAGTGAGCGCGAGATTCCAGCTGACTTTGTCTTCTTGGCAATGGGCTTTACTGGAGTGGAGAAGTCGCCGCTGATTTCGCAATTGGGAGTAGAACTGGATTCTCGCGGAAATATTGCTCGAGATGAGAATTATCAGAGCACTATTCCTGGGGTATTTGTTGCCGGTGATGCAGGTCGCGGTCAGTCGCTCATAGTGTGGGCGATTGCAGAGGGGCGCTCTGCTGCCGCTGGAGTAGATCACTATCTGACGGGGAGAACTCAGCTTCCGGCGCCCATCGAGCCCACTGCTCGCCCATTAATGGTGTAGCGGGATGAGCGCTCAACGACGTGCAAAAATCGTCTGCACATTAGGGCCAGCAACGTCGAGCGAGTTGCGTATCGGCCAATTAATGGATGCGGGAATGAATGTTGCACGGTTAAACCTCTCGCACGGCACTCGTGCCCAACATGAAGAGTTGCTAGCTAATGTTCGGAAAGAGTCGAGAAAGCGCGCCTCTTACGTAGCGGTTCTAGCTGATCTCCAAGGACCGAAGATTCGCCTGGGAAAACTTGTTGAAGGTAAGCATCTCCTACATGAAGGAGCAAGTTTTGTTATCACCACTCAAGAAATCGTCGGCGATAGCTCTCGCGCCTCTACTACATATAAGGGATTAGCAGCTGATTGCACCGCAGGAGATACATTGCTCATCGACGATGGCAAGGTTGCACTTCAGATATCTAAAATTAGTGGCGATGAGATTTACACCACTGTACGAAATGGCGGGGCAATCAGTAGCAATAAAGGGATGAACGCCCCAGGCTCTTCACTTTCAGTTCCTGCTCTCTCGGAGAAGGATCTCTCTGATCTGGAATGGGCGCTCACCGCTGGTGTGGATCTGATTGCACTCTCTTTTGTTCGTCACGGTTCCGACATCGAGGGAGTTCATGCAGCCATGAATCGAATGGGTGTGCGCATCCCTGTTATTGCGAAAATCGAGAAACCACAGGCTGTCTCCAATCTCGATGAGATTGTTCTGGCATTCGATGGCTTGATGGTGGCACGTGGTGATCTGGGTGTGGAACTTCCAATAGAAGAGGTGCCATTGGTTCAGAAGCGATGCATTGTGGCGGCCAGAGAGAATGCCAAGCCGGTTATTGTCGCCACTCAAATGTTGGAGTCGATGATGAGTAATCCTTCGCCTACTCGCGCAGAAGCGACCGATTGCGCCAATGCGATTCTCGATGGCGCAGATGCACTGATGCTCTCTGGCGAGACGAGCGTGGGGAAGTTCCCGCTTGAAGCGGTCTCCACGATGTCGAAGATAATTGCGAAGACAGAAGAGAAAGCGCTCTCAGAGGTTGCTCAGTTGCGCCATAATCCCCATACAAAATCGGGCGCAATTACTAAGGCGGCAGCTGAAGTAGGAGCAGTGGTTGGCGCAAAATTCCTCGTCGCTTTTACACAGAGCGGAGATTCAGCTCGTCGAATGTCTCGTCTGCGCTCGGTAATTCCTATACTCGCCCTGACCCCGGAGGTGAGTACTGCGCACCAACTTGCGCTCTCGTGGGGAGTAGAACCGATAGTGATTCCACCGGCGAAACATACTGATGAGATGGTCAAACAGATTGATTCTGCCCTTCTTGATACTGGGCGTGGGGCAATCGGCGAGCACATTGTGATTGTTGCAGGTAGCCCACCAGGAATCCCTGGCTCGACCAATGCCATGCGTGTGCATCGGATCGGAGATGCAGTGGCTGGCATTGCCCCGGCCTATAGGTAAACTCTTCACATAACGCCTCGGTACTCCAACGGTAGAGAGGGCAGTCTCAAACACTGCATAGTGTCGGTTCGAATCCGACTCGGGGCACATGGATTCGCCAGTCACACTCGCACCCTTGCGAATTGTGGTGGCCGAAGATGAAGCCCTTATTCGGATGGACCTGGTCGAGATGCTCGCTCGCGAAGGGTATGAGGTAATTGGTGAAGCAGCTAATGGCGAAGACGCCGTGCGCTTGGTCCGCGAATGCAAACCTGACATTGCGCTCTTTGATGTGAAGATGCCGATTAAAGATGGCATAACTGCTGCCGAAGAGTTGCGCGGTCAGGTACCAATAGTGATGCTCACCGCCTTTAGCCAGCGAGAGTTGATTGAGCGAGCAAATAACGCCGGAGTGATGGCTTATTTGGTAAAACCTTTCACGATTAGCGATCTAATTCCTGCAATCGAAGTTGCCAGGTCCCGCTTCTTCGAGCGAAGCATCCTCGAAGGGGAGATCGCCACCCTCGAAGGGAAGTTGGCGGCTCGGAAAACGGTGGAGCGAGCCAAGGGTATTTTGATGAGTGAACATGGATTGAGCGAGAGTGAGGCATTTACCTGGATTCAGCGAGGGGCAATGGATAGGCGACTTTCCATGGTTCAAGTTGCCCAATCGCTTATCGATGGCGCAAGCGGCTAAATCGAGAAATGCGGCAGAAATGTGCCAGAAATGCGGGAAAAAATCGGTAGAGCCCGCTAAATACAAGGCCCCTTCGACTTATCTCGACTTACAACTTTGGCCATCTTTTGGCATACTCAGCCAGTACTAGACCTTGCTCATCACCACTTGATGTGACGTCGCCCGACAATCTCCTCGATGGTCGGTAAGACATTGCGTGAGGATTGGCAGAGTCCAAGAGAAGTACTTCTCGAAATAATCGAAATAATCGAAAGGGTAATAATGCAAAAGTCATACAAGTGGAAGGTTGTAACCGCCTTCGCTGTAGCGACGCTCGTTCTTGCAGGCTGCTCGTCCTCATCAGACACAGCTTCAGAGGAGACCGCAACAGAGAGCACAGAAGAGGCAGCTCCTGCCGCAACTGGTCCGCTCAAGATCGGTTCACTACTTCCTGAGACAGGTAACCTCGCATTCCTCGGGCCACCAGAGTTCGCAGGCGTTGACCTTGCCGTTAAGGACATCAACGATGCAGGTGGAGTTCTTGGTCAACCAATAGAGCACATTCGTGGCGATTCTGGAGATACCAGCACCGATATCGCACAACAGACTGCTGATTCACATATCGCAGCTGGCGTAGGCGCAATCGTTGGTGCCGCATCCTCTGGTGTATCACTCACTGTTATCGACAAGATTACTGGCGCTGGAATTGTTCACTTCTCACCAGCGAACACCTCACCAGATCTCACAACTTACGCAGATAACGGTCTCTACTTCCGAACTGCTCCACCAGATACCTTCCAAGGTGCAGTTCTTGGCCAATTGATGGCAAAGAACGGTGCTACCAACGCTGTCTTCATGAACCTTGATGACGCATACGGAAATGGTCTTGCTAAGTACGGAATCGCTGCCTTCTCGGGAACCTCAACCCAGGTTGTTTACAACCCACAGGCTGCTGAGTTCTCTGCTGATGTTGCAAAGGCAAAGGCTGCAAAGCCAGATGCAATTGCGCTCATCGGATTCGATGAGACCACCAAGGTCATCACCGAGTTGATCAAGCAGGGTATTGGTCCAAACAAGGTAAAGACCTACCTCGTTGACGGTAACCTTTCAAGCCAGGCTTACAAGGATCTACCAAAGAACACCATGAAGGGCGTCAAGGCGACTCTTCCAGGCGTTCTCACTAGCGATGAACTACAGAAGCGCCTACTCGAAGTTGATCCTGCGTTGACCGACTTCTCATACGCTCCTGAGTCATACGATGCGGTAGTGCTTATCGCACTCGCTGCGGAGCAGGGCAAGGCTACCGATGGCAAGACCATCGCAGATAACCTCGCATCTGTCTCATCAGGTGGAACCAAATGCACCAGCTTCAAAGAGTGCAAAGACTTGATTGCAGCAGGCACCGACATTGATTATGACGGCGTCTCTGGTCCAATCGAGTTCGACGCAAATGGCGACCCATCAGTGGCCACCATGGGCGTTTACGAGTACTCAGCGAACGATAAGTTCGCACCAAAGGCTGAAGAGTTCATCACTGGTGCAGTTCCTGCACAACAGTAATAAGCTCAATTAATTAGGGCCGGTCTCTTCTGAGACCGGCCCTAATCTATTTACGAGCGATTAATTATTTTTAGCGAGAGTGCCAAGGTAAAGTTCAATAACTTTCGGATCGTTAGCGAGTGAGCGACCAGTGCCGGTATAGGCATTCCGACCTTGATCAAGAACATAGCCGCGATCCACGATTTGTAGACAGCGTCGCGCATTTTGTTCGACCATGATGACGGTAACTCCCGTCTTATTGATTTCCCGAACTCGAACAAAAACCTCATCCTGAAGCACGGGCGAGAGGCCAGCGCTTGGTTCATCGAGCAAGAGCACGCTCGGTGCCATCATCAATGCACGCCCCATAGCGACCATTTGGCGCTCACCTCCTGAGAGGGAACCGGCGCGTTGTTTTCGGCGACTTCCTAATGTTGGAAAGAGCGAGGTGACAAAATCAAAGCGTTCATTAAAACTCTCTGGACGCTGATAGGCGCCTATTTGTAAATTCTCTTCAATTGTCAGTGATGGGAAGACGTTGTTCGTTTGGGGTACAAAACCAATTCCGGCGCGAACGAGTTGGTCGGCACGCTGATTAGTAACATCTTCGCCTTTCAGACGAACGATGCCATCGCGCACCTTCACTAGACCAAAGAGCGATTTGAGTAGTGTGGACTTACCGGCGCCATTAGGGCCGATGATTCCCACCAATTCACCTTCGTTGGCGTAAAGGTCGCAGCCATTGAGGATATTCACTCCAGGTAAGTAGCCGGCAATGATTCCTGCTGCTTCAATTAGGGGCGTGCCCGTGGTGTTTAGTGAATTCATTATTTAAGACCGTCCCTCATCTAGGGATACATCATGGTGCGCGCCGAGGTAGGCATCGATAACTGCCTGATTTCCCATCACGCTTTCTGGAGAGCCTTCGGCAACAATTTTTCCTTCTGCCATCACGATGACCCAATCGCTGATATCTCGGACCATATCCATGTCATGTTCCACGAAGAGAACGGTCATACCCTCATCGCGAAGGTCTTTGATATGCCCGAGGAGAGATTGTTTGAGCGCTGGGTTGACTCCTGCCATCGGTTCATCGAGCATGACGATCTCTGGTTTGACCATAAGGGCGCGTGCCATTTCAAGGAGTTTCCGTTGGCCTCCAGAGAGGGCAGCGGCAAAGTCGCTCTTCTTGTCAATCAATTTGAATCGAGTGAGTAACTCCTCTGCTTGAGCCGTGATTGCGCTCTCCTGCTTCCGCCAAATAAAGGGGAAGAGGCCACGGATGAAGGACTCACCACGTTGGCCCGTTGCAGCAAGTCGCATATTGTCGAGCACAGAGAGGCGATAGAGCGCTTTGGTTAATTGGAAGGTGCGGACCATTCCTTTTCGCGCCACCTTATGTGGAGGCGTGCCAGCAATTTGCTCACCATTAAGCGTCCAGGTTCCTTCGTTCACAGAATCAAAGCCGGTAAGAAGATTGAAGAAGGTAGTTTTTCCCGCGCCATTTGGACCAATCAACGCAGTGATGGAGCCGCGCTGAATCTCAACATGGTCAACATTGACAGCTGTGAGCCCACCAAATCTTCTGGTGACCTTGTCGGCAACGATGATGGGATCTGGCTTAGCCACTCCCGGTGTAGGAGTGATTGCGGCAAACGCTGCGAGCGCTTGCTCTTTGAAACGAGAGCTATGCGCGGGCATCGAGAGCCAACTCCTTTCGATCGCCGAAGATTCCTTGAGGCCTGAAGATCATCAGCAACATCAAACCAAGCCCCACCAGCATGAACCTGATTTGACCTACTTGATTGACGCCAATCAACCAATCGGGAATGTATCCAGCAGAGACAGCTTGGCGCAGGAATTGCTCTACGAAGACGAGCAAGAACCAGAAGATAACCGCTCCCGCAACTGGCGCCATCACGCGTGCGGCACCACCAAGAATAAGCACTGTGTACGCGAAGAATGTGAGCGCTGTTCCATAGTTATCGGGCTGCACAGATTGGCGCGAGAGGGCGTAAACAAAACCACCAATTGAGCCGATCACGCCACCGGCAATAAGTGATTGGATCTTGTAAAGATAGACGTTCTTGCCAAGCGAGCGGACTGCATCCTCATCTTCGCGAATTGCCTTGAGTAGTCGACCCCAAGGAGAGTTCACCAAGAGCCACATCAGCGCCAGAATGAGCGCCACGACACTCCACCCCACAACGACAACCCAGAGGTCATTAGGGGTGTAGCGAAGGAAGGGGAGATTTAGCCCCTCCGAAAAAGGATTAAGGTCGAAGAACTCTTTGCCGAACTTCCCGGTGATTCCATCGGAGCCACCAAGAGTGTCGTTAAATGTCGCTGAACGAGCGATCTGTCTGATGATTTCGCCGGCCGCAATCGTGACGATTGCCAAATAATCCGCGCGTAGGCGAAGCGTGGGAATACCTAGGAGTAGTGCCAGGATGATGGAGTTGCCAATCCCTATCAATAGCGCAATCCAGAGCGAGATGTTAAAGGAGACCACGGCTACCGCAACGCTATAGGCGCCTACAGCCAAGAATCCTGCTTGACCGAAATTAAGAAGTCCGGTGTAGCCAAAGTGCATGTTCAAACCGATTGCGGCGAGGGCGAAGATAATTGTGTTGACGCCAATCGCAGCGCTCAAGGATTGTTGCGTGATGAAGAGAAAATCCATTAGCCGATTCTCCCTTTCTTACCAAGAATTCCTTGTGGTCTAACCAGAAGAATGATGATCAAGATTGCAAGTGCACCTACATATTTGAGTTCGGTGGGAATAAAGAGGGTTGATAATTGAATCGAGACGCCAATCACCAGCGAACCAATCAGGGCGCCATTGATGGTTCCCAAACCACCCAGGGTTACCGCAGCGAAGATGAGTAAGAGCAGATCCTGCCCAAGAACGAAACTCACTCCTTGATTAATCGTCACCATAATGCCTGCAAATCCTGCGAGAGTCGCGCCAAGTATCCAGACTGCCCGGATGACTCGCTCTACTTCGATTCCTGAGGAAGAGGCAAGCGCTGGATTATCTGCTACTGCGCGACTTGCCTTACCCATATGACTTCTGGAGAGCCACATTGTCGCTGCAATCAACATCGCCAATCCGATACTTGAGGTGATAATCGACTTAGGGGTTATCGATACCAACCCGATGGTTAAACCATCTTGTCCGGCATACTCAGGGAGCTGCCTGGTGTCGCCTCCGAAGATAAAGAGGAAGAAATATCGGATGAGAATGGCAAGTCCGATTGAGACGATGAGCGCTGCAATCAGTCCGGTGCCACGGCGGCGAAGTGGTTGCCAGAGAACCTTGTCTTGGAGATAGCCGCCAATGAAGGCTGAGAGCAAGACTGCAATTGGTACTGCAAAAATAACCTTAAGGCCAACAATCGCACTTAAGTAATAGGTGAGGAGGCCACCGAGGGTAAGAAGTTCACCATGGGCAAAGTTGGTTAATCCCGTCGTGCCAAAGACCAGGTTTAATCCCAGGGCAGCCAGAGCAATTACCAGCGCAAGAATGAGACCGTCCGCTAATAGTTGGGCACCTCGCTCAAGATCGGAGGCCTTTTCCACTCCCGGACCAATCGGAAATAAAATTGTGACATTAAAGCCAAGCGAGATGACATTGGCTTTGATAGTTGCTCGAGTGGGATCGGTAAGGGCTTGACCATCCGGTAGTTGCTCTTGATTGATCGAGACTTCATAAACTGCCGCTACCGGGACTTCGATCTGCCATTTCCCTGAAGAATCGGTGATTGAGGTCGAAGAAAAATTATTGGGTCCAGTGGCAGAGATGCCTACCCCTGGAAGTGGATTCTTCTCGGTATCGATAAGAGTTCCCTGGATAAATGTTGGCGTAGCTGCTGAAGCAGCGCCGGTAGCGCCGAAACCGAACCCCAAACATGAGAGGGTCGTTGCGATGGTTGCAAACATCATTAATGCGCCGAACCTCTTCTTGCGCATAGGGCTCCCCAGGGTCGTGATCAATCAGCTTAATACTGGTCGGTAGCGTACCCAGGGGCGGGTGAAATTACGACAATCAGTCGGCGAGAATGAGACAGGTGATTCGAGCGGTGCAGGTTCTTTTTCCCTGATCATCGGAGATCTCTACGTTATAGCTGGCCAATGTTCGGCCGAGAGAGATAGCGGTGGCCACAGCGGTGACATATCCCGATTTGGCTGATCGATGGTGGGTGGCGTTGATATCGACCCCAACTACTCGTCGATGAAGCCCTGCGTGGAGGTGAGCTCCGATAGAGCCAAGGCTTTCGGCAAGCACGACACTTGCTCCACCATGAAGTAAGCCAAATGGCTGAGTATTGCCCTCGACTGGCATTCGTCCGACCAAACGCTCAGGGCTGGCTTCAAGGATCTCAATTCCCATTTTCTCATCGAGCGCGCCTCGACCGCGAGCGTTGAGTTGGGCTAGTTGCTCTTCGTTGATTCCGGACATGGGCTAATCATATTCCTACTATTGCCTCCGCAGTCCTACCCTTGCCGTATGTCCTCGCGTGCATCGCAAACTCTCCTATTACTTGATGGGCATTCGCTGGCATATCGCGCCTTTCACGCCTTACCGGTTGAAAATTTCACTACCTCAAGCGGCCAACCAACCAACGCGCTCTATGGCTTCACTTCGATGTTGCTCAATTTGTTACGTGACTTGAATCCCACGCATATTGCCGTCGCATTTGATGTCTCACGGAAGACCTTTCGTACTGAGAAATTTCCTGAGTACAAGGCAACTCGCTCGAAGACTCCAGATGAATTTCGCAGTCAGATGGCTTTGCTACACGAAATCATCGAAGCTTTAGGAATAACCCATATCGAGCGCGAAGGATATGAGGCGGATGATGTCATCGCGACTCTGACGAAGCGAGCAGTCGCTGATGGCTTTCGCGTTGAAATCTGTTCAGGAGATCGAGATTCCTTTCAGCTAGTGAGTTCGGAAGTCACAGTTCTTTATCCCAAGAAAGGCGTCAGCGAACTAGCCGTGATGACTCCGGAGTCAGTGGAGGAGAAATACGGGTTAACACCAGCGCAATATCCAGATTTTGCGGCGCTGCGTGGCGACCCCAGCGACAATCTTCCATCGATACCAGGAGTAGGGGAAAAAACTGCCACTAAATGGATTGCCGATTACGGCTCGCTTTCAGCGCTCATCGCAAAGGTCGATCAAGTTCCAGGCAAAGTTGGTCAGGCTCTACGCGAACATATCCCGCAGGTGCTGCTCAATCGGGAGTTAACTCAATTAGATAGCAATGTTCCCTTACCAAAAGACTTGAGCAACTTACTCCGTAAAGATATCGATTATCCGAAGATTCGTGAGCTCTTTGATTTATTGGAGTTTCGAACGCTCAAGGAGCGATTACCCAAACCTGTCTTGGAAAGCTCAACTCCAAAGAGTAAAGAGGTTTTTGCAGAGTCGGGGTCGTTCGAGCAACTTGACAACAGATCGCTCACAGCAATCTCTGTGAATTCCGAGCTAACTCAGATTGGCGTAGCACAAGGCGATTTTGCATTTGTCGCTGACTATTCCGCTCTCTCCTCCTGGATAAAAAGATCAATTGCGCCAAAACTTTTCTTTGACGGAAAGGCACTATTACGGAGATTAGACCCCTTCATCTCAGGTATTACGGGGGATATTGCCTTGATGGCGTACTTACTTCACCCTGGCGCACGAACGCCAGATCTTAATGAGGTGATATCGAAGTACTTGAATAAAGATTCACCGACTAATAACGAAAGGACAGAGGGCTTGGAGTTGGATTTCACCACCGATGCAGGAACCTCTTCAGGTGCGTTGGCGGAGCATGCACGAAATCTCCTTGAGCTCTACCCAATCCTCAAAGATGAGTGCGCGAAATCAGGCCTTAACCAGGTATTGGAAGAGATCGAGTTGCCCACACTTACGTTGCTTGCGCGAATGGAATCAGTGGGCATCGCAATCGCAGAAAAAGAGGCAGCGGAACTTGAAGGGTATTTTCAGGAAGAAGCTGAAAAGGCAGCGAAGAGCGCCTTTGATTCGGTCGGCCACGAATTTAACCTTGCTTCACCCAAGCAGCTACAACAAGTTTTGTTTAACGAGTTAAAGCTCCCTAAGACTAAGAAGATTAAGACTGGATACACCACGGATGCCGATTCGCTTACGTGGTTGATGGAGAGTACGAAGCATCCAGTTCTCGAATCGATATTACGTTCGAGGGATGTCACTAAATTAAAGAGCGTCGTTGAGGGCCTGCTCAGGGAAGTGGCAAATGATGGCCGGATACACACCACATTTCAACAGATGGTTACTGCCACAGGACGACTCTCTTCTACCGATCCCAACCTCCAGAACATTCCAATTCGGAGCGAGGAGGGCAGGCGAATCAGAAATCTTTTTATCGCTGGCGATGGTTATGAATCACTCATGACCGCCGATTACAGCCAGATTGAATTGAGAATCATGGCTCATCTCTCAGATGATGCGGCATTGCTCGATGCATTTGCTCAAGGAGAAGATCTTCACACCACGGTCGGTGCAGAGGTATTTGGAGTAAAGCCGAATGAAGTCGATGCCGAGATGCGCAGAACTGTCAAAGCCATGTCATATGGATTGGCTTATGGTTTGTCGGCATTTGGGCTTGGACAGCAATTAGATATTTCGCCGAGTCAAGCACAGGAGTTGATGAATAGATACTTCTTACGTTTTGGCGGTATTCGAGAGTATTTAGAGTCTGTTGTAGTAGAAGCGCGTAAGAAGGGGTACACCGAGACGATTTTCGGACGGAAGCGATATCTACCTGATTTGCAGAGCGATAATCGGATGCGACGCGAGATGGCAGAACGAATGGCGCTCAATGCACCGATCCAAGGGAGCGCTGCCGACATCATGAAGATTGCAATGATTGCGGTAGATGCGGAATTGACGAGAAAGAAATTACGTTCTCGGATACTTTTACAAGTTCATGATGAATTGGTCCTAGAGATTGCTCCCGACGAGGCAAGCGAGGTTGCAGAACTTGTGCGCACCCAAATGGGAGGCGCATACCCGCTTAAAGCCCCACTTTCAGTCAATATTGGCACAGGCCCCACTTGGGATAGCGCCGCCCACTGAGCCAACTGAGCCAACTAATAGGTGAAAAATCGCCAAATTGACCCCATTGCCTGCTCCCGCGTAGCCTTCTCCGGCTTGGGCAAAGGGCGCAAGCGCGGCTAGTCAAAGAGCCGCTCACTACTATCCACTACCTACGGAGCATCTTGAGTATCGCAGTTAACGACATCGGAACCGCGGCTGATTTCCTCGCCGCCATCGAAGGAACAATCAAGAATTTTAATGACGGAGATCTCGTCGAAGGAATAATCGTCCAAGTAGATCGCGACGAAGTCCTTGTTGATATCGGATATAAGACTGAGGGTGTAATCCCATCCCGCGAGCTTTCTATTCGCCATGATGTCGATCCCAGCGAATTGGTAAAAGTAGGCGAGCGTATTGAAGCGCTCGTTCTCACAAAAGAAGATAAAGAAGGTCGACTTATTCTCTCCAAGAAGCGTGCCCAGTATGAGCGCGCCTGGGGAACCATTGAAGGAATGAAAGAGCGCGATGAAGTTGTTAAGGGTCTAGTCATCGAAGTAGTCAAGGGCGGACTTATCGTCGACATTGGACTCCGTGGCTTCCTTCCAGCATCTCTCGTTGAGATGCGCCGAGTTCGTGACCTGACTCCATATATAGGTAAAGAGATTGAAGCTCGAATCATTGAGCTAGATAAGAACCGCAATAACGTGGTCCTCTCACGGCGCGCATTCCTCGAGCAATCACAATCTGAGAGCCGAACTACTTTCCTCAGTCAACTTCAAAAGGGTCAAGTTCGTACCGGCGTCATCTCATCAATTGTGAACTTTGGTGCATTCGTAGATCTAGGTGGAGTTGATGGGTTAGTGCACGTCAGCGAACTCTCCTGGAAGCACATCGATCACCCCAATGAGGTGGTCGAAGTTGGCATGCCAGTAACGGTTGAAGTGCTCGAAGTTGATTTCGAGCGCTAGCG